>JANYAY010000141.1 GCA_025361065.1 Deltaproteobacteria bacterium
AGCCGTACCTGCCTGGCTCTAGATGGGCCGCAGGCATGGCTATGGATAACTCTCACATGGGGGAGGGAAACTTTCTTCTGATAACAGCTTAATAATATAGATGTTTCAATGAAAATATTAAAGAAATTTTGACATTACGCCCGGGACCATGAGGAGCTTAATATGAAAGCAAATCGGAGCAAAAAAAGAAGGCTTTTCCTGATAGCCAATAAGTTTGTTGCGATAATCGTATTGCTTTTCTTCAGTACACAGACGGCATTGGCCAATCCTTATGGAGCTCAGGTAGCGAGCGGCAACGTCGGCATCAATACCCAGGGCAACACCCTGACCGTTACCAACAGCCCCAATTCCATCATCAACTGGCAGGGATTTTCCATCGCTTCCAATGAAGCCGTCCGCTTTATTCAGCAAAGCAGCCAGAGCGCCGTCTTAAACCGGATAATCGGCCAGAATCCTTCGGCGATTCTCGGCGCATTGCAATCCAACGGCAGGGTTTTTCTGATTAACCCCAACGGCATCCTCTTCGGCCAGGGCGCCCAGATCAATGTGAACGGGCTTGTTGCCTCGACTTTGAACTTAAGCAACCAGGACTTTTTAGCCGGCAAATACAATTTTACCGACGGGGCTTTGGCGGGACAAATCAAGAACCAGGGAACGATTACCACTCCCGCGGGGGGGAAGGTATACCTGATCGCGCCGGATATTGAAAACAGCGGGATCATCAACTCACCAAAAGGCGATATTATTTTGGCCGCGGGCCATAGTGTCCAATTGGTTGATTCCTTTAATCCGGATATATCCGTTGTAGTTAGCGCTCCGGAGAACAAGGCGGTCAATTTAGGTCAGATCATGGCCCAAAGCGGCAGGATAGGGATTTACGGCGGACTGATCCAGCAAAAAGGCCTGGTCAGCGCCGACAGCGCCGTAGTCGGGGAAAACGGGAAGATTTACTTCAAGGCCACAAAGGATATCAACCTCGATGCCGGAAGCACGACCAGCGCCAAAGGCGGAGGCACAATCAAGATACTGGGCGGCATGGATAACGGAACCGTCACGGTGAACGGCGCGCTCGACGCCTCGGCGCCGGGCGGCGGGGACGGCGGGTTTATAGAGACTTCGGCCGCCCACGTAAAAGTTGGGAATGACGCCGCAATCACTACCCTGGCGCCTTACGGCAAAACCGGAACCTGGCTGATTGACCCGACGGACTATACCATAGGTGTCGACATCACCGGCGGCAACTTGAGTAGTCAGCTTAATTCGACAGATGTAACTATCGCGACATCCAGCGCCGGTGCGCAGGCCGGAAACATCACGGTCAACGATACTGTGACCTGGGAAACTAGTCATACCCTCACCCTGAAAGCACACAACGATATCAACGTGAATGACGCCATATCATCTTATTCGCCCGGCGGGCTCGTACTGCGGGCGGATGCCGATGGCAATGGCGCAGGCACTGTAACCTTCGGCGCCAGCGGTCTGGTTTATATGCTTCCTGGACAAGGCGCCCCTGTTTCCCTCTATTATAATACGACTAACTATAGTTCTACCAACGATGCAATATACAATACCAAAATCACCGCGGATGCCGGCAAACGCACATATTATATGCTGGTGAACTCCGTCACCGACCTTCAGGCCATGAATACAAACCACTCGGGGACGTATGCCCTCGGTAAAGACATCGACGCAAGCGCCACTTCGGGCTGGAACGCCGGGAAAGGATTCCTGCCCATCGGCGACACCGGAGCCCCGGTCTTCAGCGGAGTATTTGACGGAAACGGATATGTCATCACAAACCTCATAATCAACCGGCTGAGCGGAACTAATTATGTCGGACTATTTGGTTACAACTCCGGTATTATTCGGAATGTCGGGGTAATCAATGGAAGTATCACCGGTTATAACGATGTCGGCGGATTGGCAGGCTGGAATAATACCAACGGCAGCATCAGCAATTCCTATTACGCGGGCACAGTAAACGGAGGGAGCACGGAAGTCGGAGGACTCGTCGGGTGTAATAAAGGCAGCATCAGCAATTCCTACACCGCGGGCACGGTAACAAACAGCAACGATTATGTCGGCGGACTCGTCGGGAATAATTACGTCGGCGGCACCATCAGTAATTCCTACAGCACGGCGGCGGTATCCGGTAATTATGCCGGCGGACTCGTGGGGTGTAATATCGCTGCCGGCATCAGCAACTCCTACAGCACGGGAGCGGTCAGCGGGACAAACCTCGGCGGACTGATCGCGCTGTATAGCAGCGGCGCGATCACCAACAGTTACTGGGACACCGAGACCTCAGGCAGGGCAACAAGCGGTGGCGGAACGGGAAAAACAACTGCAGAAATGATGACCCAGGCAACCTACACCGGATGGGATTTTGCCAATACCTGGTGGATGTCCCCTGCAAATACACGTCCTTTCCTGCGCTCGGAATACCGCACAACAATCAACAATGCCCATCAGTTGCAGTTGATGGGCATGAATGCCACAACTCTTGGTGCAAGCTACGCCCTTGGTAGTGACATCGACATGAGCGAACTTACGCGGGCGTCCGGAATGTGGAAGACCGCAACCGGTTTTGTGCCGATAGGCAACAATTCCGCCCCCTTCACCGGCACATTTGATGGCCTCGGCCATACCATCAACGGTTTGTTCATATACCGCCCCAACGTCAATGATGATAGCAATAATTATATTGGTCTTTTCGGAGATGTTTCCGTGACTGCAACTATAACTAACGTCGGCTTGCTGAACACAAATATAGCCGGCAGTTGGTATGTCGGCGGTCTGGTGGGATCTAACTTTGGACACATAAGCAATTCCTACAGCATTGGTCATGTAACCGGAGGGACGGCTGTCGGCGGCCTGATAGGCACTAGTCAAGGCGTCATCACCAGTTCATACAGCGGGGGCACTGTCAGTGGCGGAGACGACGCCGGCGGCCTGGCAGGATATAGCGGTTACGGCAGCATTAATAATACTTACAGCATAGCCAATGTGACGGGGGGGAATTATGTCGGTGGCCTGGTGGGGTATAACGTCTCCGAGACAATTTCAAATTCCTACAGTACGGGGGCTGTCAGTGGGTCCACAAACGTCGGCGGCCTCGTGGGGGGTAATTATTATGACACTAATTACGGACCCGCTATTATCACCAATTCCTACAGCACTGGTGCGGTGAGTGGAAACAACGGCGGCCTGGTGGGGAATAATAACGGTGGCACAATTACCAACAGTTTTTGGGACACAGCGACTTCCGGCCAGGCAATAAGCGCCGGCGGCACGGGGAAAACAACCACCGAAATGATGACCCAGGCAACATATACCGGATGGGACTTCACCAATACCTGGTGGATGTCCAATACCCGCCCCTTTCTGCGCTGGGAATACAGCACAACAATTACCAATGCCCGCCAGCTGCAGTTGATGGGGATGAACCTGGGGGCAAGCTACACGCTGGCCAAAAACATCGACCTGGGGCCGGAGCTTGCCGCCGTGAACGGTAAGTATCCCGGCATGTGGGGGGCCGCAGGATTTGCGCCCATCGGCAATGGTGCAACAAGATTCACCGGCACTTTCGACGGCCTCGGCCATACCGTAACCGGACTTTACATCAACCGTCCGGCAACGAATGAGATCGGACTATTTGGATACACCAATAATTCGACCATTCAAAATGTCGGCCTGGTAAATGTGAATATTACCGGCCAAAATAATGTAGGCGGGCTGGTGGGATTCAATTACGGAAGCAGCATAATCAACAATTCATACAGCACGGGGGCGGTAAACGGGAACACCGGCATTGGCGGGCTGGCGGGGGTAAATTCTGCCGGTATCGGTGCCGGCATCAGCAATTCTTACAGTACGGCAACAGTAAGCGGAGACCAAGGTGTCGGCGGGCTGGTGGGAGAGAATCAGGGCATCATCAGCGATTCCCATAGCACAGGGGCGGTAAACGGTGCCGGCGACGGCTATTCTATTGGTGGTCTGGTGGGGTATAATAGTGGCAGCATCAGCGGTTCCTATAGTACGGGTGCAGTAACCGGTGCCGGCGACGGCTATTCTGTCGGCGGTCTGGTGGGGGGTAATAATAGTTATGGCACAATCAGCGCATCCTACAGCACGGGTGCGGTAAACGGGAATAGGAACGTTGGCGGACTGGTGGGTTGGAATAATGGCAGTATCAGCAATTCCCACAGCACAGGGGCGGTAAACGGGAACACGCAAGTAGGCGGGCTGGTCGGGTATAATGATGCAGGCGCCATCGACAGTTCCTGGAATGAAGGTACGGTAACCGGACCCGGCAATTATGTCGGCGGACTGGTGGGGGCGAATGAAGGCAGCACCATCGACAGCTCATGGAATGAGGGCACAGTAAACGGAACCGGCGGTTACGTCGGCGGACTCGTGGGGTCTAATGATACTAGTAGTATCAGCAATTCCTACAACACGGGAACGGTAAACGGGAACACGAACGTTGGCGGCCTGGTGGGGTGGAATGATTATGGCAGCGTCAATAATTCCTTCAGCACGGGCGCGGTAAACGGGAACATAAATGTTGGCGGCCTGGTGGGGTGGAATAATGGCGGTATCAGCAATTCCTACAGCACGGGAACGGTGAACGGGAACACGTATGTTGGCGGCCTGGTGGGATATAATTATAATTATCATGGCACCATCGACAGTTCGTGGAATGAGGGCACGGTGACCGGAACCGGCGATTATGTCGGCGGTTTGGCGGGATATAATGATGCCACTAGCATCATCAGCAATACCCACAATTCGGGGGCGGTTGCCGGAGCCTCTTATGTTGGTGGTCTTATCGGGTATAATGAAGGCGCCATCAGCAATTCCAGCAGTTCCAGCACAGTAACCGGAGTCACTATTGTCGGCGGGCTGGTCGGGCAGCAGGCAGCAGCCGGAGGCGGCAGCAGCACGATAGCAAATTCATCCAGCAGCGGCACAGTTACCGGGACGAGCGAGGTCGGAGGATTGGTCGGGCGGGCTCACGCCACAGGTGGCGGCACTGTAACTATTACGGATTCATACAGTAACGCCGACGTAACCGGAAACTTCAGAATAGGCGGACTGGTCGGGCATACTAATGGAATGATCAGCAATTCCTACAATACAGGCACGGTAACCGGCAGCGGCGATTATATTGGCGGTTTGGTGGGATTTAATCTGGGCGGCAGCATCGACAGCTCCCACAGCAATGGTAATGTGAGCGGAACCGGCAATTATGTCGGCGGACTGGTCGGGCATAATGGTATCGAAGTAGTTAACATCGGAGATGGTGAAGTAGAAAATCACTACGGCTCGATAACCAACAGTTACGCGACAGGCACGGTCAGTGGTGGTGAAAATAACGTCGGTGGACTGGCCGGATATAATCAGGGCATTATCGACAGTTCCTACAACACAGGCGCAGTCAGCGGTGACTGGTTTGTCGGCGGACTGGCGGGGTTTAATGATACTGATGCTAGTATCAGCAATTCCTACAACACGGGCACAGTGACTGGAACCGGTGACTTTGTCGGCGGACTGGTGGGAGCTAATTATATTAGCGGCAGCATCAGCAGTTCCTACAGCACAGGTGCGGTGACTGGGACCAATGAAGTTGGCGGACTGGCGGGGTTTAATCAGGGCAGCATCGACAGTTCCTACAACACGGGTACGGTAAGTGGCGTCGAGCAGGTCGGCGGCCTGGCCGGTGGCAATAGCGACACCGGCAGCATCGAGAGATCCTACAGCACGGGTGAGGTGAGCGGAACGGGCGGCGATTATGTCGGCGGACTGGTGGGGTTAAACGCCGGCAGCATCAGCAATTCCTACAGCACAGGCGCGGTAGACGGCAGCAGCAATTATGTCGGCGGCTTGGTGGGGGCCAGCATCGGCAGTATTACCAATTCCTACAGTGCGGGTATGGTTAACAGCGGAGTCAGCAGATTCTCGGTCGGCGGGCTGGCAGGGTTAAGCAGCGGAACAGTTACCAACAGTTTTTGGGACACGGAAACGTCCGGCCAGGAGGCCAGCTCCGGCGGTACGGGTCTGACCACAGTCCAGATGATGCAGCAGGCGAGCTATAGCGGCTGGGATTTCGCGGGCACCTGGAGCATCACCGCAGGCACGTCCTATCCCTATCTCCAGTGGCAGAGCGCCCCGTCCATCGATACCTGGCTTTGGACTGCCGACTATAACTGGGCCACCATCACCAACTGGAGCCTGGGCCGGGCGCCGTTGGCCGGTGATCTTGTGGTGATCAATGGCGCTACTGCGGGAAGCTACACCATTACAGTGCCGGGCGCTTACGCGGCGTTTGCCAAAAGCATCATAAGCAATGAGAACCTGACCATCGCCGGCGGCAGTCTCTTCCTCACCGCAGGGGCTAATTCCAGCCTTTTTGGCAGCGGCACCACCCTCTCTCTTACCGGCGGCGGCACTCTCGCCATCGGCAGCAGCGCCGCATTGACCGCATATAACCTGAACCTCATAAGCGGCGACATCCTGGGACCCGGATCGCTGATCGTCAGCAACAGCTTCAGCCAGAGCGCCGGCGGAACGATCGGCGCCACAACGCCTTTAGCCAACCTTAATATTACCCAGGCTGCCGGGAATTTAGTGATCGCCGATCTGCTCAAGGCAAGCGGCAACATCAGCCTGAGAGCCTACGCCAATATAACCCAGACCGGATCGATTGCAGCCGCCGGGCTGGAACTGCTCGGCACAGGCGGCACATACAGCCTGAATAATGCAGCCAATACAGTAACAACATTGGCCGGAAATACCGGCTCGGTCAGTTTCACAAACAGCAGCGGACTCAGCATCGGCACCGTAAATGCTACTTCCGGGCTCACGACAACCGGAAACACGCAAATCGTCAGCGGCGCCGATTTGACATTAAACGGGATCATCGATGCCGGTTCCGGGACTGTAACCCTCAACTCCGGCGGAGCGATTATCAACGGCATGGGAAGTTCTACCAGCATTATGGCCAATGCGCTTACCGCCAACGCAGTCAACGGCATCGGCAGCGGTAATCCTCTCATGACCGCAGTGCACAATCTCAGTGCCGTCAATACCACATCCGGCAATATCGAAATTGACAACACCGGTGTCCTTGCCGTAGCCGATCTCAGCAACGGCGGTACGGGAAATGTCATTCTCCAGAACATCGGGGCGATTACTACCGGTGCATCCACAGTTACCTCAGCAGGAGGCAATGTTTCCATAACCGCCCACAGTCCGCTCACCATCGGCGCCGGCGGCGTTTCCGCCGACGGCAACATAGCCTTGGAGGCCGCGCCGAGCGGCGGTTCCGACGGCCTGACGATCAACGGCAGCATCGCGTCGTCCAACGGAAATCTTATCCTGACTGCCGGCAGCAGCATTGTCCTTGGTCCGGGCGCCGCTTTAAGCGCTCCGCACGGGACTATATCGCAGGCTCAACAGTTAAACGGTACACCTGCTCCTGCCGCAGACTCGACCGTTACGGGCAATACGAATGCCACAAACAATACTTCCGTTGCCTTCGAGTCAGCTATGGAAACAATAGCAACGGTGACAACGATAAGCGAGCCGGACAAAAAAGAGGATGAGGAACAAAAGAAGAAAAAGGAAGGCGGGGAGAAAGGAACCGATGAGAAGAAACTGGACAACAAGGACAAGAAATATTGCAATTAGCTTGATGGTGCTGTCTTTTGTGTTGATTCTTTGCACGGAGTCATTTGCCGGGTTAATAGCGGGGACCATTACGCATTCCAGCGGACCGCTGCTGGCCCGAAAGGCGGATGGAACAATCAAAGCCCTGAGCATAAATTCCCCTGTTGAACTGGGAGATACGATTGTCACCGAAAAAAAGACTTACGCCCGGATCAAGTTTACCGACAACGGCGAGATGGTTCTGCGGCCCAATACGCAATTCCGGGTATCGAGTTACAACTTTAACCAGGAAGCGCCCAAAAACGACAGAGCGTTTTTTAGCCTGATCAAAGGAGGAATGCGATCAATTACCGGATTTATCGGAAAGCGCGGAGATCAGGACAGCTATAAACTGGAAACACCCACGGCGATAGCCGGCGTCCGGGGCACTACTTACGAATGCAAGATTTGCGATGGCAACTGCGGATCAATTCCGAACGGATTGTATTTATTTGTCCTGGCCGGAGCAATTGAAGTCAAAAATAACGCCGGGACACAGAATGTCACTGCCGGCCAGTACGTTTATGTAGAGTCTTTAACAGCGGCTCCGAGGATTTTACCCGGCAATCCCGGCATCAATTTCACCCTGCCCCCGTCTTCCGGAGAATCCTCACCAGGAGGAGAACGTAAAGGTCAGGATGGCTGTATAGTGCGGTAAGATAATTAAAGATATACCTTAAATAATTAATGTGCTTTTGGCAGGAAATTAAAATATTCCCGTTCCCTGATGTTTTTGTGTTAAATTAAGCGTCAAATCCGGGAAGGAGGCAATAAATCATGGCGGAATCAAACGCAAATATCCCCGAAAATACATGGAAATGCAGCAATTGCGGCAATACAATAGTTGCACTGCAGCCGCCGGAGGCCTGCCCCGTCTGCCAGCAAAAATGCGTTTTTCTCAATGTCACCTGCTATGAACCGGACTGCGGTTTCACAGGTATGGATAAAAGGCTCAAGTAGTTACTTTTCTTACAATAATTTATTTGAGCTCTTTTGCGTCTTGCAGGATCGCCCGGATATAACTATGACCATACATGGCCAGCGGCTTCAATAAATCTTTGCTGAGATTAACAAGATTGTCCACCGCCTTCTCACCTTTTTCCGTGCGAATTTTTTCCACTATCTGCTCGCGCTCCGGACTGGTGCCGATTTCAAATTGCGGATCGCCAACAAATTTCACAGGCATATTTTTTTCCAGAACATCATCTGCTTCCTCTGCTTTATCGTGTGCCAGTTTGGCAATTACTTTGCGCGGCATTGTATCTGCATAAACCGGAGCTTTTTCATCAGACTGCAATGCACGCAGAAGCGGATTATTGGTTTCCTTTGCAGTATATGCCCTTTGCAGAACCACCTGAACAAATTTTTCTATTGCCGTATGTCTGTTGGACACAAGCTGGATGGCATTGGCCTTGGGACTGGAAATGCCGATCATGTCGATTGTGTTTATCCACAGTGCATAACCGGTGCCTACACCGGGAAGAACAGTAGCGTGATAGGGCTGAGTGAGATCAGCCAGATAGTGCAATCCCCATCCCATGAATCGCCAACCCCAGTAAGGGTGGCCGGTCTGAAAGGCAAACGCCGAAAGCTTCCGAAAAAGATAAATGCGGTACTCGGGATAAGTTTTTTTCAGGAATCCCGCCAATGTATACATGATCGAGGCTTCATGATAAAATCCCATATGAAAAGGCGCCTGGCTTCCATATTCCAGATTGGGATTGCCAAAAGGCTGCTCTCCGAATCCATAAATCTTACCGATATCAGTTTTGTTGTCGGTGAAAAGCCCAATATCCAATCCCAGGAGATCAGGGTCATCGGACGCAGTGACTAAAACATCCAGCGGCCTGACCAATTCATCATTTTTTAAACTTACAAACACCGTCTTATCCCAATCGGATGTGTCCTGAAGAAAAGAGATATTTTTGGCGGAAAGCTTAGTCCTGCGACCGTCATCCTGGCCGGGGACAAATTGCAGATATAGCGGCAATTTGCTGCGGGGATTTATCCGTATCGCCCGACAAAAGCGGGAGACCGCACTGTTCGGATCACTGTTTGCTCTGAACGTCAGGGCAGCGGGCAATGGAGGATACCATTGCAGGTTTTTTTTCGCCCATTCTTCTTCCCGGGCAAAAAATATGGCGAGTTTTTTAGCCTCGGAATTAACAAACATATCCAGGCTTTCGGCTTTAACGGGCTTAGCGTTACGAACTTCCCGAAGCGAAGCCGCCACAGGATAAGTTACCAATGGATGTTCGTTCCAGGCCAGAAGGTTTGTCGCCGAAATAGAAAATAATATGATAAAAAGTAAGGAGGTGATCCACTTGTTTTTCCGCAGATTTATTTTCACGTTCCTGCCTCCTTTTTACAATTCACGGTCATATTAATGGAATTATTAGTTTGGAGATGGTTATTTTGTTTTATTAGAACAGAATTCATAATCAAAATCAAGCCGCATGATGGGCAATGCTTATTCATCAATTGACTAATTCCAGATGATATTGTATCAATAATTCCAGGCCAAGATATTTACTTATCGTGCATATCAAATAACTGTAGCGAGTTTACAATAGGAGAAAATATGTCTGAATACTGGATCAAGATTAGCGAGACGGAGGATGAGGAGCTTAATCGTCACCATTACCTCATAACGGCGGAAAGCGAGAGTGAGGCGAAAAAATCCGCTCTGAAGTTTATGGAGCATTTCATTGATGATGAGGAACATCCGGAAAAAATCGAAAATGGCTATACGTTCTACAACAAGGCCGTGGTTGTGCGGCTCGAATCTGTAAAAGAAACGACGAAGGAAAAATTCAAGGAATTCCTGCTGAAGCTCCACACGATCAACATGACTTAGCGAAGTTATGGTCAGCTTTTTTCCATTGTTTTGAGGAATGTGATTTGCGGCCATTCTTCCATCGTATGAGCCAGACGCCACTCGTTCAAGGCCAGATAAACCAGATTGCCTTCCGTATCCATTGCCAGGCTGGTCTGGTTTTTCTTCTGGAAATCTTCCATTTTTTTAGCATCGGATGAGGTCACCCAGCGGGCAGCGGCATAATCGGTTTTTTCATAATCGGCATATACGCTGTATTCGTCTTTGAGTCGTGCCATGGTCACATCAAATTGCAGGATGCCGACTGCACCCAGGATATTGTCCGAACCCCACAGCGGCTTGAAAACCTGAATCGCACCCTCTTCAGACAGTTGAAGCAATCCCTTCTGCAGATGTTTGATCCGCAGGGGATCTTTCAGGCGCACCCGGCAGAAATGTTCCGGGGCAAAATGCGGAATACCGGTGAATTTGAGCGGTTCTTTTTGCGAAAACGTATCGCCGATCTTGATTGTGCCGTGATTATGAATACCGATGATATCTCCCGGATAGGCTTCTTCGATATTGGTTCGATCCTGAGCCATAAAGATTGTGGCATTGGATAGACTGACTTCTTTGCCGATGCGATGCTGCTGTACCTTCATGCCCCGCTGGAATTTACCGGAACAAATGCGCAGAAAAGCAATACGGTCACGGTGCGCCGGATCCATATTGGCCTGGATTTTAAAAACAAAGCCGGAAAAATCATCTTCCTCGGGTGCAACGATTCTGGTTGTTGTCTGTCGCGGCACCGGAGCCGGAGCGATCTCAACAAAAGCATCCAGCAGTTCCTTCACCCCGAAATTATTGATGGCGCTGCCGAAAAATACCGGTGTCTGGCTGGCCTTCAAATATTCCTTATGGTCAAAGGGATTGGCCGCACCCTCCAGTAATTCTATTTCCTCCCGCAGTTCCGCGGCCTGGCTCCCCAGAAGCTCATCAAGCAGCGAGTCGGCTAAATTTTCGATAATCACGCCTTCATCGGAACGGCGGCTTTTGCCGGGAGTGAACAAATGCAAAGTTTTATTATAGAGATTATAAACCCCTTTAAAACGCTTGCCCATTCCGATAGGCCAGGAAAGCGGCGAACATTCTATTTGCAGCTTGTCTTCGATATCCGCCAGAATATCCAGCGGCGACAGGCAATCGCGATCCATTTTATTAATGAAAGTTATAATCGGCGTATTGCGCAGGCGACAAACATCCATTAGTTTCTGTGTTTGCGTCTCCACTCCTTTGGCGCCGTCAATTACCATTAAAGCGCTGTCCACGGCTGTTAGGACACGGTATGTATCTTCAGAAAAATCCTGATGGCCGGGAGTGTCCAGGAGGTTGATTTCGCAGTCGGCATATTCAAACTTCATTACCGAAGAAGTGACGGAAATACCACGCTCCTTTTCAATGGACATCCAGTCCGAAAGCGCATGTTTGGATGCTTTGCGCGCTTTCACAGCTCCGGCCAGTTGAATGGCGCCGCCGAATAGCAGCAGCTTCTCGGTAAGCGTCGTTTTCCCGGCATCGGGGTGGCTGATGATCCCGAAGGTCCGGCGGCGTTCAATTTCTTTTAGTAATTGCTTGCTCAAAACGATCTCTCTGTTTTCCGGTTATTCCCAACAGACGCAAAAGACCATGCCGACAAATCGAAAATCTTAACAAAACCGATCCGTCTGTAATTAACACCTGGGAAGCGGTAATTACGGGCAGGGGGAAGAAGCCTTTCTACTATGCACTCCCCTTGAATCTATAAAACAAAATATCACCATCCTGCTCTTCCTTGATTATACCTTTGTGCTTCAAATCCAGCAAGTGGACATAGGTTTCGCTTAAGGCCAGAAACTTGTCAAAATCCGGCAAATCATTGCCAAATACCCCCAGAGCAACCTGAAAAGCTGTTTTTGGTGTCGCGCCGAGGCATTTAATGACCAACTGCGTTCGTTCGGCATGATGCACATGCAGCTCCCGGACTCGCGCGCTGAGATTTCCCATAACATTACCATGCCCGGGATATATTTTCTCCACAGGTAGATTCCCGACAATATCCAGGGATTTTAAAAAGTTTTCGAGCGGCCGGAAATTTTCATCAAACATATCAGGACTGAGGTTGGGAGTTATATGCGGCAAAACCGTATCCCCGGAAAGCAAAATGCCTTCCTTGTGAAAATAAAAACATATATGGCCATTGGAATGTCCGGGAGTAAAGACAGCTTCAAATTGCCATTTGCCGAATTCCCGAATTTCATTGGGCTGTAAACAATAATCACCTTCGAATGCTGCAACAATATTTCGCGTGGCGCTGAACACCGCAATCGTTTTATCAACTTCCTGCGAGGTCAAGCCGTGGGCCTGATAAAATTTCTTCACCCGGGGAATCAACAAGTCAGTGTTTGAATAATTCCGGTTGGAAACATCTGCCGCCGAGGAAAGATGAATTATCGCTCCCGATTCTTTTTTTATCAATCCGGCCATGCCGCAATGATCACCATGCGCATGAGTTATATAAATAACCCGAACCGCTTTTATGCTCTGCCCGATGCTTTCCAGATCTTTTTTCAGTAAGTTCAAAGAGCCGCTGATATCCAGGCCGGTATCAAAAAGAGCAACTTCATTATTATGCACTAATACATAAACATGCACGTGATTCAGACGAAACGACATGGGTAAGGTAATGCAGTAAAAGTTATCTGATATTTTGTTAATCAAATTATAATTTTCTTTAAAATATTGGCATAAATAGCTTCAGCCCGGCATTGAACTTTTCGCCCAGCTCTTACATATCTCTTTGACCTTTTTGCTGAGATGCCCGCTTTGTTGCATCCAGCTCCATTTTACGTAACCGGACACTTTTGGGTGTTACTTCCACCAGCTCATCTTCGGCAATGAATTCAATCGCCTGATCCAGAGAAAGGAGACGCGGCGGCCGCAATATTACGGTCGCATCCGAACTAGAGGCCCGCATATTGGTGAGCTTCTTTTCCTTGATGATATTAACATTGATATCGCCTACACGGTTGCGCTCGCCGATAACCATGCCGCCATAAACTTGAATGCCGACTTCGACAATCATTTCCCCGCGATCTTCCATGGCAAAGCAGGCGTAGGTAGTGACGCGGCCGGCGCGGTCAGCCACCAGAACTCCCGTCGTCCGCTGGGGAATAGGGCCAAACCACGGTGCGTAATCTTCCAGTAATGAATTCATTACACCGCCGCCTTTGGTATCCGTCAAAAACTGACTGCGGAAGCCGATCAAACCGCGCGACGGAATGAGAAATTCCATGCTGGCCCTGCCGCTGCCTTTATTGACGAGACTCTCCAGGCGTCCTTTGCGAATGGATAATTTTTCCGTGATTTTACCGACAAATTCTTCCGGTATATCCAGGAAAAGACGTTCCACCGGTTCCATTTTCCGGCCGTTTTCCTCTTTGGTGATAACCTGTGGGCGCGACACCGTCAATTCATAACCTTCCCGGCGCATCGTTTCAATCAGCACCGCCATTTGCAGTTCGCCCCGACCGCAAACTTCAAAGGCATCGGTTCTTTCGAGTTTCTTGATTTTGATGGCTACATTACGCAGTGATTCTTTTTCCAGACGCTCGAGCAAATGCCGGGATGTAAGAAATTTTCCTTCGGTGCCGGCAAAGGGGCCGTCATTGACGTAGAACATCATCGAGACAGTCGGTTCATCCACCAGCAGGCGAGGCAGGGGCTGCGGATCAATTAAAGAAGATATCGTGTCACCGATAGTAACATTCGACAACCCGGAGAAAGCAATAATATCACCGGACTCAGCACTGGTGACCGACTTTTTAGCAAGTCCGTAAAAAGTATAAAGTGCCGTAAATTTAACATTAGGGACAATCTTATCCTCGGTGCAATGGCTGTAATTGGTATTCATTTCCAGCCGGCCTTGCTGGAGGCGGCCGATAGCAATTTGCCCCACATACGGATCATAATCCAGATTAGTCACCAGAAACTGCGGATTGGCCTCATCGTCGGCCTCGGGTGCCGGTATTCTTTCAATTATAGTATCAAACAGCGGATTCAGGTCGCCGCTTTCATCTCCCAGTTTCCTGTGACAAATACCACTCTTGGCAATTGTAAATAATATCGGAAATTCAATTTGCTGCTCCTCGGCTCCCAGATCAATAAAAAGGTCGTAAGAATCATTAATGACTTCTTCGATGCGGGCATCGGGGCGATCAATTTTATTAATAATCAGAATTATCGGCAGCTTTTTTGCCAGCGCTTTCTTCAACACGAAGCGCGTCTGCGGCAAAGGCCCTTCGCTGGAATCGACCAGCAGAATAGCGCCATCAACCATATTGAGGCTGCGTTCCACCTCGCCACCGAAATCGGCATGGCCCGGCGTATCGACAATATTAATCTTGATGCCTTTATATTCAATCGCCGTATTTTTGGCAGTGATCGTTATGCCGCGTTCTTTTTCCAGGTCCAGAGAATCCATAACGCGATCTTCCACTGCCTGATTGGTGCGGAAAACACCGGTTTGTTTCAACATGGCATTGAGCAGAGTGGTTTTGCCATGATCAACGTGTGAAATAATAGCAATATTACGTAAATGTTCCTTTTTCATAGGTTTAATTTCTCATCTCTTCTTTTCTGTGCTGGTTTTCGGAATTAATCTCGGTGGAAATTGAACCAATTTTAATTTGGGATGGCCAAAACACTTTTTTTATACAAATTCAGCTTTTCCATAACAAAAAGACTGACATTTGACCAGCTATTTCTTTAGGAGCCGTTACGAAATAACCTGTTCTATTTCTCTATTACGTTACGGCTCCTTATGCCGGTTGATGTAATTTTTTAATCATGTTGTTTTTGAACAACGGCTTAGCCTTACTTATCATCAGGATCATCGATTTCCAATATTGATTAAGACTTGACAGTAATTTTATAATAGTTAATTATAAACTAGGTAAATTAGTGTCTGGTTTTTTCAATATTTGACTATTTATTTTGAGTTTCGGGTAGTGTCAAAAGTTTTATGAAAACTAGCACGGATAAATGAAAAGAGAGATAGGATTTGGTTCGGGAGTAAAAGCAAGAGCCATTTGACATAGCGATAATGTTTGTCGGAAGATTTCAGGCAAACTTAGGCCATAAAA
>JANYAY010000142.1 GCA_025361065.1 Deltaproteobacteria bacterium
AGCCGTACCTGCCTGGCTCTAGATGGGCCGCAGGCATGGCTATGGATAACTCTCACATGGGGGAGGGAAACTTTCTTCTGATAACAGCTTAATAATATAGATGTTTCAATGAAAATATTAAAGAAATTTTGACATTACGCATCTCTTACAGGGGAGGTCGATATGAAAAACGTTGCAGCGCCGGAACTTACAATCAAGGAGCCTAAAGGATTATCCGGGCGTGTCTCGTGGCTTCGCGATTATTATTTTCGGGGAACAAAGCGCGCGTGGAACAATGAGTTTACATCATGGACTACCGGCACGCCTTGGGACGTCGTCTTTAATGAGCTGACCTTTTATATTGTGCCGGAAACATACATGCTGCTCAACACGCTGGGCGCTTCTTACCTGCAGGCGGCGAGACCCGTCGCGCTTCCTGAAGAATTCTGGCAGTGGCCGCAGGTTGAAAGGCGTGCCTGGTTCGTGAAGGAGGTTATAGTTAATCATGTGCCGCAGGAAATACTGCCGGGTGATCTGCTGGCGGGAGCAAGGTTCAACATTCAAACATCCATGTGCTTTAATGAAAAAGAAAGTAAAGAATGGCTGCGGCTGGTGAAGGGTAAAAACGGAGCCAGGGCGCAGATGAAATGGTTTCATGATCATGGTTACGGCAATGCCGGGCCCACAAGTGGTCATCTTGTCCCCGGTTATGAGAACGTGCTCAAAATCGGCTGGAAGGGAGTGTATGCAAATCTTCTATCCCTTTATAATGCTCTGGATAATCAGGAGCGCCAGGGTGCAAAAGGAGCACAGCTCAAAGCCATGATGACTGCCTCAACTATGGCCCGGGACCTGGCTTTAAAATACAGAGATTTGTGTCTGGAACTTTCCCGGAAGGAGAAAAATCCCGAACGCCTAAATGAACTGACCGCGATGGCTCAAATCTTAAGCAAGGTGCCGTGGGAGCCTGCCGGTAATTTCTGGGAAGCCGTTCAGGCGCTGTGGATTAGTCATATGCTGGTGATGACGGACGAAAATTATCCCGGCGCCGGCGTTTCTTTTGGCCGGTTTGACCAGTATCTTTATCCTTATTACGAAAGATCAATCCGTGAAGGCATGGATCGGGAATTTATCAAAGAAATTCTGAAGTGTTTCTGGGTTCACGCCAACACTGCTTATGATGCCATGATCCGTAACGGCAATCAGGGCATCACCGCCGGTTTCGGCCAGCTGATCACCCTGTCCGGCCTTGGCGTGGGCGGCAAAGACCTGACCAATGATCTGACCTATGTCATCCTCGAAGTGATTGATGAGATGTCGCCTATCCTGGAACCAAAGCCCAATGTGCGGCTGCATCGCAACAGTCCTGAAGAACTGTATGATAAAGTGGTCGACATGATAGAATCCAGCCAGGGAGCTCCTTTCCTGCTTAATTTTGATGAACGCTCCATGGCCGGCATGATGCTCGAGGCCAAAAAAGCGGGCCTGACCCATCTTATTTGCGAAAACAATGTTCACGAATATGCTCCTGTCGGATGCCTGGAGAATACGATGGTCGGCAATGACCGTTCCGGTACGGTGGACAACAATCTCAATCTGCTCAAAGCTGTGGAACTGGCGCTGACCGGTGGAAAAGATCTGCTTCCCTACACAGACCCCATGACCGGTAAGACCGAGGCCCCCGGACAGGAGGGCCCCCGCACGCCGGATGCTTCTTCTTTTAAAACATGGGAGGAATTCTGGGCAGCGTATACATTACAGACAAAATATATTATTCAAAGATGTGTTGATCTTTATGAGTCGTCGGAATCAGTGCGTGCCCGTTTCTTTCCCACGCCTTATCTATCCTGCATGGTCAAGGGTTGTGCGGAAAAAGGAAAGGATGTTACGCAGGGCGGGGCGGAAATAAGTTTCACCACGCTGGAGGCGGTTACCTATGCCACCACCGTGGATTCGCTGCTGGCCATAAAATATCTGGTCTTCGATAAAAAATCCTGCACCATGAATGAATTAATATCCGCCCTCAAGGCAAACTGGCAGGGCTACGAAGTGCTGCAGGCCATGGCCAAAAACCGTGCGCCGAAATACGGCCGCGACGATGATGCCGCGGACGCCCTGGCTGTTAAAGTCATGCAGTTATGGTGCGAGGAGACCTGGCGACATAGCACAAAATCAACCGGACGCAAATACCGTCCGGGAATGCTGAGCTGGAATTACTGGGCAGGCGACGGATATATCATGGCGGCAAGCGCTGATGGAAGGGCCAAGGGGCAGTTTCTTTCCAACGCGATCTGTCCATCCAACGGCGCTGATATTAACGGACCGACGGCCAATGCCAACTCCGTGGGTAAGGTGCTCGGCGGTAAAGCGACGGATAAAAAAGGCGACTGGGAAGATTACTTAAATGTGCTGCCCAATGGCGCCAGCCACACCATTACTTTCAATCCTTCTATTCTGCGGGATCCGATCCACAAGGATAAATTCAAGGCATTTCTGAAGGGCTACACGCTAAACGGTGGCACGGCTCTGCAGATCAATATGCTTGATCCCGGTATGCTCAAAGATGCCCAGTCTCATCCTCAGAACTATCGGCATCTTCTGGTGCGCATTACCGGCTATAATGCTTACTTTACCACCGTGGGGCGGGAGCTGCAAAACGAAGTGATTGAACGTGTCAGTCACGGCAAATTTTAAGGATGTTCCCCGATGATGGAACAAAAAACAAACAGCAAAACTAAAGGCACTATCCTGGAGATCATTCGCATGTCCACTGAGGATGGCCCCGGCTTAAGAACAACGGTTTTCTTCAAGGGATGCCCGCTCAATTGCCTGTGGTGCCACAATCCGGAAAGCATCGTCGCAAAGCCTCAGATTCAGTGGATACAAACAACCTGTATCGGCTGTGGAATTTGTGTAAACACCTGCCCGGAAAAGGCGCTGGAGCAGACTGAAAAAGGCATCGTCATCAACCGGTCAGTATGCAATGGCTGTGGTTTATGCACGGAAGAATGCCCCACAACCGCCATGGAACTTCTGGGTAAAAAATGGAATGTTCATGATCTGGCCTGTGAGCTGGTTAAGGACCGCGCATATTTTGAGCAATCCGGCGGCGGCGTTACCCTTTCCGGCGGGGAAGCCTCCCTGCAAAATGATTTTTGCCTTGCTTTGTTGCAGGAACTCCGCAGCCGGGGAATTCAGACAGCCCTGGATACCTGCGGGCAAGTATCCCAGGCATTACTGGCGAGCCTTTTGCCTTATGTTGATATTCTGCTGTACGATCTCAAGGAGATCGATGCGGAAAAGCATAAAAAATTTACCGGGTCGGGCAACGAAAAAATTCTGGCCAATGTCATTTTCGCCGCAAATTATAAAAAAACTCATATTTTCCCCAAAACGCTCTGGATACGCACGCCGGTGATTCCCGGCGCGACGGATTCTTCCGAAAACATCCTGGGCATCGGTGATTTTATAAAAGAAAATCTGGAAGGAGCTGTCGCCCGGTGGGAGCTCTGTGCCTTTAACAATCTGTGCCGGGATAAGTATGTGCGGCTGGGAATGAACTGGCCGTATGCCTGTGAAGAACTTCCCGAAAGATCTCTGATGGAGACGCTTGCCCAAATTGCCCGAACCCGTGTGTCTCCATCGATTGTCTGCTGGAGCGGATCAACAAAACTGGAGCAAAAGAATAATAACAAAGCGACAGGAAATGCTTAAAAAGGGAACAAATCAACTACCGGCTATTGAGGATAACAGAAAGGAAGAAAGTCATGACCATGAAAAATAAATTTACGGAAGCGGACATGAAAGCTTTTGCGCCCGCGGAGAAACTCGGAATTATTGCCACTGTGTCTGAGGAAGGTCTTCCCCACATGTCGCTTCTGACGTCAGTTATGGCCGCCGGGCACGATTCGCTCATTGTCGGAGAATTCTGCCAGGGCCTGAGCAAATACTATATGCAGCAAAACAAGAAGATAGGTTTTGCCATCCTGACCCTGGATAAAAAGCTCTGGCGCGGCAAAGCCCTCTGGACGCATTTAAAGAAAGAAGGCCCGGAATATGAGATATACAACCAGCAGCCCATGTTTCGGTACAATACATATTTCGGCATTAACACCGTGCATTATTTCGACCTGAAGGAAACCACATCCGGGGGAAGCGCGCTGCCGCTGGTGTCTGTTGTCCAATCGGCGGTTCTCACGAAGATGGCCAAAAGCGGCGCCGCAAAAGGCAGCGAGGTAAGGGTGCTTTCTCATTTTGGAGAAAATATATTTAACGGGCTTGATTCCCTTAAATTTTTATCCTTCATTGCCGAGGACGGATTTCCGGTCATCATTCCCGTTATTCAATGCCAGGCTGCGGACAGCAGCCGCCTGGCATTTCATCCGGGTGCCTTCGGTTCTGAACTGAAGATGCTCCAACCGGGGATGACCGTCGCCGTTTTCTGCCTGACCATGCAGATGGAGGATGTTCTGGTGCGGGGGATATTTAGTGGCTATTCCCGCTGCCGGGGCGTAAAGCTGGGCACACTGGATATTGACTGGGTTTATAATTCCATGCCTCCCAATCACGGCCAAATTTATCCGCCGGTGCCCCTGAAACGGGTAGTCAATTTCTGATACAAATTAAAAATCAAAGCGCTTTGATCGCTGCGTAAAATATTTTAAAGAAGAAATAATTATTACGCCAGGGGCATGCCTGATACTTTTCACTATGCTTTGTCCTGTGTATCTTCTGCTGAAGGAATAGAGTGAAGGATTTTACCGAAGGCAACATTACCCGACAGGTTATAAATTTTAGTACTCCAATCATGCTCGGCAACGTGCTGATGTCCGTCTATGGCATCATCAATATGATCTGGGTCGGCAGGCTTATGGGGCATAAGGCTGTTGCCGCCGTAGCCGCCTCCCTGCCGATTATCATGCTGATGCCGGCATTTCTTATCGGTCTGGGTATGGCCACCAATGTTCTGATTGCCCAGGCCTTCGGCCGCAAGGATACGGCTATGCTCAAGAAAATCCTGTCGAATTCCTTTTTTGCCTCGACATTGTTCTGCCTGCTTATTTCCATCATCGCCATTGTGCTCCGTCGCCAGTTGCTGGAATGGGTTCATGCTCCGCAGGAAATTCAGGATATGGCTTTGTCTTATCTGACTATAATCATGGCCACGCTGGTGTTTCAGTTCTTTATCAACTGGATGAACGGAATGCTGCGGGGTTTGGGAGACGCCAGCACCCCGCTGAAAATCCTCGCTCTGCTCATGGTATTTAACATTATCTTTGTCCCGCTGTTCATTAACGGCATTGGCCCTCTGCCGCCTCTCGGCGTGGCCGGCGCGGCATGGGGAACGGCGCTGGCGTCTTTGTTGACCTGTGCTATCGGCTATATTTATCTGGTGCAATATAATCCTTACATTAATGTGCGCAACTGGGACTATCATGTGGACTGGCACATCATCCGGGAGGTTTTTATCATCGGTGTGCCGGCATCGCTGCAAATGATAGTAATCTCCATGGCCAACGTATTTATTATCGCGCTGGTAAACCATTACGGTACGGATGTGACCGCAGCCTTCGGCATCGGTATGCAGATCGACATGCTGGCAGCCATACCGGCCATTTCCATCGGGATTGCGGCGACAACGGTTGCCGGTCAGAATCTGGGGGCCGGGAAATTAGACCGCGTTTTCCAGACCATGCGGATATCGGTTTTTTTCAGTCTGGCTATTGCTCTTGTGTGCAGTGCCGTGCTGCTGATCTTCCCTTATCAGATCGGCGCGATTTTCCTCAAACAGTCGGTTGAACACGCCAGAGTATTGGGTTTTGTCCGTGATTATTATCTCTGGATGGCCTTTATCTTTCCCTGCTTTGCCGTCATTTGCGTCCTGCAGGGCATTCTGCGCAGCGCAGGCGACACAATTGCACTGCTGATGCTCTCCTTCACCGCTCTGATGGTCATCCGCATTCCTCTGGCCTACTGGTTTTCCGGACCCCTGGGTTTGAAGCAGGATGGGATCTGGATGGCAATGCTTTTGAGCAGCGTGCTGGCTGTGGGACTAAACTGGCTTTACTACAAGGGAGGCCGATGGAAGAAAAAGCGGATATTGGGCAATCAAAAACCCCGGAATGCTTAATATGCAGAGAGAGATTATTGTAAGTGCACCTCCGGGCAGGTGAAGATTTGTCGTTTCTCCAACTTCTTTTTCATTTTTCAGCGGACAGTTACCGGTTATTTTTCATAATTTCTTATAATGTTGCAGCACCGCCTTCAAGAGCGAAGCGCTGTGACCGAGTTGGATATAGGCTTCTTCCGGCGTCAGATCACGACTTTCGGCACTCAGTTTGTAGCCCAGCAGGCGGGAGATGTTGGCTATCCGGACAATTTCATCGGTAAGGTCGGCTTCAAAATGATCATCTCTTAAAGTAATTCTATACATGTGCCGGGCGATTTTTTCGGGGTGCTCCAGCACCTCTTGCTCAACTATGCCGTCGTTAACGGAATGGCGGTTCTTATTATAATCGTCATAGGGGATGTTGTGTAAAGGCATGGAGAGATCGCCGATATAGTGGGCGCAATAGACAAGATGATATTCGGCATACGTAGCGGAATTTATACTCGCCTCATATTCCCGCAGTGAGGCAATAATCGCACCATAGAGATGCCCTTCAATATCAAACAGAAAGTTCGACTTATTATAGCGGTTGATCTGGGTTGTTACGGTTTGCGGTGTGACCTCGGATTTCCGGTCGTTATTGTACCAGTGGTTATAGCGCTCAGAGTCTCCTGCTTTTATTTTCGCGATGTCGGGGCCGGCGGCATTGTACCACATCCGGTATTTTGCCACTTTGGCTGTCGCCAGATGAGTTTTATCATGCCATCCCAGAGCCACTGTGGCCTGGATAAGCAGGATAAGAACAACGATTGCCGGGCAGGTGGACTTTTTCATAGTTATTTTCTTCCTTGTACGATGCGAGATTACTGCATGAGAAAGATTAACAAAGTTACATAGCATTTCGCTTTCACAGGATAACGCGGCGGCAGTGAAACTCCAATTACGCAAGCGAAGCGTAGCGGAATTGGTAAGTTGAACTATCCTGCACTAGCTGTGGCGAGGAGGAGGCGCCGGAAGCGTATAACCTGAAGGTTACTCGAGGTCACGCGTTGGACATACGCTGGAGAAGCCGAACCCTGCCTTCGAAACTGTGTCGTAATCCCCGTTCTTGTCATTCCGTCCAGCATACGCCGGATTATATTCCAGCGAAGCGCGACGAAGAGCCTGCCCCGTAATCGATACGGGGGAATCCAGTATTATCAGTGAGTTCTGGATGCCGATTTTCATCGGCATGACACTATTGATAGCACTTTTGCCATTGCGACACAGTCTCTTTCGTCGGGACGACGTCTGGATGCCGGTTTCCATAACCTAAAGGTCACAAGACCGGCATGACGGTGTTGATAGTTTTAATGCTAATGTGACACAGTCTCCAGTGCAGGCTTCGCTAACAAAGTTAGCCGCAGAAAGCGGAATGCTATTAGTGAATTATTTTTCTGTCAATTGTTACAGTCTGAGCTCCTTCGCTTTCAATTATGGTATTTGCATCCGGGTTTCCCCGGAAGCGCAGGACATTGAGCATGAATATTTCCAGCTTATTGAGAACATTCGGGGGCAGAAGATTGCCGTCAATTTCAATGGAAATCATCGGGTACTTTCGTTCCCGCGCCCACGGAGTTAACAGCCCTTCGATTACGCGTCCAATAAGGCAGGCAAAAGGAGAAATATTGACAATACCGGAATATCCATCCATCATTGCCGTTGCCGCCACGCCGCTGGAGATGCTTATCTCGGAATAAAGTTCATGGCTCACGAAATGTTTCTCGGTATTTTTCATAATTTCGGTCATGTCATGCGGAGTTTTCGGAATCAGGTTAGTGGAGCCGAGGGTATCTCCGACCTTTTTTACTACAGTGTGCTTGTAGGCATGTTCAATCTTCCAATTAATCAGGTCCATAAATTCTCTGGCGAAAGCCCTTCGGTACCAGGGGATTAACTGCAATTTCTTTTTCAGCTCATACTTGCGGACAAAATCACAATAATATACCCACTCGGCGACATTTGATACTTTAGCGATGATTCCCCGCCGGCTGAAGTGGGCAATCAATTCATCCACGGCGAAATCGTCACGCCGCACATATATCTCGCCGACAATAAGAACTTTTGAACAATCTTCCATCTTTTTCTTGAGCGGAATATGGGCAATCTCATTAGAAATTTCTTTTAATACCGGCAACACCTGCGTCACATCTTTTTCGGCGACGCTGATCATTCTTTGCCAGAGTTCGTCGTACGCTGCCATTGCCTGCACCGGATCGGCCGCGCAGGTTCGGAGCGATGTTTCCACGTCTTTCATGTGATCGCTGATAATAATGGACCACCAGGCATGTTTGGAAAATTCCGCGCCGAGCTCATTGTAGGAATTATCCGAATCCAGCGTAAAGACGACAACATTTTCCAGGCGTAAATCCTTGAAAAGATTTTCATAGAAAACAAAATACTGACCTGTCCGGCAGGGACCTGTGGTTGTGGGAACAAATAAAATATATATTTCATCTTTCCGGTATTTTTCCGACGAAAAATACTTCAATGCGCTGCCTAAAACGAGATGCGAGGGTAAGCACTCCTTGCCGGAAGCATGATTGCGTGCCAATTGCAGTGTGTGAATATCCGGCACAGGCATCGTTTCGGCATTGATGCCCAACCCGCGGATCGACGCTCCGATCAGTTCCGCCGAAAGCCGCCCCATGTTGGAGAGCAGCAGTTTAATCCGGGGATTGTTTTTGATCGGTATCTTCTCGCCGGTGACGTTATTTTTAATGTGAATATCTTCGCCCGGATTATTGATAAAACGCAAACCATTGTCATATCTTTCTTCACGGATGCCGCTGATCTTTGATCTGTACCCTTCAATAATATCCAGAAAGGCCTCAATGCGGGTATCCACTCCGGCGTCGGCGGTGTGCGAATCCATTTCCAGAATCAGGAAAGGCTTTGTTCCCATAATCCATTTCAGATAATGCAGCATGAAAGAATCCGGCGCACAGGAAAAATTCGAGATATAGGTAACATAGATATTATCCTCATCTTTGAGGAGCACGCCTGCTTTCATGTCCTGTTGCCCGTAATACCAGTACATGTTCGGATAGATGGACTGATCTTCGAAAGGAAGAATGTCAAAGGGAATTACGGAATAACCTCGAGTGGCGAATTTTCGTGGTATGCCCATATTGGCATCGGTTGTGAAAGCATTATAAGGCCTGCCCAGCAGCGCAATTACCGGACGCGAGGCGAGCCGTGCCTCGGCCAGCGCTGTTTTTCCCAGCTCAGATGCCTTGCTGAAATATTCCAGCTGTTTTTTGTTGGCAATTTCAAAAGCACTGCGCGATTCTTTTTCGGTGAAGCCTAGCGCTGTGCCCATCTGGATAAAAGATTCACCGGCCTTTTCCAAACCATACATGAAGCTGACGACAGGCAGTAAAAACTTGTTTTCCGGGATTTCCGGAAATGCCTTTTTTATATAATAGGGAAGCCCTTGCGTAATGGGACAGAGGTTGGCGGGGGCATCCTTTTCATAACTTTCCATATCTTTAAAATGCGGCAGGAAGATATAGTCCAGATTACGATCCAGGATATCCTGAACAGCCCCATGGGCAATTTCCGCCGGGAAGCAATAGCTGCTTTCCACCCGCGCCGTCCCCTCGTGGGATATATTATTCGAAAGAGCAGTCTCCACACCTAATGAATGAAAAAACCACGAATACAAAGGCCAGAGCGTATAAATAGAAAAACACAGCGGTACGCCGACAACGAAGTCTTTTTTTCGGACAAGCTCGCCGGGATTGGGTGTGCACTCGCGAAAAAGAAGGTCGTTGCGTTTTTCGATGTAATCATAAACTTCAGTTTCGTTGACAACATTTTTCTTGCGAATATTGGCATACTTGTTACAGCGGCCGCCGAACATATATTTATTGTTATTTACATTCAGAACGCGAATCGGGCAGTAGTTGTCGCATGCTTTGCACTGGAATTCTTTTTCATAAATAATTTCCGTGGCCATAATCTTGTCGATATCATAGGCCGCTTTGGCCAACAAACCGTCATGCAATTTCTGCCGGGCAAGGATGCCTACACCGAAGCAGCCCATCATTTCGGGATCAGGTGGAACCAGAATGTCCTTGTTTAACAGCATGGCGAACGCCAGGGGGATGGCTTTGTTTTTGGCTACGCCGCCTTGCAGAACTATGTTCTTGCCGATGGTTCTGTTGCCGACAACTCTGTTTAAATAATTGGACACAATGGAGGTGACAATACCGGCGGTGATATCCTCACGGGAGGCCCCCTGCAAAATGGCATTGCGGATGTCGGAGTTAATGAAGGCGGAGCAGTGTTCGCCGAACTTCAGCGGTTTATCGGCCCCAAGTGCGATATCACCGATTTCCCAGGCGTGGGTAATATTCAAATCGCCCTGCGCCGATTCTTCGAGAAAGGAACCGGTGCCGGCCGAGCAGGCTTCATTCATGGCATAGTCAATGGGAACCTTGTTTTGCAAAAAGACATATTTAGCGTCCTGCCCGCCGATTTCAAAGATTGTATCAATATCTTCTTTGTAAAAAGTAGTGCCGATCGCATGGGCGATTATTTCGTTATAGACAGCCGGTGTTTCCAAAAAAACACCGAGAATTTCCCGGGAAGATCCGGTTGTCGAAGCCAGCGTTATCCTGATTTGGTCATCGCCAATATCTTCTCTAATTTGTTTTTTCATTTCGTGAAGGCAATTCTTGAGAGACTTCACGGGATCACCATGGGTACGGCCATAGAAGGATGCAGTGACTTCGCTGGTTTCCATATCAATTAAACTGGCTTTGGTTGTAGTTGATCCGCCATCAACGCCCAGGATGTACTCACGGCCGGCAACAACTTTCCCCCTCGTCGAGGAAAGATAAGTTACGCGGCTGGCTGCAGTTTTTAAGTCGCCAAAGCGCTGGAATTGTACTTTCCCCGGTTTAAATAATTTGTCTAAGGGGGGTAATGTGCTGCCGGAATTTTTAGCCAAAAGCGCTGCTCCGTAAGCTTCAAAGTATGCTGCCGGCTCGGGAACAATGAACTCGATTTGCGGCATCCTCTCCCGGATAAAACGAAGGATGTATTGATTCCGGGTAACGCCGCCAACCAGAAGGACTTTCCCTTTGTTTATTCTGGCTCTTTTCAGGAAATCAATAACTTTTGTGGCCATTACATCAGAGAGCGACAGGACAATATCACCTTTATTGGCTTCACCTTTATTCAAACGGTGAGTGCAATCACTTTTCATAAAAACTGAACAGCGCGACGATAGCTTCAATACGCAGCTGTGAGCAGGAATGTCATTAATATCAGCCAGCCCCATATCCATTCTGCCCAGCTGCTGTTTGAAAAATTCACCGGTGCCCGAAGCGCATTTATTTCCGGAAAAACTGGTAATAATTTTTTTGGTTTTATTGTCGATAGTATAAACGACCAAATCCTCGCCGCCCAGGGAAACTACCGCATCTGCTTCGTAGTTTAAATGCCTGAGGGCTTCTTCGACGCATATTGGTTCAATCACGCTGTTAATGTTTAAAAGATGTCTTCCTTCGGTCCCGGTGGCCAGCGCTTTAATACCGGCCGGAATCTTTTTCGCTGATAAAATTTCTTTGAGAGTATCAAGAAAATTTCCTTCATGTGGTTCAACTTTGCTCCAGAGAATGCTGTATCCTTCCAACATGGTCACTTTAACATTTGAGGAACCGATATTAATCCCCAGACTGTGCATTAAAAATCCTCCCAAAAGTGAAAACGAAACGTAAATAATAAAACAATCGTCTTTTAGTATTACGATTGAACGTCTGTCAAGCGGCAGATGCTGCTATTGCAAAATAATTGTTATGAATGCTGGCTGCGAGCAGGCTGATTCTTTGGAAGTTATGGATAATTAGCTATTGATAAAAAGGAATTGGAAACTGCCCAGGGGGTGGTCTCATTTTATACCCCATCCCCTGAGCAGTTAAAGAAATTAATATTAATGAGCTTCTTCCATTGCTCCCGCAATATACATCATTGCCAGCAGCATAAAAACCAATGTTTGAATTACTGATGTAAAGATCATTAAAACGAAAACGGGCAGCGGAACAAGCAGCGGTACGAGCAGGAGAACAACGCCCAGCACGATATCTTCGCCCATGATGTTGCCGAAGAGACGCACCGTCAGAGAAAGCGGCCGGGACAAATGGCTAATGATTTCAATTGGCATCATCAGCGGAGCCAGCCACAGAACCGGCCCGACGAATTGTTTGAAATATTTAAAGCCGTGAGTCATGACGCCCACTACATGTGTCGAGACAAACACGACCAAAGCCATGGCGGCGGTTGTATTAATGTTTGCCGTCGGTGATTCAAATCCTGGAATGACGCCTATCAGATTTGATGCCAGGATGAAAATTCCCAGGGTGGCGATGAGCGGAAAGAATTTCCGGCCATGTTCCCCCATGGTATTGTTGAGAAGTTCATACATCGCATCGACAATAGTCTCCATGACATTTTGCAGGCGACCGGGGTAAATGTCCAGATTTCGCGTGGCCAGAAATGCCAATAAAGCCAAAAGGATCACCACAAGCAAGGTGTACATTATGTGTCCGGGGACATAGTGATTTTCCAAAAAGAGTAGGGGATGCATACTTTAACTAACCTCCTCAAGAGTGTTTTTTTTTAAAATAGTGGTCGTAATCAAGGTAATAATAATGTTGATTACCACCACGGAAAGTCCAATAATTAAGCCGATAATGTCAACAGCGCCACCGGCAATCAATAAAAACAGGATTATGCCTGTAATGGCCAGGCGGATGTAGAATTTCATCATGACCGGCGTCTTGATGTTGCCGCTCTCTCCCATACTTTGAAAAGCGCCGCTCAGACTGCGGCCCAGCCAGTGAAAATTGATGATGCAGATAAAGCCGCCGAGCAGGACACCAAGGGCAAATTTTAACGGAGCAAAAAACAGAGACGGGATGAAAAGAACAGCCAAAAAAATCCAGTTGGCTATTTCAATTCTTTTCTGGATAAGGTCTTTTTCGATGTGGTTCACTTTTTAAACTCTTTATAATAGGTTCTTCGTCCTGGAAGTTTTTTTTAATTAAAACATACAGGTTGCGAAAGCCGGCGCCAATTCCGATTACCAGAAGCAGTAATGTGAAAACGTTACCTGAATCAAATTTCCGGTCTAAATAAACTCCCAGCATAAGACATCCGAAAATTGCCAGAACCATTGCTATGCCGATACTGCTGGCGTAGGCCATTTGAAAGGCAGAATTTCTGATATCATCATTCATTTTGTGGAGCGCTCCTTAACATTAAAGAAGATCAATGTCAAACAAAAACACTGACCGCCGTTCATTTAACAGCGATATATGTGGCGCCTGCTTTTATACCATTCAATCGTTTTTCTGAGTCCGGCCGGAAGCTCGCTGTTTTCTTTAAAATCCAGTTCTTTCAATGTCTTGCCTGTAACCATTGCCCTCTTTAATGCACTTCGCTTTTGAAATCGGAGCCTCAATTGCCGCCGCGATAACATCTTTGATTGGGGAATGGTATCAGAGATGCTTTAGTGCGGCTGCGCAGGCCGAGATGGTAAAAGTTATGTCGGCATCCGTGTGGGCAAACGAGATGAAGTTTGCTTCAAATTGCGATGGAGCCAGCCAAATGCCTTCCTTAATCATGCCTTGGAAAAACCTGGCGAATAAATTCGTATCCGATTTTTTTGCGGAAGGGAAATCATTCACGGGGCCTGCCTGAAAGAATAATGTAAACATGGAATGGCAGCGGTTTATACATGCGGGGATGCCTTTGGTAAGGAAGAGTTTTTCCAAAGCAATGCAGAGCTGCTTAGCTTGCTTGTCAATGTCGGCGTAGGAATCAGCTTTTGCCTGGAGCAGCTGAAGCGTAGCCAACCCGGCATTTACGGCCAGGGGATTACCCGAGAGAGTTCCCGCCTGGTATACCTTTCCGCTGGGAGCAAGTGTCTCCATTATTTCTTTTTTCCCTCCTAAAACACCCACGGGTAGACCTCCGCCAATTATTTTACCCAGGCAAGTCAGGTCGGGTTTAATTCCGATCAAATCCTGATAACCGCCGAAATTAAAACGGAAACCGGTGATGACTTCATCAAATATTAAAACGATGCCGTGTTTTGCCGTGATTTCCCGCAGCTTTGCTAAAAAACCATTTTGCGGCTCAACCACACCCATATTCCCCGCCACCGGTTCGACGATAATTGCCGCGAGCTCAGATCCATAGCTCTCGACAGCATCATGCACCGCATCAATATTGTTATAAGGCAGGCTAATGGTCAGTTCGGCCAGGCACTCAGGCACGCCCGGAGATCCGGGTATTCCCAAAGTGGCAACTCCCGATCCGGCCTGGACCAACAGGGAATCGGCATGACCATGGTAGCAGCCGTCAAACTTAATAATCATATTCCGTCCGGTGTAACCACGGGCCAGTCGAATTGCCGTCATCGCAGCTTCCGTTCCGGAGCTGGTCATGCGTAAAAGTTCCATGGAAGGTATAGCTTTGCCGATTAATTGCGCCAATTGTGTTTCCGCCTCTGTCGGCGCACCGAAGCTGGTTCCCCTCCGGGCAGTGCAGCAAATAGCATCAATGACTTCCGGGTGAGCGTGACCCAAAATCATCGGTCCCCAGGAAAGTACATAATCAATATATTCCCGGCCGGCGACATCATAGATTTTACTGCCCCGGGCCTGGCTCACAAAAAGAGGATCGCCGCCAACCGCCTGCCAGGCGCGCACCGGAGAGTTGACGCCGCCGGCAATAACTTGTCTGGCTTGAGTAAAAGAATTTGTTTTGATTTCAGTCATTGGAAAAATACTCCGGTGATATTTTTTTGTATTCCTGAAGGCTCTCCAGGATTAAAAAATCGTGGCTGTTTATTGACTGGGCCATTTGATTGATCATTAATTCTATATCTTCATTTTGCGTGTGCAGCATACTAAAAAGATTATATTTATTTTGAAAAGCAGGCTTCCTTTCATAGCAATGGGAGATGAAAGAGAACGCTGCCAGAATTTTCCCTGCTTTCTCTATCTGTTCCGGCGGTACCGACCAGACAACCAAAGCATTTCTGGTATAGCCGGCTTTTTGATGACGCAGTATAGCGCAAAATCTGCGGATATAACCTTCCTGCTGGAGGCGTCTGGTTATATTGAGTACTTCTTCTTCGCTGAGACCGCAGGCCTTGCCTGTCTCCCGAAAAGGGCGGTTCACTACAGGGATGTCGTCTTGAATAAGGCGGGCAACTTTTTTTTCTGCAGCAGTCAATTTTTCCATAGAATACTTTTATCCTGCCTGAAAAATAAAATCAAGTTATGGCTTAACTCTTTTTCTTCCGAAAGGAATGCCCAGCTTCCTCATTTTGCCGGATGTTTTTGTTCAAGAGTGGATATGAAGGCTTTACTCCTCGCCCGCGCCCGCAGTGCTTAACCGGGCAGTAACTTTTTTTTTACAATACGGGAAATTCTTCTTGACAATTTTTCTTGGCGCCGCTAAAAGCAAAACCACAATACCCGAATCGTTAAATTTTAGAAAGGAGGTGTGACCAAAAGCAGGTATAACGATTGCCGGGAATTTAAAAATCAGCTACATACTATATTAAGGAGGATTTAAATGAAAAAGAGTTTGATTTATACAGTATTGGCGATGGTATTAGTGATTGTTTCGGCTCCGTTTGTTTTGGCAGCTAAAGAAGTAGCTCAAGCTGTTCCGGTAGCGGCAACTGTTGATTACACAAAAGCGATTATCATTGGTTGCTCTTTACTGGCCGCCGGTTTTGCAATCGGTATCGGTGCAGTCGGTGCGGGTTTGGGTCTTGGACAGGCAACAAGTGGCGCAAGTAATGCAGTTGGAAGAAACCCCGAAGCTCAGGGAAAAGTCATGTTAACCATGATGGTCGGTATGGCTATGACGGAATCCGTCGCAATTTATGCGTTGGTTATCGCGTTGGTTATTCTTTTTGCCAACCCGTTAATTAAGCTGGTTATGTAAAAAAAGTTACCAGGTATTTTATCAAAGGGAGGAGAAGCAAATAACAATGGACTTCTTCTCCCTTTTTTTATTCCTCAACAACCACTTTGCCACGTAAAACTTTTGTTTCCGCTCTCTGATGTTTAGCGTTCAGAATTTTTTCTTTGGCCCGGTGAGATCGCTTTCTTTTCTGACGGCGGATTTTTTCGATCTTTTCTTTCTCTTCTTCCACAAAGCCTTTTTGGGCACGTTCAATTTTATCCAACAATAAACGTCTGGCTAAATAGCGGTTTAAAGATTGAGATCGTTCCCGCTGGCATTTTACGGCAAGTCCGGTCGGGATGTGGATAAGTTGAACACAAGATGAAGTCTTATTGACCTTCTGGCCACCTGGTCCTGATGAGCGGACAAAAGTCTCTTCAATTTCACTTTCGGCAACTCCCAGCTCCAGCATTCTCTGGGCAATGGCGCTTTCTTTTACGGAAGAAACAGGCATGTTCAATCTTACAATCTAGGGAATGGAATAAATTTCTCCGTCGATTAAATGGATCCAGTTTTGCTCCAGAATTTCCCGGGCTTCGTCCAGTTTATCAACGCCAAGAATTAAAATTGTTTCCCGGCCTATGCGATTGATGGTTGTATAAAGATAGTGAATATTGATTTCTGCTTTGGACAGAGGCTTTAATATGGCATTCATGCCGCCGGTATGGAGGGGGACTTCTGCTGCCAACACCTCGGTGATTTCGAAATTAAAATTATAACTGGAAAGAAGAGCAGCGGCGCGGTCGGGATCGTTAACCACCAGGCGGACCCTGCTGCTCTCTTTAGTGCTGGCGGCGGACACCGCTTTTGTGCTGATGTCTTCCAAATCCAGAATATGAGAGAGTTTGGCAAAAGAACCGGGTACATTGCCCAACAATACGGAAATTTGTTTTACAGCCATGTTAAGATATCCTTATTAATCTTTTACAAAATCATATCCGGCGGCAAAAGCCTTACGGTTAACTTCGGCTGCCGATTTTTTCTTACTGCCCATAATGGTTTCAAGACTCTTCAAGTAAATATCCGCCGGAACAACACCTGTCTTTTTAATGAACGCGCCCATCATAATGATATTGGCTACGCGAATATTGCCTACTTCCTGGGCCATGTCGCCGCAGGGCACAGCATAGACTTTAATATCCTGGCGGCTGGGACGGGCATCTATTATAGAAGAATTTAAAAAAATAATTCCGCCATGGGTAACTTTATTTTGAAATGTCGTCAGAGACGGAGAGTTCATTACCACCAGGTTGTCCGGTTCCGACGAAACGGGAGACGTAATTTCTTCATCCGCAACGGCGACCGTGCAGTTGGCGGTTCCACCACGAACTTCCGCGCCGTAAGCAGGCAGATAAGTAACATGATAACCATGGCTCATCGCCCCGTGAGCCAGACTGTAACCCATCATCAAAACACCCTGGCCGCCAAAACCGGAAAAAATCGTTTTGAGCATCATGATGCGGCCTCCGCAGGTTTTTTTACGGCAGCGATGTTATCTTTAAAAACGCCCAGCGGGAATTCCTTGCTCATCACTTCATCTATCCATTTACAGGAGGCGACGGAAGTCATCTTCCAGTTAGTCGGGCAGGGTGAGAGAATTTCGACCAGTGAAAAGCCCAATCCATCGATCTGACATTGAAAAGCTTTTTTTAGTGCTTTCTTGGTTTTATTAACACTGGCCGGCGAATTGACGGTTACTCTTTCCACGTAAGTTGTGCCTTGAAGTTGGGAAAATATTTCGCTTACTTTAACCGGATAGCCGTCTAATATTTTATTGCGGCCGGCGGGAGAGGTTGTTGTTCTCTGATCCAGCATCGTTGTCGGAGCCATTTGACCGCCTGTCATTCCATAAACAGCATTATTAATAAAAATTACAGTGATATTTTCACCGCGGTTAGCTGCATGAAAACTCTCGGCCATGCCTATAGCCGCCAGATCTCCATCGCCCTGATAAGAAAAAACGATACGATCCGGCAGTGCGCGCTTGATTCCCGTAGCTGTGGCCGGGCCGCGCCCGTGTTGTGCTTCCAGCATATCGATATCAAAATAATTATAAGCTAAGACGGCACAACCGGCGGGAGGAACACCAATAGTTGTTCCGCGGATTCCCAGTTCATCAATAACTTCGGCGACAAGCCGATGAGCAATGCTGTGACCGCAGCCGGGGCAGTAATGAAAATATGTTTCTTTTAAACTTTCCGGCCGACCAAATACTTTTTTTGCCATATTTTTTGTTCCTAATCAGTTTAATCTATCGTTTCGTAGTGCCTGGCAATAACATTAGCCAATTCCGCCGGTGTGGGCACAACACCGCCGGGACGGCCATGAAAATCGATAGCGGCATAGCCCTGGAGTGCAAGCCGCACGTCGTCGAGCATCTGACCGGTACTCAATTCAAAGACCAGATAATTTTTAACTTTTTTCGACAAGGCCCTCAGCTTCAATTCCGGGAAAGGCCAAAGGGTAATCGGCCGGAAAAGTCCGACCTTCATGCCGTTTTCGCGCAGGCGCTTTATGGCTCCCTTGGCGATGCGGGCAGCGGTGCCATAGGCAACGATGACAAGTTCGGCATCTTCCGTTTTATATTCTTCATGGAGAGTTTCTTTTTTGATAATAACCTGATATTTACGCTCTAATTTCCAATTGTGTTCTTCCATGTCGATGGCATCGAGAATGAGGCCGCGGAAAAATTTGCTTTTACCTTGACCGGCACCCCTGAGCATAAATTTTTCACTGTATTGCCGTGGCTTTGGTTTTTTAAAGACGACTGGTTCCATCATCTGTCCCATCATGCCGTCGGCCAGAATCATAACCGGAGTCCGGTAAAGATCTGCCAGATCAAAGGCATTCATGGTTAAATCAGCCAGTTCCTGGCAGGTGGCCGGTCCATAAACAATTGTCCGGTAATCGCCATGTCCTCCGCCGCGAGTCGCCTGGAAATAATCTCCCTGCGCCGGACGAATATTACCCAGACCGGGACCGCCACGCATAATGTTTACAATAACACCGGGGAGTTCACAGGCGGCCATGGAAGAAATGCCTTCCTGCTTTAACGAAATACCGGGACTGGAAGACGAAGTCATGACTCTTGCACCTGTGGCACTGGCGCCGATGATCATGTGAATGGCCGCAATTTCACTTTCCGACTGGACAAAGACGCCACCTTCCACATTGCGCATATGTTCCGCCATGTATTCAGTAAGCTCGTTTTGGGGAGTGATCGGATAGCCGGCATAAAAACGACACCCGGCACGGATTGCCGCTTCCGCGATAATATTGTTTCCGGACATTAATACTTTATTCACGGTAGACCTCGATTGCCACTTCCGGGCACATGACGGCGCATAACGTACAGCCGGTGCATTCCTTTCCCTCGTCAGAGGCAACAGGATGGTAGCCGCGGGAGTTATATTCTTTGGTGGGAACAATGCAGCCTTTCGGGCAGGCATAAATGCAAAGGTGGCATTCCTTGCAAAAATCTTTATTTATCTTAATGTAACCTTTCAAAATAAATCTCCAAAACAGTTTTAATCCGGCAGAGTAATCTGCAATTTCAGAGTTGGCTTTCTGACGCAAAATGACAATAAAGTCAAGGAATAATTAGCAGGCTGAAGGCGATTAGGCTGAAGACTGAAGGAAATAATTTATCCCTTACAGCCTTCAGTCTTCAGTCTTCAGCCTATATTTTGCTAATTTGAAATCCTTCCAGTTTTATGGCCACCGAACGTTGCAGAAGTTCAATGGAAATGACAAAAAGCTCTTTTTCAGCATTGCTGCTGATCACAATACCTTCAATCCCGGCAAAGGGGCCGTCAACAATTTTTGCCGGTTCGCCCGCCTGAGGATATTGGAGGGAAAATACTTCCACTTTCTTGTTTAAGAGACGCTGGATTGCTTCAATGTTGCTGTCCGGAACTGCTACCGGTTCGGTATTTTCCTTTTTGCCGAGAATTCGCACTACACCAAATGTTTTCAGGATGGATATTTTTGTTTCATTGTCCAGGCAGGGTGTTTCCACAAAAAGATAGCCGGGGAAAAGAGGGATAAATATTTTCTTTTTCCGGTCTTTTCTCTTGCTCCAAACTTCCATCTCAGGTAAAAAAGTCGGTATGCTTTTTTGTAAAAGACCGGAATTTGCTTTATATTCATGACGACTTCTTGTGCTTACTGCATACCAGGGCATGAAAACATCCATTAATTTAATTGTATAATATTGAATTTATGCCGTCCTATAATAACTAGCGATATTTTGCAATGGAGATTTGATGAAGGTTTTACGTATCAGTGGGATTAAACTGGCTTTAGATGAAGATGAAGAGCAGTTAAAAGAAAAAGCCGCAGCAATTCTCGCCATCTCATCAAAAGATATTGTAAATTTTACAATTATCAAAAAAGCAATTGATGCACGGCGGAATAAACCGCCTCATTTTGTTTATGCAGCCCGATTAACTCTAGCTGATGATTTTCCACTGTCCTGTGAGCCGGCAGACGGAATTCAACCGGAAGAACCGGAAGATCAATTGCCGCGACCGCTCTTTTCCCAAAAATTTGCACCCGGACTTCCCGCCGTTGTTGCCGGCAGCGGACCGGCCGGACTCTTTGCCGCTTATGTGCTGACTGCAAGAGGATTTCAGGTATTGCTGCTGGAGAGAGGGACATCGATAGAGAGGCGAACCAGGGATGTAGCGGCCTTTTGGGAAAAAGGCATTCTTAATCCTTCCAGCAATGTGCTCTTTGGTGAGGGGGGTGCAGGAACATTTTCCGACGGCAAGCTGACGAGCCGAAGCAAAAATCCCTATTCTTCCTGGGTAAAAAAGGTTTTAGTCGAAATGGGGGCGCCATCAGCCATCCTGACCGATGCCAAACCGCACGTGGGCACAGATCGATTGGCAAAGGTGGTAATCAATTTGCGCAATAAACTGGCCTCAATGGGTTGTACAATTCGCTTTGAGGCACAAGTGACTGATTTTCTGGTCCGGAGGAACTCTCTTGCGGCTATTGTGGTAAATGAAAAGGAAGAGATAAAAACTGATCAATTGGTGCTGGCCATCGGGCAGAGCGCCGATGATACTTACCGCAAGTTGCAGGAGATTGGCGTCAGAATGGAAGCTAAGCCTTTTGCTATGGGGCTGCGGGCGGAGCATCCCCAGGAATTGATTAACTCCATTCAATACGGAAAGTGGTCCCGGCATCCTCATCTTCCCCCGGCGGAATATTTTGTGACAGCAGCAATTCCTGCTTTAAATCGTTCAGTCTATACTTTTTGCATGTGTCCCGGCGGAGAAGTAATCGGCTGCAGCGCTTTCCCCGGCTATGTTTTAACAAACGGCATGAGTAAAAGCTCGCGAAACGGAAAACTTGCCAATAGCGCTGTTGTTGTAAATGTCCGGGTTGACGATTTTGCCTGCCGGGAAGAGTCCCTGGCCGGCCTGGAATTTCGTGGAGAGTGGGAAAAGAAGGCTTTTTTAGCAGGCGGAGGAAATTATTCTGCACCTGCGCAGAGACTGACGGATTTTCTGGAAAAAAAAGCGGCGGATCATGCCGGGCCTACAAGCTTTCGCCCCGGAACGAAGCCTGCGGCGCTGGAAGAAGTTCTTCCTGCATTTGTCGCCGATGCGCTCAGAACCGGTATTTATGAATTTAATAGAAAAATGCCGGGGTTTATTACTGCGGAGGCCAATTTGATCGGGGTGGAAACAAGAACTTCTTCCCCGGTTCGTATCTGCCGGACGAGTGATGGTCAAAGTGAAAACGTTCGCGGCCTTTATCCTTGTGGTGAAGGCTCCGGTTATGCCGGAGGAATTATCAGCTCGGCCCTGGACGGTATCAAAGCCGCGGAAAACCTAATTAAGAATGCAGAAGTCAAAAGCCGGAATTAAGAAGTCTTTCTCCTGACTTCTGTATTTTGTTTTATTCCATCCTGCTTTCAATTACTATGTCGGGGCCAATTCTTTTTATTTTTTGAAAGGACAGATTTTTAGCATATTTAAGATCGTTGATCTGTAAATCTCCTATGGCCTCAATTCCCTTCCCGATAATTTTCGGGGCAATTATCGCCACCAGGCGATTAGCCAAATCGTTTTTCAACACCGCTGTGATAATTTGCGCGCCTCCTTCCACCAGGACAGACGATATTCCTCTGGCGGCAAGTATTTTTAATAATTTCTTTAAATCAACCTGGCCCCGGCTGTCAGCATCGATCGTTATTATTTCTCCACCGGATGCAGCAATATGCCGGAATTGCGGGTCTTCCGCTGTTTTGGTGGTGGCGATTAACGTTTTAGCTCCGGAGAGGTTTTGCAGAATTTTCGATTTTTCCGGAATCGAGAGACCGGAATCCACCACAACACGCAGAGGATTACGGCCATGGATATGGCGAACCGTCAGTTCCGGATTATCTTTGAGGATGGTTCCCGCACCTACTAAAACTGCATCGTGTCGGGCGCGTAACATGTGTGCAAATTTCAAGGAAGCAGGCGAACTGATCCATTGGGACTGGCCATTGGCCGTGGCAATACGGCCGTCGAATGTCTGGGCATATTTTACTGTGACGAAAGGCATGCCGGTTTCCATATAGTGAAAGAAAATTTCATTAAGACTGCGGCATTCATTTTCTAAAATACCTGTTGTCACTTCGATTCCCCGACTCTGTAAATAATTCGAGCCTCCACAGGAGACCAGTGGATTGGAATCAATAGCGCCAATGACAACTTTCCCGATTTTATTTTTGATGATGCTTTCCACGCAGGGGGGCGTTTTCCCTTCGTGACAGCAAGGTTCCAGATTGACATAGAGGGTTGCATCCGTAAGGTCCTGGCGGGCATTTTTAATAGCGTTGACTTCCGCGTGAGGACCGCCGAATAGTTTGTGATACCCCTGGCCGATAATAATGCCATTTTTAACAATTACGGCACCAACCAGCGGATTGGGACTGACATAACCCTTTCCTTTCCGGGCAAGTTTTAAAGCTAACTGCATATAGTATTCATCATTATTCATGGCACAGACAAATACTCCATAATTTGCCGGGATGTAAAGAAAATTATTGTTGAGATGTTGAATGATATGATAAATGAGATATTGTTCTTGACTTTAACCCGGCAATAACTATAATGGCGACGAGCTTGAAAAGGGCAAACCGTTTGAAAAGACGGGACGCAAAGTTACTGGCCTAAGTCCGTTTTCGTACCGGGATATGGCAGCAGAACTGCCGGGCAATTCCTGAGAAGTCCAGCAAGTCTGTCTAGCAATCCCCCTAATTATATGTAGCGGATAACTTAAGATTGGAATAAAGCCATGTTGTTGAGCATTTTTGCTTTCGTTTTCGGTGCGGCAATCGGCAGCTTTTTAAATGTGTGTATTTTCCGTTTGCCTGAACATTATTCGATTGTAAGACCTCTTTCTCAATGTCCGCATTGCCATCACCCGATACGTTTCTATGACAATATCCCATTGATAAGTTATTTGATCCTGCAAGGCCGGTGTCGTGACTGTGGTGAAAAAATATCCTTACGATATCCTCTGGTTGAATTTATCACCGCCATGCTTGCTTTAATATTGTTTGCCAAGTTTCATCTCACATTGAATTTCCTGATATTTTTTGTTTTTGTGGCAGTTTTGATTGTAATTACTTTTATTGATCTTGATCATCAAATAATTCCGGATGTATTAACTCTGCCGGGAATTCCCCTCTTTTTCCTGCTGGCTGTTTTCGTTGTGAAAGTGCCCTGGATGGAAGCCGCAGTCGGCCTGCTGATCGGCGGTGGCGTTCTTCTGGCAGTTGCTTTTGTTTATGAATTAATTACCAAGCGGGAAGGAATGGGCGGCGGTGACATTAAGCTATTGGCTATGATTGGCGGATTTCTGGGCTGGAAATCGTTAATTTTCATTTTATTGTTCAGTTCTCTTCTGGGGGCGATTATTGGTATTGCCGTAATGGTTATAAAAAAACAGGATATGAAATATGCTGTTCCCTTCGGTCCCTTTTTGTCGGCCGCGGCTGTCGCTTATCTGTTTTGGGGCGATGCCTTTATGAGGTTTTTGTTTATGCAGTATTAAGCGGCCGGATTGTGAAAATCACCGGCGAATAGGTTTTAATCGCCATATCTAATGTCTGAATGTAAATTCAGAGAAAATTGACAGAAAAGATTTTTCGGCGTAATATGCTGTTATTAAAAATAATATCCATTGTTTAGTAATAATACTTTTTATAGCAAAGCTATTTAATAATGGCATATAATTTGCGGGATAAAATAAGAATTATTGCCAAAATTTTCTCGCCGGCGGGCAAATGAAAACAGACAAGGGTTTCAGTTTAATCGAATTAATGATCGTAATTGCCATAATCGGCATCATGGCCTCAGTTACATCTATTGCCTGGCAGCGATACGTAAATAACGCGAACCTGCGCACTGCCGCCCGCGATTTTGTCTCCGATATGGACAATACCAAAAGGAAGGCAGTGGCCGAAGAGCTGAACTACCGCATGACCATCACCGCAGGCACACCAGGAAACTACACTATCGAGCGGAGAAACGCCTCTAACACAGTCTCTACGGTTATAGCCACGAAGAGTCCCAATTCTTTAGGGGCGGGGCTGAACATCAACAGTACCAATTATACCGGCAATATCATCTACTTTCAGCCGAGAGGAACCACTTCGGCCGGAGATGTCGTCTTACGAAACAGCAGAGGTTCTACGGCAACTATCACCAGCAATACTACAGGGAAAAATTATGTTAGATTCTCTATGCAATAAAAAAGGTATGGGGTTGATCGAAGTGATGATTGCCATGTTTTTGACTGTTGTGGCCGTGCTGGCCATTTTCGCACTTGTGTCTCCAGCCTGGAAGACAGCAGCCCGTTCGGACTATCTGGGCAGAGCATCAGGAATAATGTATGAACAATTGATGAGGCAGGAAGCCAGGATCATGAACGCATGCTGCAGCGTCACTACCGGCACTCTCCCTGCGACTGTGGTTTACGCCAGTGGCCAGTTGACTTCTCAGTCGGGAGATGCTCAGTTTAATGTTACCACCACGATCACGAATCTCGCAACAAATGTCTGGAGAGTCACCGTTCGGGTAGCCTGGACCGGCCATGCGGGGATTTCGGAGAGCCTGGTTGTTACCCGGCAGGAGGGTTTCACTTTTCCTTCCGGGTGTGCCGTGGGAGGGAGTACCTGCCAATGAGGAATATGAAGGGATTCACGATGGTGGAAACGATAGTTGCCATGGGCATAACGCTGGGGCTTCTCGCCGCCGTCTATGTGGCAGTCAATTCCATGCAACGCCATTCAGCTGCCATCGAGAGAAAAGTGACGGCCCAGCAGGACGTGAAGCCAGCCCTTGATCTTATGGCTATGGAAATCGGCATGGTCTCCTATAATCCCACATCTGCATCTAATCTCTGGGTAAATCCTACGGGATCATGTTTAGCTGCCGCAACGAATCAGAACTATCGCGGTCTCCAGGAGGCAACAACCAATTCTATTGTTGTCGAAATGGATATCAGCGGTTCCGGGGGCGATGGCGACGGGATGCTGGGAGATGATAACGAGGTGATCCGTTACAACTATGATACGACCAACCAATATATTACCCGCGCAATAAATTGCTCAGCCGCACAGCCTTTTCTGGGCGATACGGTTGCCAGTGGCAGGCCGCGGACGGTACGGGTAATCAACAACACCTTGGGCATTCCCGTCTTCCGGTATTATGACGGCGCGGGAGCGGAGATTGCCAGCACCGGTCTTCCGGCCGGGATTCCCAATATCCGCCGGATCGAGATTGTTCTGGCGGTAGAAACTGAGAATGTCGATGCCAATACAGGCCAACGCAGAAGGTTCATCTATTCCACGAGTGTCATCCCGAGGAACCATGCGATACAGTAAAAAAATACGATCATCAGAGAAGGGTTTTATCCTCGTGTTGGCTATTATGGCCTGCGTGATCCTTTTCGCGCTAGCCATGCTGGTCATAAACTTATCGACCGGCGATCTGCGGGTCAGTTCCAAAAGTGTGGGGAACAAGAAGGCCTTGATCGCCGCAGAGACCGGGATTCACCGGATGATACAGGATTTCAATCCCCAGAATCTGCCGTCGTCGGCTGCAACCAGCGTGCAGGTTGATTCCACAAATGATCCCGCTTCGGTCTACACCATTGGCACACCTGTTCCGCCGACAGACGGCCCGGTTTTTCTGCCCATGATCGGATACGCAATCGGCGGTGGTCAGACCTGGGGGCAGAGGCGT
>JANYAY010000145.1 GCA_025361065.1 Deltaproteobacteria bacterium
AGCCGTACCTGCCTGGCTCTAGATGGGCCGCAGGCATGGCTATGGATAACTCTCACATGGGGGAGGGAAACTTTCTTCTGATAACAGCTTAATAATATAGATGTTTCAATGAAAATATTAAAGAAATTTTGACATTACGCACCTCCGCCAGAGGAGGACACGAAATGGCAATTTATCCTATTGCGACACAGCCTCGCATGCCTGGGTATGCTGGACGGAATGACAAAATTGTTAGTTTTATGTTGTCTGCAAAGGTCTCAGGAGATGGCCTTGATGATTTTACAGAAAAGATTTTACACCACGCAGCGATTCAGCTAATATCTTTCCCAGCGCATTCCCGGAAAGGAGTTAAGAGATGATAATGATGGACTTCCTGAATGATCCAAACATTACCAGTGTCCTCTTGCAACACATTCCCGAATGGGTTCTTGCGGGCCATGTCGCTTTCGGAAAAGACAAGTTGGTCCCGATCGGTCGCCTCCACTATTTTTTCCACTGGCTCTATGGGAAATATGAGCCCTGGATTTTACGGTTGGTGGATTGGATCCTGCGCAAAAAATTCATCACGGAAACGGCAATCGGCAGATCCCTGATGAAAGTCCTCGCAACAACGTCTCACTATCTGCCCCACGGCATCATCGTGCCTACACCGTCAGCCGTCCGCCTCGTCAGATACATGGAAAGCCTGCAGGGCGAAGCGAATGCGCCCAAGCTGGCGGTTGGACCCTGCGTCTGCCAGATGTCGCTTAACCGCTGGCAGGAACCGTCGTGCAAGGATATCGTCATGCTGTATGGGGCCGAGATCTATCTGCATTTGAATCGGGGATACCGGATCATCACCGCTGATGAGGCCGTGGCGATCCTTGAACAGTGCCGGGATGCGGGGCTTGTCCACAGCCTGGATTTTTGCATGCAGTCCGGTCGCTGGCATTTTGTTATCTGCAATTGCGACAAGGACATCTGCGTTCTGACCCGCACCTTTCTTTTAACGGGGAAAATGCTCTATCCCGGCCCCTGGATCGCCAGGCAGGACCGGCAGACATGCCTCGGACCGGATCTCTGCGGCAACTGTGTAAACATCTGCATGTTCGGTGCAAATTACGTCAAGGACGGCGTCATAGTTGTGGACGGCGGAAAATGCCACGGGTGCGGGCAGTGCGTGCGGGTATGCCGGGGGAACGCCCGTCAACTGGTCCGGCGCAAAAATTATGCCCATGAACACATCATCCCCTCAGATATCCTGCTTCCGGGATGACAGCTAAAGAGCTTTGCGCAACCACTCTAATTGTCTTACCGGTCTTGTGACCTCGCGTGACCTTCAGGTTATTAGGTTACGAAGGCCGGTATCCAGACGTCGTCCCGACGAAAGAGACTGTGTCGCAATAGAAACAGTGCTATCAATAGCGTCATGCCGATGAAAATCGGCATCCAGAACATACTAATAATACTGGATTCCCCCGTATCAAGTACGGGGCAGGCTCTTCGTCGCGCTCCGCTGGAATATAATCCGGCAGTCTACCCGGCGCATGCCTGGGTATGCGAGACGGAATGACAAAATTGTTAGTTTTATTCAGTTATGCCAAGCTCTCAGCTATTCTTTTGGGGCAAGACGGCTGGGCACGACCGGTAAGCATTAACAGCCCTCCCCGATTTCACCCGTTAATCCTTTTGATCCATGCATAAAACCGGTTTGATGGTTTTGCCGTAAAGAGAGTCTTTCATCGCCCGATTGATATTCCGGAAATTATAAAACTTTATCAGGCGATCAAAAGGAAATTTACCCTGCCGGTATAATTTGATCAGTTGGGGAATAAATAATTGCGGCACCGAATCTCCTTCGATTACGGCGACGGCTTTTTTCCCACGGGGTATATTATCGGGAATACCATCGCCGGTGAAAAAGGCCGCCGTGCCTCTCTTTTTTAACACATCAAGTGCGAGCTGCAGCATCTGAGTGTTGCCGGTAATTTCCAATACGAAATCAACCCCGCAGGCCTTAATTTTATTGACGACTGAAGCGACATCGGCGGTACGGCTGTTAATAACGTGGGTTGCACCCAGTTCCTGCGCCAGTTTGAGGCGGGAAGGATTGATATCTGCCCCGATAATCGGATAGGCTCCCGCAATGCGCGCCGCCATCACCGCCGCCAGGCCCACTGCCCCCGTACCGAAAATGGCAATGCTTTCGCCCCTCTGAACATGAAGCATGTTCAGGACAGTGCCTGCTCCTGTTTGAATTCCGCAGCCCAGCGGTGCCAGAATCTGCAGCGGCAGATTTTTGGGAACCTTGACCATGTTGCGTTCGGTTGCCAACATGTAGGAAGAAAATGAAGACTGGCCTAAGAAATGCCCGCGTACACCGCTTTGCTCCAGGGCATTGCTGCCGTCCAGACGATGGAAGCCGAAATTCAATTCATAAAACCGGCGGCATTTTGTCGGTCGCCCGCTTTTGCATTGACGGCATGTGCCGCAGGATTGATATGATAAAACAACATGATCGCCGGGCCGGACAGCTTTGACTTTTTTGCCGACAAGCTCGACGATGCCGGCTCCTTCATGCCCCAGCACGAGAGGACCGTCAGACGTTTCCCAATGATGAACCATGCTGATATCCGTATGACAGACGCCGGAAGCAACTGTTCTTATCAGCGCCTCGGTATCTTGCGGGCCTTCCATGTTGAGCGTTTCGATTTTTAGCGGGCCGTCTTTTTTGCGCACAACAGCAGCCCGAATTTTTCTGATCGTGTTATCTTGTGAACGAACCATTGCTCGCCTCCCTGTCGAAGCCCTTTTCTTCATGCACCATGTATACCTTCTATCCCGCCAATCACATGCCTTTTATTCATTTGTGCCTCACTCCACCAAGAACTTATTCTGTGATTTCTTTTCGCAACTTGATCGGCTGTATCTGTTTTTTTCTCAGGCGCAGGTTGAGCATTTCCACCACAACGGAAAACGCCATGGCAAAGTATATGTAACCTTTCGGAACATGCACATCGAAACCTTCGGCAATTAAAGTGACCCCTACAAGGATAAGGAAAGACAAGGCCAGGATTTTTATGGTCGGATGAGCATCCACAAAGTTTGAAATTGGTTTGGAGGCAAACAACATGACTACAACGGCTAAAATAATCGCAATTGCCATGATCGAAATATGCTGAGCGAGTCCAACAGCTGTGATGACGGAATCAAATGAAAACACAATATCGAGCAGGGCGATTTGAAGAAGCACCGTTGCCATTGTTACATTCTTTGCTGTTTGTCTGCTTTCCTCAATACCTTCCAGACTGTTGTGAATTTCATGGGTCGCCTTGGCCAGTAGAAATAATCCTCCTCCGATTAAAATGATGTCGCGTCCGGAGATGTCCTGCCCCAGGATTGAAAACCATGGTTGCGTTAAATTGGCCACCCAAACAATGGAAAATAATAGCGCCAGGCGTGTGAGCATTGCCAGTATTAGTCCTATGCTACGGCCGATGTTTCTTTTCTCTACGGGAAGACGTCCCACCAGAATGGAAATAAAAATAATATTGTCGATGCCGAGAACGATCTCCAAAGCCGTCAGGGTTCCAAGCGCAATCCATGCCTCAGGACTGGTAATCCATGCGAACATAATTATTCTCCGTTCATTTGAAAGTTGCTATATCTCGATTGCCGGTCCGTCATAGGCCAGATCAATCTTCACGTAATCCGAACCGTTTCTATTTATTTTGGTATTGTTCCTTTTATTGCTGGAGCAAAATCTTTAAATCCACGTCCAGTCGCTGAACGTCTCTGCCCTAACCCGGATTTTAAGAATCAGGCGCTTTTTTGGTGGTGCGCACTATACCAATCTACAAGCTCTCTGATCATCTTTTGATAAGATGTATGATGCTTATCCGCCTCTCTTTTAAAGAATTCAACGCTCGATTTTTTCAAAGCAATTGTCACCTTGACATTATCATCTTTCAAAACTAACTGATCAGGCGGCGCATGAGGCAGTGAAGATGGCGCGCGATGGAGAATGGGAATTATTTTTTCCGGGAGGGTTTCCTTTTCTTAGTCGCGAGCCAGGCCTCATGGTCGGCGATTAGCGCCTGCACGTCGGTGTTGGTGTTCTTTCTGGCAATGTCCAGGGTTCGTGCATAATCTTTTTTGCCCAGCTTGATCACTTCAATCTCTTTATTCAGAAACTGCTGGATCTCCTTGAGGATCTCTTTCTCATCTTCACTGCAAAAGGAAAGCGCAATGCCCTTGTTGACACCCCGTCCTGTTCTTCCCACCCGGTGGACATAGTTCTCCGCCTTTTCGGGTAAATCATAGTTGATCACATAGTTCACATCCGGAATATCGATGCCACGCGCGCTGACGTCTGTGGCAATCAGGATGTGGCATTCACCCTCTTTGAACTTTCTCATCGCCTCAGATCTTTCACCTTGATCCTTCTCGCCGTGGATCGTGATCGAGGGAATCGAAACGCGCTCCATGGCCTTGGCCACCCGCTCCGCGCGGACACGGGTTCGGACAAAGATGATGATTTTGCTGTCGGGATTTTCCCTGATGAAGCTCTCCAGAAAAAAACGCTTATCATCCATCTCGACAAACATGACGGCGTGCGAGACATTCGCGGACACCGGATCGTCGGGGGATATTTGAATGCGGATGGCCGTGCTTTTAACCTGGGAGAAAGCCAGTTTTTTAATTTCCGGATTGATGGTTGCCGAGAAAAAAAGGGTCTGGTGTTTTCGGGAGAGCATTTTTTTTACATATTGAATGTCTTTGATGAAACCCAGATCCAGCATATGGTCGGCTTCATCCAGGACCAGCGTCTCGATGCGCGTAAGATCGATGTGGCCCTGATGGATAAGATCAAACATTCGTCCCGGTGTGGTAATCAGAATATCGATGCCTTCCTGCAGTTTTTTAAGTTGTGCCTCCTGTTCGACACCGCCAATCAGGGCAAACGTCTTCACCTTGGTATGTTTGGCGATGCGGGTAAAGACCTCCCCGATCTGCATGGCCAGTTCACGGGTCGGCACCATGACCAGGCCTTTGATGCCTGTATCGCGTTTGCTGCTTTTTTCCCGGTGGATTTTATCGATCAGAGGAATGGCGAATGCCGCCGTTTTACCTGTGCCCGTCTGGGCGATGGCCAGAACATCTTCTCCCTTGAGGATGGACGGGATGGATTTGAACTGAATATCCGTCGGCCTCTTAAAACCGAGTTCAGCAAGATTGTGTTTTATTGCTTCGGAAATATGATATTTTTCAAACTTCATGGAACCTCGATATACTGTAAATTTGGGATGCCATACCATTTCGCTTTCCCAGGATCAGCTGCGTCAGGGAGGAAGCGCCGGAAGCGCATTATACATATGCTGTAGAAGCCGACAAAGTTAGCCAAAGAAAGCGAGATGATAATAAATACAGTCGAAACCGGATAAAAGCAACTTCAATATACTGCAGGGAAAGATGAGTGCATGGCTTCGCTCCCTGCAAATTGGTCTGACCGGGAAAAAAATGCCTGGAAAATATTGCCCGCAGCATATTCAAGCTGGAGCATCCATTTCACCAAGCCCGGTTAAATTAGTTAAATAATCAATTGTTTAGCAAAATAATCGGTTCAGCATCTCTCTGGCACATTTCCTGCGTTAGCAATGTTTAACAACTGTAATATCTTTGCAAGGAGACTACGATGATTAAACAAACAATCGGTTCTTTATTTCTTTTGATAATCATTTTTCTATTAGCGTTTAACCTCGGAGTTAAAGAGCTGGGAATCGCTTCCAATCTCAATGCCCTGATGATCGTTTTGGGAGGAACCTTTTGCGCAACCCTACTTGCCTATCCCTTCAAAAAAATGATGATGACGATTAATTTTCTCAAAAAGTCATTTTCCAGCCGTAAGGAAATTGATTGGACCATTCAAACTATTGTTCAACTGGCCCGTATCAGCAAGAAAAACGACATCCGCCTGCTGGAACAAGAAGGACTTAAACTGCCCGCAGGCCTGATAAAAACAGGTATTGAATTGATCAGCTACCGCTTCACCAGAGAGAATATTGAGCAAATTCTGCATAAAGAGGCACTATTGCATTGCAGCCGTTATGAAACAGCTCACAAAATTCTTTGCAGTATGGCCAGACTTGCTCCGGCCATGGGGCTTGCCGGAACCATCGTTAATCTGATCCGTGTTTATGAGCACATCAGTAATCCGCAGAGTTTGATGGGGTATATGGCTATTGCACTGCTGAGTACTTTTTATGGAGTTGTTCTGGCCAATGTTTGTTTTGTTCCCTTATCCAACAAACTGCGGGAGTTTATGGATCAGGATTTATTGCGGATGGATATAATTCGGGAAGGAATCATGGATATCTATGACCAGGAGCATCCCCAGGCTATCCAGTATAAGATGGCAACCCTGGCCGGTGTTCAGACAATCTCCTATCCTCAACAAATCAGGATTGCAGTTCCTGCGCAGGCAAGTCCGAGTCAGGGTATTGGTAAAGGGTAATATATGAATAATTTAAATAAAATAACTCAATTTGCCGACAATCCTTTAAATAACGTGCCCCTTAAAAAAACAATCAACCCGATGCGCTCGCTTGCGAAATCTACTCCGTCGGAAGCGGGAAACGAAATCTGGTTTCTGACTCTGAGCGACCTGCTCATGTTGCTGCTGATTTTTTTTGTACTCCTTTTTGGCATAACGATCAAACAGCAAAGCAACCCCATAGCACCTGCATCCCTGCATGCTGAAACGATATTGCCTGTTGCCGTTACAAAGGAACAAACGGTAGCCCCGTTAGCCCCACCAGTAGCTTCTTCTGATTCTGCTGCCCAAAGCACAACCGCATCGCTGGAATCTGATCTGCTGGGCATAATTGATGATAATTCAGGGTTACAGGGAATCACTGTTGCGCGCCACTCCCAGTATGTTGTTTTGACCCTGCCGGAACAAATCAGTTTTGATTCCGGACAAGCGCAGCTTAAATCTTCCGTTTTGCCCAAGCTGGAGCAGATTGCTGTTTTTATTCAGAACCATTCTAATCTATTAGTGGAAATACAGGGACATACCGACGATAGACCCATTTCCAACCGCCGTTACCCTTCCAATTGGGAACTTTCCGCCGACCGGGCAACCCAGGTCGCCAAATCACTTGTTGCGCGGGGTGTAAATCCTACAAAAATTTCCACTAAGGGCTTTGGGGAATATCAACCGCTGTATTCCAACAACAGTGATTCCGACCGGCTGAAAAACCGGCGCGTAGAGCTGCAATTTTCTCTCAACCCGTCTTCTTAAATGAAAGTGATATCAGACCTCAGAAATATCGCCGACAGACTTCAATTAATTTATCATCGGCAACTTGTAAGGAGAAATACTGTAAACTCCCTGCTTCCTCCGCCGTGAACCGGTTTTGTTAACTTTGCCGCTGTTCGGCACCGGATATCTCGAAATCCGGCTTCTCTGATCAGGCCAGCCAGCTTTTCCCGGTCAAATCCTGAGTGGAATACGCCATCTTTATTTTCGTGGAACTGTCCGTCATCGGCATCCAAATCCGCAATGCAAAGATGTCCTGCAGGAAGCAGGATATTAGAGAATTGATTCAGCAGAGGCTTGATTTCCCTGATATGATGAAAAGTCATACCGCTGACAATCAGATTGTAACTACCTTCCAGAACGCCGTTTTTCTCAATATCCAGGTAACATGTTTTCACATTATCCAGATTCTGATCTTTGATCTTCGCCTGCAGAACATCCAGCATTCCCTGTGAACTATCCACACCCGTAATACAGTGCACAAAAGGCTGCAACTGCATAGTCAAAAGCCCTGTACCGCAACCGAAGTCCAGGACATCCATGGATGGAGTCAACGTTACCTCCCCGGCTATCGCCTGCGCGATATCTTTAACCAGCCGGACACGCTCCGGCTTGGCATCCCAGGATGCGGCCGCTTTATCAAAATTACGCTTTTCGCCATTCATGATAAATATCCTTTAGTAAATTATTCAAATAAGAAGAACAGATAACAATCATAATTCAGCATATCAAATTTTTACTATTTTCATATTCTATTTAAATTTATAGATCAAGAAATCTTCCTGCACCGTAAGATTCGAATCTGATTTGCCAGGTAAGTCTTGAATAATGGGCATTTCTTCCGGATTCAGAGCAGCATGATATTTCCCACCGGTCCAAAATTTGTGGTCAGTTTTGTATTGACATATAAAGGTGATTTTCTTATACACTCCATTCTGGAAAGAGAAATTTCTTTAAAATTTCTGAGAAGATGCATGGTAACTAATGGAAGTTATTCGTCTAGTAAATCAGTTAAGGAAATGTGAAGACGACGTTTTCCAGGTGTGGCTGTGCCGGATGCGGAAAGCGGGATACTCTGATTCGCCCGGTATGAACCGCCGGGAATTTTGCAAAAGATTCGACAGCGTTATGTCCGCACTGGAAGAAGTTTACCGAAGCCCGCAAAAGACACCCTTTGCCCGGCCTGACGGCGTCCCGCACATATTTGCTAAAGAGATAATTGAAGAATTATCTCCCGGGAAAAACGGTGGTCTGGATCTGGAGCTTTTTCTGGTATACTTCAAAACAATGATATCCTGCATCGAGGACAGGATTCCCGGCATCAATCTGACCTCGGAACAGACAACTGATGCGGTCCTGAAGTTACGGAAAATCGCTGATCTCACAGAGATGCACGCCATTGCCGACTGGAAAAGATACCGCACTGTAGAGTCCGGCACGATTAAAGGACCTCCTGCGCAGACTACATCGGAAAAAATTCTCGGCGCAATTTTTATGTCCGTGGGCGACGGGATACTCCTTGTTGATGAGGATTACGAAATCGTTAAGGCCAACCAGCGCTCCTGCGAGATTTACGGTTTACCGCAACAGAACATTATCGGCACTGATATCCGGTCTTTGGCTGAAGATACGGGAGCCGAGTTGCTGACACAGTATTTTGAGGAATTGATAGAAGGGCAGAGGAAGAGCGCAGAAATCACCTGTCTGTATGTTGACGGGAAGTCTTTCCCGGCAACGGTTACGGTTACACGGAGCGATTTTGACGGGAAAAGGCACTGGCCGATCATTGTCCGGGACGACACCAGCCGTAAAGCTCTGGAAATGCAGTTGCGTCAGGAAAAACAGCAGACGGAAGAAATGAATATGACACTGAAAACTGTCATGAAGAGTATTGAACAAGACAGAAAAGATTTTGAAAACAGGGTGGCTGCGAAGATAAGTACCTCTCTTCTGCCCAGTCTGAAAAAAATCGAGAAGGCCCCGGAAGCTAATGTCAGGAAAAGCTATCTTGCGCTTCTTGAAGAGCAGCTTGTTTCCCTGACGACCGGTTTTGAAAAGGAACTGGACGCGGGGCTGCTGAAACTCACCAGGACGGAAATCGAAGTGTGCAAACTCATTCAGGCCGGCTGTTCCAGTAAGGATATCTGCGAGGCCATGAGCCTTTCCTTCGATACTATCCAGACGCATCGCAAGAACATACGAAGGAAATTGGCTTTAAACGGCAAGAAATTGAATCTGCACGCATTTTTAATGAACCGCAATTTATAAAAGGCTCTGCTTCAATGCCTTGTGCAATGGCAGGGCTGGATGAAAACTGTTTTGCGCCGGGGATGCGTCATTTGTATTCGAAGGAAAAGAGGTAGTGTATATTATGTGGGATGAAGAATATGATGTCGTCATCATTGGTTCGGGTTTTGCCGGCCTCTCGGCGGCAATCGAGGCCCGCAGGCTATGTTCGTCGGTGGTTGTCCTGGAAAAAATGGCTGTACCGGGAGGCAACTCGATCATCAGCGGCGGCCTGTTTGCCGCTGCGGGTTCACCCCTGCAGGCGCAGGAAAACATTGACGACTCACCGGAATTGATGCTGGCGGACATGCTGGCCGCCGGACATGACTTCAATCATCGGGATCTGGCCGGGATCGTTGCCGAAAAGTCGGCGGAAACTCTCCAGTGGACGATCGACGAACTGGGAGTGAAGTACAGACCCAAGTTGAGCCATCTGGGCGGGCATTCCGTACCGCGGACCTACAATACGGCCAATACGTCGGGTTCGGGCATCATCCGGCCCATGCTGGTCAAGTGCCGGGAAATGGACATTCCGATCCGGCTGAAGACTTTTCTGTCACAGCTCATCACCGATGAAAGCGGCGCCATTGAAGGAGTTGCCGTAATCGAGGATTATATCTTCCCTAATCGCGAGAGCGGAATCGGCAAGCGCATTAGAGCGAAGCGGGCAGTTGTTATGGCGGCAGGCGGCTTCAGCCAGGACAAGAAATTCCGGGCCATCCAGAACCCCATGCTGACAGAGGATATCGAGTGTACGAACCACCGGGGCGCCACCGCTGAAAGTCTCATCATAGCACTGAAGGCCGGAGCAATTCCGGTGCAGCTGTCCATGATCCAGCTTGGCCCGTGGGCGTCCCGGGACGAAGAAGGCTTCGGTGTCGGATCAATGTTTTCGATGCTGGCTGGATTTCCTTACGGCATCCTGATCGATCTCCGGACGGGAGAGCGTTTTGTCAACGAGCAGGCGGACAGGAAACTGCTGGTGGACGCCATGTTGAATTTCGACCGGGAATCGATCGCCATTGTGGACGAGATGGGCGTGCGTCATGCCTCGACACTGGAAAAGTGCCTGAAACGCGGCGTCGTCAGGAAATTCGATACGATTGAAGAACTGGCCATTGCGAATCAAGCTCCTCTCATCCCTTTGAAAGCAACCATAAACGCTTACAATGCTTTAATTGAAAAAGGACGAGATGATCAGTTCGGAAAACCGCTTCCGAAAGATCTCCTGCCTTTGAAGCATCCTCCCTATTATTCCATCCGTCTGATTTCCAAGGTTCATTATTGCATGGGCGGCATTCAAATCAACACCAGAGCCCAGATTATCCGCATCGATACCCAGCAACCCATTGGCCGCTTCTACGCCGCCGGTGAAATTGTCGGGGGCATACACGGCGCCAGCCGCCTGGGAAGCAATGCCATTACCGATTGTATTGTGTTTGGCCGGATTGCCGGCGGCAACGCGGCAAATGAGCCGCCGCGCCCATAAGTGATGCCGGCGGCAAGCTGGAAAGAATCAGAAGTCTTCCGACAATGATGGAGCTGCAAGGACTGTTTTTTTACTTCTTTTTTACTGGAACTGATTTGGTAATTTTGGATATTTAAGAAACAATTCCCTAAATATTGGGTATGTAAAAATACCCAATATTTACCTGTTAAATCCCCCTATTTATCTATTTTAGCTGATGATAGAAAATAACCGTAACTAAAGTGAGCGCATATCGGGTATGTTGGCTTGCTTTTTAGGTAGATGTCCGTTGTGTGCTCACTATAAGTAAGTGAGGATGGATCGGAGAATGGGTCTGTTGAAACAAGCAAAACTTTTCGTTGGAGGTTTATGATGAAAACAGATGAGAAACAAGAGATGAGAAATGATGCAAAAGGCGTAGACCGTCGTTCCTTTTTGAAGGGAGCAGCGGCTTTGGGGGCATTGACCGCCGGTGGCCTGGCCCTGAACATGGCACTTCCGGGTTCTGCAGAAGCGGCCAAACGTCCCCTGCCCAAGAAATGGGACGAGACTATCGATGTGGTTGTCGTTGGTTCCGGCTTTGCCGGGTGGGCCGCCGGCGCTGAGGCTGCGGCGGCAGGAGCAAAGGTGCTCATCCTGGAGAAGATGTCCGTTTACGGTGGTAACTCGGCAATAAACGGCGGGATATACAATTCCTGGGACGACAAGTTCCATTATCGCCAGAAGCTCAACCTGGGCGACGACAGTGTCGATCTCCACACACAGGACACCCTCAAGGGAGGCGACAACTTCAACATACCGGCGCTGGCCAAAGCCATGGCGGAAGGAGCCACCGAATCTCTGAACTGGATGATCGACGAAGGAGGCGCCGTTATTCGCCCGGCAGTGCTCCGTGGTGGCGGCCATTCGGCTTACCGTTCTCACGCGGCTGGTACCGGGAAAGTATATGTCGACGCCCTTAAACGGATCGCCGAGAAGAAGGGCACTAAGTTCCGCCTCAACACGGCTGTGACCTGGATCTGGAGAGCAGACGCCGACCCGAAAAGCCCGGTTCTGGGAGTAGAAGTGAAGCAGGGCCAGAAAGTTACCAATATCAAGCTTAAAAAAGGTTTAATCCTTGCGTCCGGCGGATTCGGCCGCGACGTCAAGATGCGTAGCGACCATTATCCCTACCTGGCCGGCGACTGGAACTGCACCAACCACAAGGGCGCAACCGGCGAGATGATCCGCTACGCGCAGGCCGTTGGTGCCGATACGCTGCAGATGAACTTTATCCAACTGTATCCCTATGCTGATCCGGATACGGGTATCCTCGACAGCCCGGCGCTTTATCCATTCAATGGTCCGGGCACCGGCATCGTCTACGTCACCAAGCAGGGCAAGCGCTTCATCAGCGAACTGGCGCGACGCGACCATGTAAGCTTTGCGCAGATCAATCTCGGTCCTCAGGGAAAACCTACCTACACGATTTTCAGCGATGAGATGATCGAAAGATTCGGCGGCAGCCGCAAAGAAGTCGAAATGGGTTTGAAGTTCAACCGTCTGATCATGGCCGACAGCATTGCCGAATTAGCAGGGAAAATCGGCATTCCCGCAAATGCCCTGGTCGATACTATTGAGAAGCACAACCGGTATCTGACCGAAGGCAAAGATCCCGAATTCGGAAAGCCGATCACCAAGGCGATGACCCCGATGATTAAAGGTCCCTTCTATGCTGTTGCCCAGTGGCCCGCGATCCATCACTGCATGGGCGGTTTGCGGGTCAACGCGAATGCGCAGGTTGTCGATGTCTTCGGGGAGGTGATCCCGAAGCTTTACGCCGCCGGAGAAGTGACGGGGGGTGTTCACGGCTCGAACCGGCTGGGTGGCAATGCGACCACGGACTGTGTCGTCTTCGGTCGCACGGCAGGTAAGAACGCTGCCAAAGCTTAATGTAACAAAAAGGAGCCCCGTGCTGACGCATGGGGCTCCTTTCACTGCCCTGACCGCTATCCGGAACGCCCAGCGGCACATTAGACATCACTGGGAATGGTGCCGGTTTCCAGGTTATAACTCTCTTTCATGTAAGCGTGAACAGCAGCATCTATCCCTGCCTGGAGTCCGGAGTACCAGTTATCCTGCAGAGCTTTGCGATTCTGTCCAATGCATGAAGACCATTTCCGAAAAAAGGTTGCTCCGGTAATCGTCGCGGTTTTTTCTGTTTGCCTGATTCACGAACGAAGTTCATATATTTAATTCATGCATTGCAACCCGGTATCCGGATGTCCAAAGGGCTTATTTACAAAAACAGCTGCTCTTAAGTAATTTCCGTTTATGCTTAATCTTTTATCGTGTAAACATGGCAACAAGAAGCATATAAATATGGTGCGCGTATTACCTTCATCTAAGATTCTTCAGCCAATAGCCCGATTATCTTTTGCCAGCCATCAATTATTGCCCGGACGACAAGTATCCCCTCCCGTATTTATCTGTCTTTTTACATCTTGACTTATTATGGGCATATGCTTATAATGAGACCGGAGGAATGAAATAGCAATGCCCAGGCCAAAATGTTGCCGTCATGTAGGTTGTATGCCGGATAAAAATTATTTTAAGCCCCGGGGAATACCCGCATCAGAATTAGAAGAAGTAATTTTAAGCCTTGACGAATACGAAGCTATCCGGTTGGCCGATTTCGAAGAATTATATCAGGAAAAAGCGGCAGCCCGGATGAATATTTCCCGGCAGACATTCGGCAGAATAATCGAATCGGCTCATAAGAAAATTGCGGATGTTCTGATTAACGGGAAAGCACTGAAAATTGAAGGCGGAGAAGTTTCTGTTGGAGAAACAAAACACAGAGAGTGTACCGAATGCCACAAGCCTTTTGGCGGCAAAGGCCAATCAGCTCATGAAGAAATTTGCCCTTACTGCAGAAAATCAACAAAATAATGTTAATGATTAAAAAGGAGAAAGTTATGAAGATCGCATTACCATCCAATCAAAATCAAGTAGACGCCCATTTCGGGCATTGTGAATATTTTACTGTATTCACCATCAATGATAAAAAGGAAATTATCGCGGAAGAGAAGATCACTTCCCCGGCAGGATGCGGCTGTAAATCCAATATCGCCGGCACACTGGCCCAGAGCGGTGTAAAATTAATGCTCGCGGGCAATATGGGTCAGGGAGCGGTAAACGTATTGAACGGTCAGGGCATCGAAGTTTTACGCGGCTGTGCGGGAGACGTAAAAACAGTTACTCAACAATGGCTTGCCGGAAAGCTCAACGATAACGGAATTGCCTGCCCCGAGCATCAGCACGCCTGCTCTGAAGTCTGATTAATTCTACATCCTGTTGATTCTTCAATAAAGATAGCACTTGATTAAGAATTGGAATTGAGTCCGGTTTCAGATATTGCCGGATTGCCGGCTCTATTTCCAATCAGCCCTTTTCACAACGGTTTTATTCTCTGGCCGAAGTAGCTTTATCCTCTTCCTGCGCCAGCGGAACTTTGTCTTCAATTCCACCTGCCTTCAGTATTTGAGCTTCCGGCTCATACACCGTTGAGGCATCATATAACTGATCTGCTGCCTTCAATGTAGTTTCATCTGCAAGTGCCATGGGAATAACCTGACACTGCTCAATTTCATTAACCCACAGGGAGTGTCGGTGCCGGGCGTAATCCAGGCAGACCTTGCCCGTGAAGATACCGCGCACCATTGGCCGGTTCGGCCGCAAGGCTATCGCCGCCATGTGTGCCAAAAAAGCCAGGAAAAACAGCACAAAAAAGATGTTGTGAATCCAGGTTGCCCAGAGGAGAACCATCTGGGGCATATCCGGCGCGTAGATATTTTTGTAAGTTTTTACCAGACCGGAAAAAATCAGCATCAATATAATAAAGGCCATGCCCACATATGCCAGTCGCTGCTCCGGCAAATATTTGTGCATCGGCGGTTCCTTACCGATGCCGATAAAACTTTTGACAACGGTAATCGATGTCGCCAGGTCGCCCTTCTGCGGAATCATGCCTTTTTCGCCTAGCAGACCATGGTAAAACAGATGGAATATCCCGGCGGCCGTAAAAACAAGGGCTGCCGCGTAGTGCAGGTATAATGATGTGATAAAGTCAGCCGACCAGCTCAGTCCAGGAACTGTGATGATATAGTAGCGCTTGGCGACAGGAAGCTCAAAGATTCCAGTCAAAAGCAGGATGAGGCCGGAAATGGCAATTGCCCAGTGTTCGGCAAGCTCGATGGCACCGTGGCGGACGACGAGATTTTTTTCGACAATTATTCTTTCAGCCATTGTTTTTTTGCTCCTTCTTCACCATCTCTTTGCGCCGCGAAAACCAATTGAGCGCTCCTGCTGCGATAAGCCCTAAGGCAGGAGCGGCCAGAACTGCTTTCCCTAATGGATCCGTGGCAGCCATTCGCCTTTTAACATCCGGCTTCATATCCGGTTGTCCCGGTTTTTTGGCCATGGTGTTGTTGATCAACTCAAATGATACAGGAGACAGATACAATGTTGCTGTTCCGCCATTTTCCGTTTTGCCGTAAATGTAGCCATTCATCACACGGGCGCGCTCCCCGGCAATTCTTTCAATTTCCTTACGCGGGCCAATGAGGAGAGCCTGACGGGGGCAGGCCTCTACACATCCAGGCAGCTTTCCGCAAGACAGTCTGTCGTTGCAAAGATCGCATTTATACATCACCCCGTTGCCCATTAAGCCCGGCAGCACATGGAGATAGACCCCGACACCGGACTGACGCTGGGGAATTTCCCAGGGGCAGACATCTTTGCATTTGGCGCCGCCGAAACAAAGATTCTGGTCGATTACAACGGCGCCGTTTTCCTTTTTGGAATTCGCCGAAAAGGGACAAATAGTCGCGCAGGCGGGGTTGTCGCAATGCATGCAGCGGCGCGGCACAAAGATTGTTTTGCGCTGACCTCTTACATCGATCTCGGCTTTATGAACATAGATAAAATTATACGGCGTCAATCGGTTGGTGACTTCCTGCTTTTTTGACCAGTCTTCAATAGTTTTTCGCGGCCACGGTTCGGGGATATTTCCGACAACCTGTGGAATTTTATCTTTATTGATGGCCTTGCAGGCGCCGACACAGGCGGGAGTTTGCAGATTTTCGCAACCATCGCACAGACTCAGATCGATGAGGGTCGATAATTGTGCCTCTGTTCGGGCAAATGCCGTTTTAGGCAGACTCAAGCCGGTTAGAGCCGCCGCGCCGGCGCTGATCTTTAAAAACGACCGGCGGTTTATATTAAAATCTTTCTTTTCCTTCATGATATTACTCATTTCTTTCCGATGGTGGTAAGATTAAAGGGCATGTAGAGCGGGCAGAAACCAACTACCGACGTCAGAATGAATATTACCGCCAGGATGCCCAGGATGATCGCGGCAGTGCCGGAAATGTTACCGGTCAGATAAAGAATACCAACAACGATCGCCAATAAAACTCGAATAACTCTGTCGATAGTTCCCATATTTTTTTTCATTTTTATCTCCCTTAGGGCTGATGACACAAATCAACCACCTCGCCGCAAGCTCTCGAGGTATGAAATGAACGTCATTATATCGCGAGCGAGCTCACGAGAATTAACGCTCTTCCCGCGCGAGCGGGATTAAATTTGGCAAACAGGTTAGCGATCATTTTCCGGGTCTGGCAACACCTTTCTTTTCTTCCTGTCCTCGACCGGACAGGCGGGCTTCACTCAGGTGGAAACCCCCAGGCGCGGTAAAAGCCATCCCTGCACGAAAAACCACCCTGCGATTATCAAGACTAAAATCAACAAGTCACTCATCTTTTATTTACCCTCCGGCCGTTTAATTAAGATTACGATCAATAAGATCGGCCAATTGATTCTTTGTGGCCAGACCGACACTCGTATCCTTTACCTTTCCATCTTTGATCATCAGTATAGTTGGAATACTTCTGATACCATATTGCCCGGATATCTGTGGATTATCATCAACATTAACTTTCACCACATTCACCCGATCACCATATTCTCCGGCCAGCTCCTCCAGGATCGGACCGATGGCGCGGCAAGGGCCGCACCAGGGCGCCCAGAAATCAACCAGAACCGGTTTATCTCCCTTTAAAGCCATGGACTCGAAATTACTATCATCGGCATGCTTGATCAATTCTTGTGTACTCATTTTTCTTTCCTCCCGATATATAAAATTGTTTTGTTTCTCCCGGCGCTGTGTTAATTATTTCCTGCGCTTGTGTTAATTATTACAACTTATTTTCCCAGGTGTCATTGACTTAAATCAATGCGGAAAGAAATATTTTTCATGGATATTATTAAACAAATACAGGATGTTACATTATTCAAAGGAGTATCGGCAGAAAATCTGCGGCTCCTGGCATCACGAGCGATATACAAAAAATTCAAGCCCGGTGATTTAGTAATTGGTGAAGCAGATCCGATCCGGGCATTTTATGTAGTAATTACCGGCCGATTGAAACTCTCCAAGAGTTCTCCCGAAGGTAAAGAACAGACTTTGTCGCTTCTGGGACCGGGTGACCCCTTTGGCTTATGTACGGCCTTTGCCACGGAGTCTTTTCCCGCCAGCGCCATGGCCATTGAAGAAAGCACTGTGATGATTATTCCCGGAGAATTTATGGAAGCTATCGCCAGAAAAGAATCCGCACTGCTTCTTAATATCATCCAGATATTATCCGAACGCCTCAAGGAATCCATGACGCTCATCGAATCCCTGGCGCTGAAGGAAATACCCGAGCGGCTGTCCTCTTTCCTTCTTCATGCCCTCTCCAAAGATGCGGGTGAAAAGAAAAACAAACTGGAATTGACTATCTCGCAGCGGGAGCTGGCCAAGATACTCGGAGCTACCCCGGAGGCTCTTTCCCGAACATTGAGAAAAATGAGCAACGAGGGAATCCTCGCTGTGGATGGACGTTTGATCACTATTCTAAACAGGAAAGCTATGGAAGAAATGGCGGAAGGCGAGTAATAAATAAAAAAAGCGGGAGAAAATGACTGAAGCATTTTCTCCCGCTTTCATGAAAAATTAACTCCAGGCTTTATCCGCCGCTGCATTCTGCCCGGCAACACGACCGAATACCAGGCAATCAATCACTGCTGCGCTGCCCAGCCGCACGGCGCCGTGCACACCACCGGTGAATTCGCCTGCTGCGTACAGTCCGGCAATAGGCTGATCCGTCATGACATCCAGCGCCTGCGCTTTGGCATTGATATTCACTCCACCCATACAGTGATGAATCTTGGGCGTGAGGCGCGAAGCGTACCAGGGGCCGGGGCCCAGGGGTTTTTGATCTTTCTGTAAATATCTGTTCCATTCTGAATCTTTGCCCGCCAGTACTCCTTTGTTGAATGTTTCAATTGTTTCTTTAAGGGACTCGACCGGACAATTATATGCCGCTGCCATCTGTTCCAGAGTTTCATATTTCTTGACAACACCTCTTTCTATCAATACCGACAGCGACTCAGCAATAGCTTTTTGACCGTAAGCATAACCGGCGGCATCCGTGAAAGCGATGCATTTGTTGCCCACGCGAATGATCGCGTCGGCGCGGATTTTCCGGTCGGCTAATTCATTGACAAAACGTTTGCCGGTCTTCGTATCGACCCACAGGCCGTACATGGCGGTGCAAAGCTGGGCAAAAAACGGGTTCAGGCCCATGCCTTTTTCATCGGGGCTGCCCCACGGGCCTAACTGAATCCAGGAAAGCTGTAAAGGGGTGCAACCAATGCGGAAGGCTTCACGATGGGATTCTGCCGTGGCGCCGGGTTGATTGGTGCTCGGGAACTCGGCGGTCAGGCGGGGATCCTGAATTGTGCGGAAGGCAACATCATTGCCGAAACCGCCTGTGGCCATAACAACCGCTTTTCTGGCTTTAATATTCTTAATTTTTCCGCTATCGGCATTCGGGAAAACGTATTTTTCACGGATCTGCACGCCTTTGACCCGCCCGTCGCTATCGCGATATATCTGGGTGAGTAAACTCTGCATTTTCGGCACTACTCCCAGCTCCTTGAGCTTAAGCAGTTGCTGCTGA
>JANYAY010000057.1 GCA_025361065.1 Deltaproteobacteria bacterium
GAAGTGTTGACAAAATATCTGAAAGATAAATTTGTACGAATAAAACCTAAGGACGATCACTTTGTCACCGGTTACCGTGGCGGTTATCTGCCAAACCTGCGGCGGGAGATCGAAAACGGCCTGCGGGAGCGCGAAGTTATGGGAGTTATCAGCACCAACGCTTTGGAGCTGGGTATCGACATCGGTAATCTGGAAGCTTGTATTATGGCCGGCTATCCCGGTTCTATTGCCAGCACCTGGCAGCAGGCGGGACGCGCCGGGCGCCGCAGCGGTCGCAGTCTGGCCATATTAATTGCCCGCTCGAACCCGCTGGATCAGTTCATTATGGAAAATCCCGATTATTTTTTTGCCCTTTCGCCGGAGCACTGCCGCATCAATCCCGACAACTTGCTTATTTTGCTGCATCATATAAAAAGCGCGGCCTTTGAATTGCCCTTTGAAAAAGGAGAGAAATTCGGCGGCGAAAATCTCGAAGAGTTTCTCCAGTATCTGGAGGAAAAAGGAGTACTGCATAGAAGCAATGACCGCTGGCACTGGGCGGCGGAAAGCTATCCGGCGGATGAAGTAAGTTTGCGGTCAATTAATCCCGAAAATGTCGTGGTTGTCGATACGACCCATACCGGCAGCCACAAGGTAATTGCCGAGGTGGACTGGGACAGTGCTTTTACCGCCCTGCATGATAATGCAATTTATCTGATGGAATCAGAACAGTATCATGTGGACAAACTCGATCTCACAGGCAAGAAGGCCTATGTGCGTAAAGTTGACGTCGATTACTACACCGATGCCATGACCTACACCAATGTCCGGGTTATTGATTCGTTTGATAATCATAAGGAAGCCGGCGCAATAGTGGAACACGGTGAAGTTCAGGTCGTGCGCAAGGTTGTCGGTTATAAAAAGATTAAATTTTATACGTCCGAAAATCTGGGCTACGGTGATGTTAATCTGCCCGAAAAAGATATGCACACGACCAGCTACTGGTTTACCATTCCGCGCGACCGTTTACAGAAGCTTAATTTTTCACCGGCGGAAATAATTGACGGGTTAGCCGGTCTTGCCTATACGTTGCATCATCTGGCGGCGATGTTTTTAATGGCTGATTCTCACGATATTGACCGTTCGCTGGGGGATAAAAGCGGAGAGTGGTTTGTCAGCCAGGGAAAAACCGGACGCGTCATCACCACTTTCCGCAACGGACAAAGAGAAGTTGCGGATGCCAAAGCCGGTGTGCGAATAGATGAATTTGACCCGACCATCTTTATTTTTGATTCCTATCCCGGCGGCATCGGCTTCTCGGAACTGCTGTATCGCGAACATGCCAACCTGCTTTGGGCCGCGCGCAGCCTCATTGAAAAATGTCCGTGCGCCTATGGCTGCCCCTCCTGCGTGGGGCCGACGCTGGAAGTAGGAAAATCGGCCAAAGAGATAGTGCCCAAAATTGTGGATTTGATTATTGGAGGCTGTTGAAAAACGCTCATCTGCGGCGTTGTGCTGCAAACCGAATCGCTCAATGTATATGTAATACGCCTCGCGATACGGTTGTTGCACGCCTTGCATCTAAAAGTTTTTGAACAGCTCCATATCGAATGTTATTATGACGCAAGCCGAAATAATTTTCTTATCATTCTCGCTTCTGATTTTGACTAAGTGCATAGAAACAACACTTCTGTAATATACAAAGGAGAATCATATGAATAAAAAGAGAATGTTTTTAATTATGGTGATCTTCTTCTTAAATATTTTACCGTGTAAATCATTTGGTGAAACAGCTAGTAATTACTTAACTGATTTTTGCAAACGCAGAAATATACGCACTGAGAAATGTAACATAAAAAAATACGAAGAAATAAAAATTAAGGAATGCAATGATTTCGTACAAAGAAAAGGGCCATCTCTTAAATTTAAACTGAACAATAGCCAAACAATAAACATTAAAAACATAATGCTATTAGAAGATCAGTCTAATTCCAGCGCAATGGTGGATCATTATTTTATTGGTTATAATAAAATAATTGACTATTACATAATGGCAAATAGTTACTATGAGGGTGGTGATTTTACTTTAATTAGTAGAAAAAATGGAAAGAAATACGATATCCAAGATTATCCTAATGTTTCACCGGACAACAGAAGAATTGCAACCGTCGACATGTACGATGCTTATAGCAATAACGAGTTACAAATATTTAGTATTTCCGACAATGGACTAACCAGAGAATTTTCATTAAAACCTGATGAATATTGGGCAAGTGGCGATGTGGAGTGGATCAATAAAGATAGGATACGAGTGAAGAAGGAAGTAGCTGAAAATCAAACAACACGCAACCGTAAATATGTATTTAAATATTTTTATCTGGTAAAAACGCAGAGCGGGTGGGCGATTGATAAGACAAAATAGAGAGTCGAATTTTCAATCGTCATACCGGCGTAGGCCGGTATCCAGAAGCGATGAAAAGCCATGATTAAACAACCAGCTGTATATATTCTGGCAAGCGCAAGAAACGGGACTCTATATAGGTGTGACATCTGACCTAGTCAAAAGAATATGGGAACATAAAAATGATCTGGTTGAGGGATTTACTAAACAATATAAAGTGCACAATCTTGTATGGTTTTAATTACTTGAAAATATGAGTTCAGCAATTGAGAGAGAAAAGAATATCAAAGAATGAAAACGCGCTTGGAAGTTGAACTTGATCGAAAAAAGTAATCCCGATTGGCGGGATTTGTATAATGATATTATTTAACTGGATACCGGCCTCCGCCGGTATGACGGAATAGTAAGGTTGTTGGATAAAAAGTTAGTGAATAAAACATGAATTCGATTGAAAAATTAAAACGCCTGACCGGCGAAAATATTAAATCAGCGCCAGAAAAAAGTACGGTGGATAATGCGGCGCACATTCACCAGTCGTCGGAAAAACAGTCTCAGCTTGCTGATCTGCGCCGCAGGATCGAAACTGTCGTTACGCGTTCCCAGACCGCAAACAAAACTGCGAAAGAGATTACGGTAGCCCGCGGCAATGCAGCTCTTGCCGAAATTGTTCCGGGTGAGGAAACCGAAAACGATTATGGCAAATTCTTTCTGATTAGCGATAAAGTCCTGGGCGGCAGCCGTCATGGCCATCGCCATATCAGTGAAGCTTCTGGTTTTGATATGACCGCGGCGGCAATGCTGGCCAATAATCCCGGCATCGCTGAGTTTACCTGTTCGGATGCCTTGTTTCTGGATACCGAAACTACGGGGCTCGCCGGTGGCACCGGCACGATGGCTTTTTTAATCGGGCTGGGCTGGTTTGAGGGAGGACACTTTCAAGTACGGCAAATCCTGGCCCGCGATTTTGGCGAAGAAGCGGCTGCTCTTACTTACCTTGCCGCAATTGCCGGCCAAAAAAAATTCCTGGTAACATTTAACGGCAAAGCCTTTGATGTGAACCTGCTTTCTACCCGTTTTATCATGAATAGATTGGAGGGTAAACTTTCCTTATTGCCGCATCTTGATTTGCTGCATCCGTCGCGCCGTATTTTAGGACATCGACTCGCCAATAGCCGCTTGGTTACACTGGAGACGGAAGTGCTGGGTGTAGAGCGCGAAGGTGATATTCCCGGCTGGGAAATCCCCCAACGCTATTTCGACTGGCTGAGAAGCCGAGATCCCCGATTGCTGGCGGGAATCTTTGAGCATAACCGTCTGGACGTAATTTCCATGGCCACACTCACTGCCCATCTAGTCGACATTATGACTGCCCAGGCTATAGAGCAACATGCTCATACCGATGATTATCTGGCTGCAGCGCGCCTTCTATTAAATCGCCGCGACCTGGAAGGAACAGTAAAAATTTTGAGCATGTTCCACGAGCAAAGTTGCTCCGATTTATCCCTTCAGTCAAAAAAGAGACTGGCCCAATTATACAAACGAACCGGCAGATTGAGTGAAGCCGTTCAGATCTGGCAGGACATGGCGGCCTGCGGACCTCTCGATTTTTATGCAGTCTCGGAGCTGGCCAAATGGCTGGAGCACAAGGTTTGTGATTGCAACCAGGCAAAAATGCTGGTGGAGAATGCATTGCACCAGGATAATACATTTTCTCAAGAAGAAAAGGAATCCCTACTGCATCGTTTGAAGCGGTTAAATGCAAAGGTGGGAGATGGCGGGTAATAGTTGCCCTTGACCTTCAGCCTTCAGTCTTTAGTCTTTAGTCTTTAGTCTTTAGTCTTTAGTCTTTAGTCTTTAGTCTTTAGTCTTTAGTCTTTAGTCTTTAGTCTTTAGTATTCAGCCTTTTCCCGTTCAGGAACAATTGTTCAATTCTCCGGCGATCGATTTTACCGGTGGCTGTCGTGGTTATTTGCGAGACGATTTTTACATGACGGGGGATGGCGTATGGTTCCAGCATATCAATTAAAAGCTTTCTTAAGTGAGTTTCGGTCAGGTCACAGGCGACAACGGCAGCGATGACGTTTTCCCGCCCCTTTTCCGCCGGAAGCGAAACAACAATTGCATCGTGTACTGTCGGCAGCGTCTTTATTTTATTTTGCACATCCAGCAGATCAACTCTCTTCCCGGCGACTTTCACAATTCCATCCGCCCGTCCCAAAAGAACAAAGCGGTTATCCTTGTCCTGGCGGACTTCATCACCGGTCAGGCAGTAGCCTTCTTCATCCCTTTCCATCTCCGGTGAGGCCAGATCTGATTTAATGGATAATCTATTGCCGATAAGCTTCCAGGATACAATCTCAAAAGGTTTCCAACTATCGGTGTGATCGCTTACGCACCTGGCAGCAATTCCGCCTGTTTCCGTAGAACCATAGATTTCGGTGATACCAAGACCAGTCTTTTTGTGGAAATGCAGCCCATCGGAACGGTCGAGCACCCCGGAGGAAGAAAAGGCAACTTTCAGTGAAGGAGCAGACAAATTATCCACCTTCATGGAGCGATAATGAATGGGCACGCTCACCAGAGCAGTGGCTTTATGTTTGTTGACGGTCGATATGATTTCCTGCGGGAACGTGTAAATATCCGGTAACAATCGGGCGTGAGCTATAAATGGTACTAAAACGGAAAAAAGCAAACCATAAATATGGTAAGGCGGCACTGTGGAGACGAAAAGATCTTTTTCGGAGATGGCAAACTTTTCTTTCAAATAGAAAGCTTCAGAAAGCAAATTCCTTGGCGATTTGGACCATACTTTGGGTTTTCCGGTAGAGCCACCGGTAAAAAGATACAGAAACGGCTCATCGGGATCGCGAATAGCTTCGGGACCAATCTCAACAATTGAACTGGGCAGGGGTGTAATTATTTCCACAACGGACGGTATTTCTTCAGGATGATCGGCGATTGCGGCGTTAAAGCCCACTGCTTCATACATTTCCAAAAGCGCGTGGGCGGAAAAAGAATAGGGTAATATCAACCGGCAGGTACCGGTAAGGGACGCCAGCACGCAGGCCGCAATAACAGCTTTGTTTTCAGTGCAAAGACAAAGGGTTTTTTCCCCGCCCCGCCGGGACAATGTTTTCCGAATTCCGGCTGCCAGTTCAAAAACCTCACCGTAACTGTACCCCGAATAAGTAAACTCTCGTTGGCAAAGAGTTTTGGATGGAGTCAGAATTTTTTTATATAGGCTATTAAATTGGTCTTTTTGCAAATTGGCCACCATGAAACAAATTTTATTTAAGTACTGTTTCCTTCTTATCCAAAAAATTAAAAAAAATCAACGCACCATTTATTGCTATAAATTCCTGATTGTATAAAAAATAACCGTAAATAGGAAAAGCAGTTACCGGTCCGAAACAATTTTTGTTGACTTCTATGCAGTTTTCTCATTATTCTAGAGTCAAAGTTCCGGGGTATAAATCCCGGTGCAACTATTATACCGCGCTATATCTTCTGCCTGAGGCAAAATTGTTCTGCTCGGCATTTTTTAATCGCTTTGTTATAGAGATCGGAGTTTTATGTCCATGCTGAACATTGATATTGACAGCTTGATCCCGCATCGCGACCGGATAAAAATGATCGGTGAAGTGCTTGATATAACACCAGAATCAGCTACTACAGGCGCTTTGGTGACCTCCAATTGGCCTCTGTTGGACGGCAATGCGGTAAGCCCGCTTGTCTTGATTGAAGTCGTTGCCCAAACCGGTGCCGTTATTGATGGCTATAAAAGAAAAGAGCAAGGCAAAGCCAGTGGAAAAGGCTGGCTGGTTGGTGTTAAGGAAGCCCGGTTCAATGTTGCTGAAATTTCTGTGGGAACATATCTTGTGGCCAGCGTCGGCAATTCCTATTCATTCGATAATTACAGCGTAATAAAAGGAATTGTTAAAGCCGGTGAAGAAATCCTGGCTGTCATTGTCCTCCAGGCTTTAAGAATGAATGAAGATCCAACTAGCGACTAAATTACTTCCAGGAGTTTGATATAAGATGAGTGAGAAAAAAGTGGCGATAATTACCGGTGCCAGTCGCGGGATCGGACGGGCGACGGCTGTGGAATTGGCTAAAGCTGGTTATTTTGCAGTCATTAATTATAAGGAAAATGAGCAGGCGGCAGCCGAAACGCTGAAGTTAGTTCATCAAGCAGGCGGCAACGGTGAAATACGCAGGTTTGATGTTGTCAACGGGGCCCAAACAAAAGAAAATATCAGTGCAATCGTTGAACGGCATGGTCGAATCCATGTCCTGGTTAATAATGCCGGAATCAACGCCGACGGGCTTTTTCTCCTGCTGGGAGAAGATGAATGGGATAGCGTAATCAATACAACGCTTAAAGGTTTTTATAATATGACTAAACCTGTTTTACGGGAGATGATAAAACATAAATGCGGATCGATTGTTTCGGTTTCTTCAGTGGCGGGGATAATGCCTAATCGCGGGCAAACAAATTATTCAGCGGCAAAAGCCGGGCTGATCGGGGCATCCCGTTCGCTGGCTGCGGAAGTGGCGCGATTCGGCATCAAAGTAAACGTCGTGGCCCCCGGTTTAATTGAAACGGATATGATGAAAAATGCCCCGGTTGCCGAAATCAAAAAAGCAATCCCGATGGCCCGGGTAGGGAAACCGGAGGAAGTGGCACGCGTAATTCGCTTTTTATGTTCGGATGATGCTTCCTACGTTACGGGACAGACGATAGGTATTAATGGCGGTATGTGCTGATGTAAAGACATACCATTCCGCTTTCTTCGGATAACTTTGTTGGCAGCGTAGTTGGCTCTTTGACCGGCGCATGTCGGTTCCTTAACGTATGTACAATACGCCGGATGCCCGCCCGGCGAATGAGACTGTGTCTTAATCACCATTTCGTCATTCCGTACAAGCGGAGCGCGATACGGAATCCAGTATTTTCGGTAAGTTCTGGATACCGGCTTTCGCCGGTATGACTGCTTTTATAGCGCTTCTTGCTATTGTGACACAGTCTCGAATGCCGGGGAGCCTCCTTCTCGCCGCCGCGTTATCCTGTGAAATCGAAATGGCATTAATGGTAATGATTAAAAAATATGAATAAGAAGCAAGGTGGAAGAAAATTGTGCAAAAAAGATTATTAATATTTCTATCTCTCGGATTATTTGTTTTATTGCCCCATGTAGCGTTCGCGGACAGCTTTGAACAATTGCGCCAGAACTCTGCCGGCATAAAAACAGTGCAAGCCCGTTTTGTGCAAAAAAAGCAAATGAAAATATTAGCCAAACCGCTCATTGCGGAAGGCAGATTTTTTTATACCGCGCCGGATTCTTTCCGCTGGGAATATTTAAAACCGTTAAGAAGTATAGTCATTTCCAGTAAAGGCGATGCGAAACGTTATATTATGTCCGGCGGGAAAATGGTGGAAGACAAATCCGGCGGGGTGCAGGCTATGCGCATTGTGCTGAGCGAAGTCGTCAACTGGATGAGTGGCAGGTTTGACCGGAACCCTTCATTTGAGGCATCATTGAAAGAAGGAACAAATACATTAATTACGCTTATCCCGGTGGGGCAAAATATGGCCGGAATGATTGAAAAAATCGAAATATCTGTTACCAAAAAAACAATGGCTATTAAATCCGTCAAAATTATTGAAGGGGAAAATGCGGCAACTATAATTGATTTTAGTGATGTGGAAATCAATAAAGCTATTAACAATTCAGTATTTCAGGATGTCGAATGAAAGGAATATGGCTGCTGATATTAACAGCTTTACTTCTTGTTTCCTGCCAGACGCTTCCGGCAGTTAATCCCCTTCTACCGCCGCAATCGACAACTGCCGTTTGTCCTTCGCCGTTTTTAAAAGAACCCTACCGGTTGGTGCACGCCATTGAAGCCCGGATGGCTGGTGAAGCACAGGGAGCAATCATCGGCATTACGCTGGTTGATCCGTCAACCCGCTTTGTTTCCTGTGCAATTATGACTGTGGAAGGTATGGTGCTCTTTGAAGCCCAGGCGGCTCCGACACTGAAAATAATAAGAGCGCTGCCGCCTTTCGATTCCGGTGATTTCGCCGGAAATATGATTGAAGACATTAAGTTGATTTTTCTGGCACCGGAAGGGGAAATCAGGACTAAAGGAATTCTTGCCGATGGAGCGGAAATTTGCCGCTGGCAGGGGAAAAGCGGCGGTTGGATTGACGTCATTGCCAGACTGCCGGAAGGCATAGAAATTAATAAATACTCAGCTTACGGCAGCCCGCAGCGGCGGATCAAACTAAACCTGACTTCGGAAAATGTTTATCAGAACATTGAACTCACAGCAAAAGAGACATTTAATTATTCCCTCAACATGACTCTGATTGAGGGCCAACCGCTGGAAGGCGAATTGAAAACAGAAAAAAGCAAAGGCAGTAAAGAATGAAAAAACCTGTAGCAGGTAAAAATATTGTCATTATCGGCTCGGGTATTGGCGGACTGACTACGGGTATTATTTTATTGCTTTTGAATTATAATGTTACGATTGTAGAGAAAAATCCTTTGCCTGGCGGACTAATGCGTTCTTACCGGCGGAAGGGCTTTGACTGTTCCGTGGGTGTTCATTATGTGGGAGCATTAGGTGAGGATGAACCTTTGGGCAAAATATTCCGCCTTCTGGGTATCAGTGTCCATGATCTTTTTGAAAGAATGGGCCAGGATGGTGTAATTGATCGCTACATCTTTGATGATTTTATATTTGATTTACCAACCGGAATTGATGCTTATGAGAAAAATCTGCACACGGCATTTCCCGGCGATGCCGCGGCGATTGATGCCGTCATAAAAGATTTACGGGAAATTTCCGGACGCATGCTCGATCCTTCATTTTTGATAAATCAGGGCGATCCTTTTCAGAATATCGACTATTTCGATTCAGTAGGAAACTACTTGCAAAAGCACAATGCCTCCACCGGTTTGCAATATGTAATGGCCGTACCGGCACAGCTCAACGGAGTTCCCCTGGCCGACTGCCCATTAATCTTTCATCACATGGTACTGGCCAGTTATTTATTTTCCAGCTGGCGATTAAAAGAGAGCGGCAGCAAAATGGCGGATATGTTTGTCAGGCGATTCCAGGATCTCGGTGGCAAGATGATTCTCAACGACGGCGCCGGGGAAATCATACTGGAATCAGGTAGCGTAGCCGGATTGCAGCTGAAATCAGGAAACACAATGCCTGCAGACATTATTGTCACTGCCGTCCATCCCAAAGCATTACTCACGCTGCTTAAGCCGGAAGCGCTGAAGATTTCTTACCGACAGCGCTTATTAAATTTGCAGGAAACCGAGGGCGTTGTAGTTGTTCAGGTAAGTGTCGATGCCCGGTTCCATCCGGAGATACCGCATAACATTTATGATATACATATCGAAGAAAAAGATATATCGCAAAACGGGATATTCTATCAACTACGCCGGGGTAACGGCAATGGCGCCAATTTGCTTTCCATCATCACCAAATCGTCATATAATGAATGGAGCAAATGGGAAAACACATATTCCGGTAAGCGCGGCAAGGCCTATGAAGAAAAAAAACTAAGCATTGCCCGTGCTCTCCTTGCGAGAGCCGGCAAAGTATTTGGGAATCTCGAAGATTCCAGGATTCTTGATGTTTTTACGCCGCTGACGCTCCGGGATTATGTCAGTTCTCCGGAAGGTTCCTGTTATGGAGTAATGCGTTCTGCAAGCCAATTGCTCAAAATTGCTTCTTTAAATAATGTTCCCATACCCGGGCTATACCTGGCAGGACAAAATGCTATAGCCCCGGGAGTGCTGGGTAGTATATTAGGTTCGTTTGATGCGGTAAAGCGAATTATTGGTACGGAGAGGTTTGTACAAGAAATTAAATCAATGACGCTGGCGGGAGATAAGCTCAGGCACGTTTGAAGCGTTGACAGAGTCTATGCCCAATTCCACAATCTACCAGGTTAATTTCCGCATCATTATTGATGGACTAGTAAAAAGTCCGTCACACCTCTATGTAAAAAAGCAAGCCCCATTTTTCACATAAAGAAAATGACGTATATTCTTTTTTTAATTATTAGGTGTAAAGCAATCTTTAAAATCAATCTTCTATTAGCAGACAGACCGTGAAAAAGTCGCTGCATGATCTTGGTCAGGTTTTAAAGGGTGGGCACGCAGTCTGGTGAATAGCAGACTAAATGGTAAGCTGCAGGTGTGACGATGCGTTGCCCACGAATCAATGATTATAAGATTGCCCCAACACCCCCTGTTCTTTAATAACTAAACAACCGCCAGAACATATTTTTGCCGATTTTTTAGAACAAATCGGATACGATTCAAAAGCTTTCTGGCAATATGTACAATGGCGTTCGTCTTTTTTATTCTTAAGGATAGCTTATTGAAAGCCATCATCAATGCCGGGTCTTTACGCACAGCGACCCAGGAAGATTCAATAAGTAATGTTCTCAAGGCAGCATTTCGCCGGAAAGTGATGCCGGTAGAATATTCCGTTTCGCCGCTTGACTTTATGTCTGGAACCAACCCTGTATAACTTGCCAACTTATCAAGGGATGGAAAACGCGAAATATCGACAATCTCAGTTAGTAAAATCATAGCAGTTAGAGTGCTGATGCCCGGTATGGATTTCAAAAGCAGAACATCGGCGCGATATTCTTCAGTTCTCGATAAGCTTAATATGGCCCGGTTAAGGTTGGCGATGATCTGTCGAAGGTGTGTTAATTCCTCAAGATGCACCTTGAGGGCAAAATTACCACTGGCCCTTTCCATGTGGATAGACTCTATCCAATTGATAAATTGCCTGGACCAATGACTCTCTTCAGGAATCGTGATGCCGTAAAAAAATAAGATTGACTTTATCTGGTTTTTGCACCGGGTTTGTTTTCTCACCATGCTCTGACGGGTGCGCACCAGGGTGCGATCTTCCACTTTCACTCTTGGGGGAACGTAGATGCCTTTGATTTCACCATTACGAAGTCCTCGGGCAAGTTTTCGGCAATCTACCCGATCCGTTTTGCCGGCCCTTTCTTTATCTTTTGTCGGAACATCGGCAGGGTTGACGACCATACAATCGATTCCCTTTTCTTTTAATTGATCATGGAGCCAGAAACCACTGAAACCGGCTTCATAAACAGCATGATACATGGCTTCTGGAAATGTTCTTTGCAAATAACATGTAAGTTTCTCAACCTCGGGAGGTTGGGTAAAGGTCTTATGTTCAAATTGTTCGGTAAGTATACTCACGCTCCAACTCCTCTTATGGACGTCCATTGTGCTAGGTTGAAAAAAATGGACACCAATGATTAGATAGAAAACTAATACGGAGGTGTTTAAATGGGAAGAGTACCGAATGGGCGATACACGAAAGAATTCCGCGAAGAAGCAGTAAAAATGGTGGCCGAGGGAGGAT
>JANYAY010000147.1 GCA_025361065.1 Deltaproteobacteria bacterium
GTTGTTATACCTTAATCAATGCTTTTTGTGCAAACCATTTATAATAATGCTGATCGCTCCCGGATTTTCTGAAGATGAAAGTTTGATGGTCTCGTTAAAATTATAATCCTGTAATTCAGGAATCATGTTTTCCCATTTTTACGAACTTATCATAAATAAGACGAGATGAAATTTCATGACGGTGGATGAATTGGGCGGGGATGATCATCCCGCAGCAGTTCTTTCTTGCACCCGGAATTGACTGATTCCATTAGTCCCCCGCAGTACCGGGGGACTAATGGAGAAGAAGTTATTCTTTGTAGAGACTTTCCAGCATGCTCCCGTATTTTTCCAGGACCACCTGGCGTTTGAGTTTCATGGTTTGGGTAAGCATGCCATTATCTACGGTAAAATCTTCCATGATAAAAGCAAATTTGTGGGGAATTTCGTAGGATCCAATTGTTTTTTTGAGATGGTTTTGGACCTCAGCGGTTAACAAATCTTTAAAGTTCTGGCCCGCGGGATTAGCAGGATCGAAAAGATCTTTGGGCTCTACTGACAAATTCAGCTCGTTGGCTATATTATGCAATAACTTCAAATCGGGCACGATTAGCCCCACGTTGTAGTCACGCCCCGCCCCGGTGATCACGACGTTTAAAACCCAGGGCAAAACCTTCATTTCCAGTTCAATGGTATCCGGATGGATATATTTACCATTGGCAAGTTTATATTCTTCCTTGAACCGGCCGGTGATGAATAAAAAGCCATCATCATCCAGGCGGCCTCGATCCCCCGTGCGCACCCCGCGCATTCCGTTCATTTCCACTATTACTTCCTTGGTTTTTTCCGGTTTGTTGTGGTATCCGATCATACATTGCGGTCCAAAGCAAATGATCTCACCATCATCGCCGGACTCACCGGTGCGTGACCGATCAATCACGACTTTGGTTTTATTGATCGGTTTTCCGACCGATCCTAAACGATTTCCCATTAAAGGGGAGTTAATGGTAATGGCCGGTGATGTTTCGCTCAAACCATAGGCATCAAAGGTCGGAATTCCCACATCGATAAAGAATTTGGCGATTTCCACGTTCATGGGGGCGCTGCCGGTAACCGCGCATTCCAGGCAACCGCCAAAGCGGGCTCTAATCTTTTTTAAGACAATTGCATCCAGGATTTTGTATTTCAAAGTCACTTTGCCTGTTTCCCGTTTGATCTTTGCCGCCGCCAGTGCTGCTTCAAAGAGCTTTAATTTTAACCCGCCCTCTTCCCGCATTTTTGCCCAGACCCCGTTATAGACCTTATTAAAGACCCGGGGCACGGATATCATGAAGGTGGGTTGGAGTTTGGGCAAGTCCTCAATGAGAGTTTCGACCGACCCCATAATTCCCAGGGAACCTCCGCGCATGACGAAACCATGTAAATCAGCGGTAATCCCGAAAGAGTGCGCCCAGGGAAGCATGGAGATGCAACGACTTTTTTCGGTTAAGTTTGTAAACCAGGCCAGGCCGGCTTTGACATTTTCCGCCAGATTTCCATGCGAAAGAAGGACTCCTTTGGGTTCACCCGTAGTGCCGGAAGTATAGATAAGAACGGCAACGTCCGTCGGTTTTGGCTTAAGAGAAGGTACGGGTTTTGCCGCCCCTATCTTCTCTAATCCTTCCATGGAGTTTTCCCCGGAACCTTCAATCAGGATGATTTTTTTCAGTGTGGGAATCTCGGTGGGGAAATTTTTCACTTTTTCCAGCACTTCCGGTTTGGATACGAGCAGCACCTTGACTGCGGCATCCTTCACAATATATTTCCACATCGTCAGCAATTCTTTTTCATACATCGGCACGTAGGCGGCGCCTAAGCCCTGCGTGGCGATCTCTCCGACCAGCCATTCCTTGCGGTTATTGGCTATAATCCCGACGGTGTCCCCCTTTTGAACTCCTATCGACGCTAATCCCGCCCGCAAATTATTCACCCGGGTGGCGATTTGACTGTAGGTTACCCATTGATACACCCCGGCGCCGTCTTTCTCGCCAATCAACAGATTGTTGGGGTATTTAGCGGCACTATTTTCAAAAATCTCCACCAGGTTATCCGGGGCCTCATACGTGTTCTTATACTCACCATACTCAAAAATCGCCATACTCTTCACCCTCCCTTTTGAATTTTTTCATTCCAAGTGTTGAAAGCTTTAATGTAAAATGTAAATGGAGCAAACACCCTTTCCCCCCGGCGCAAACGACCGCCATCGCGCACCCGGGAATGCTTTGACATTTAACAACCCCCGCCGCAAGCAGCGAGGTATTATTCCGCTTCTGCCTCAATCTGTTCGCCCCAAGGGGCTTGAAATATAACCTTCTGGATCCCGGATAGCTCCGCCTGCCGGGCGTCGCTTCCGGGATCAATTCCACTAACGCTGTAAACTGCACTTCGCTTGTTTTCAGCGAGTGTCATTGATTTAATCCGCTGTTTCTAGCTTTACCTTCTGTACCTTTTTGTAATCCCTCACATAATAGAAGGAACCGATAAAAAACCCGATGGCCCCGACGAGCGAAAAGAGCGGAAGAAATTTGAACGCCGTAAGCAGATCATACCTGTCGGATATGGCACCCACGAAAATCGGGCTCAGGCTGTAGCCCAGGAGCATCATGAAAAACTGCGCGAGACTGTAGGAGATGGCCCGGAGCCCGGGATGCACCACGTCCTGCGTGACGGCCGAACCACCGGCGGCGAACATGGGCGCTGTAAAACCGAAGAGTATCAGGAAAAAATACTGCGCCTTTCCTTCCAGAAAGGAAAAGCCGATAAAAAGAAATAGTCCCGTCAGAAGGGAAGTAACCGCAGGTACGCTCATCCTCGCATTGAACCATTTCTTCCGAAGCCTATCGGTCAGCATGCCGCCGATGGGGGCACCGAAGATCGCCAGCAGAAAAACGACGGCGGTCTTCACACCCGCCTGATCCATGGGGATCCCGTCAACCCTGTTGAAATACGAGGGCAGCCAGGTCATGAGTGCCGTGGTGACGAAAGTATTCCCTACATATCCCACATACGTAAAGAGAACCGTCGGTGTGCGCAGAAACTCCAAGGAAATATCTTTCCATCCCATATTGGTTTCTCCGGCACCGGCGTTTTTCGTGATCAGAACGGTCTTGTAATCTTTCACCCAGAAAAAGAGGATGGCCACTATCAAGCCTGGGATGGCGAGCAGGCCGAAAGCGTATCTCCAGCCCCAGTTTACAGCGATTATGCCGCCCAGGATGACACCGATGGCTGTACCCATCGGTATGGCGGCAGTGAAAAGCCCGTTCATGGTGGCGCGTTTTTCTTCGGGGAAATAGGCGGCGATCATCGCGTGCCCTCCGGAGGTATAGGCGGCCTCTCCGGCGCCCACAATGGCCCGCATACTGAAGAGCTGAGTAAAGTTTCTGGTCAGTGCGCAAGCTGCGGTGGCGATACTCCAGAGGACAGCCATAGTCGCAATGGCTTTTTTACGGCTCCACCGGTCAACCAGGAAGGATACAGGGAATACGAATACCGTCATCATAAACGTCACGATGGAGGCAAACCAGCCGCAGTCGGTATCCGTGAGGTTCCATTCCACTTTGAGATACGGGAAAAGCGAAGCAATGACCATGCGATCGACGTAGTTGAAAAGGTAGAGAAGAAAAAGAAGCAGAAATACGTAATACGCATATCCCCGGGAAACCTGAAACTCCTGAGTATCCTGTCTGTCCTGCTTTTGCACCATCGTGGCTCCTCCATTTTCGGGTTAGATCAGCCATTATCCGGTAAACTTCTGCATCGACACATACTATGAATTTTACAGTTGTTTCTTTTTGTGGTTGAGAAATAAGAACTACGATCTTATATTAAAGAAATCCCGGCAACAAAATTATGTTTCTTTGCGCTTCTTTAGCGCCAGAGCGGCCATCAACCCTTTCTCACGGATAACCTTAAAGGCCAGACCTTTATCTGTCTGGTGGTAGAAGCGTTTGGCATATTTCTTGAGCATTTTTTTGTCTATCTCAAAGCCCAGGCCAGGGCGGGTGAAAGGTGCGAGCATGACGTTTTTGTCGGGAACGATGGGTGCGATGATGCCCTCGCGGAATTCCGGCACCCATGATGGCTCCTCCAGTGGATATTCCAGCGGGTGGGTATTGCCCTTGTCGGCCAGCACCAGGTTCCAGTTGATGTAGAAGCCGATGCCGTTGGTCCAGGTGTGCGGCGAATACTCACGGTTGTGCCGGTGGCAGGCATCAATGACCTGCTTGACCTGCGCAATACCTCCGGCAAAGACGGCGTCAGGCTGGTAAATATGGAAGCAGTCCTTCTCGAGCATGATCTTTATCTCGTCCCAGCCATGGTTAAGTTCAGCGCCTGATATCTTGACCGGGGATACCTTCTTGAGTGCCGCCAGTCCATCATAATCGTGCCAGTCCAGTGGTTCCTCCAGCCATTCTATCTTGTTGTCGGCACAAGCCCTGGCAAAATCGGTGGCGCGCCGGAGATCCCAGGCCGGGATGCGGTCGACGATGGAAACAAGCCACCCCTGGTTGGCGTCGACACCCAGGACGGGACCGTCGCCCACTCCCTTGCGAACCTCTTCAATGAGCCGGACATCGTCCTTGAATTCTCTGGCCTTAACCCGCAGTTTGAAAGTCTTAAAACCGCGTTCCTTCATTGCCAGAAGTTCCTCCACACGCTTTGCCGGTTCGTGCAATTCACCGAATGAGCAGTAAGCCTCGATAGGCCTGGCCTCCCCTCCCAGGAGTTCGTAGACCGGCTTGCCCTTGGCCTTACCGATGATGTCCCAGCAGGCGGGCTCTATCCAGTAGTTCAACCAGCCCAGGAAACCGGCCTGCTTAAGCAGGCTCTGGATGCGGTCGATATCCATGGGGTCGGCGCCGATTATATATCCTCCGAGGAGTTCACCCACCCCCTGCCTTTCCTCACCCATGGCAATACCGGCGGACCAGCCTTCAATTCCTTCGTCCGTATTCAGTCTGATAAGTGTGAAGCGATTATGTGTCTGGGGGTAGCCCGGTATCCAGGTTGGCCAGAAGGTATGTTGGAGCGGGATATGGACGTGATAAAGTTCAATCTCGTTTATTTTCAAAGCGTATCCTCCTCCAAAATTACCTGTGAATATTTACTTGCTGATAGTAGTATTATCTATGTAATTTTTTTGCTAAGATATTGCTGGATTTAAAGTGAACTATAAAATTGTCGGCCTTGCATGTCAAGGTAATATTAGGAACCGTTACGAAATAAATACCGCTGCGGGTCTTTTGACCTTCAGGTTATGGCAAGACCAAGTCGTTTATGCTGAACGGCTTAGTCACAGAATATGAGTTTTTGTTTAAATTTGTCATTAAGCGTGAGGCGCTAATTGACGAATACGGAAAAATATGCCAAAACCAACCATCTCGCGAGCTCGCTCACGAGGTATGAAATAAACGACATTATATCGCAGCAAGCTGCGGAGAATTAACGCTCTTCCCGCAGTAGCGGGATGACAATCACTTGAAAAACAGATATTAAAAAGAAAACAAAAACTTCTGGACAAAGTTTCTAAACAGAAAAGGAGAAGACAATAAATGGCGGACACTGATGAAATCAAAGAAGCTAAAATGTTTTACACCGATATACCGCAAAAAACGGAGGGGTTTTTCCTCAAAGGTTCGAATTCCCTGGATTGGGGAATGAAAAACAGGCTGGCGCGGATATTTAATCCCATCTCCGGTCGGACGGTCATGCTGGCCATCGATCACGGTTATTTTCAGGGACCAACCACCGGCCTGGAACGCGTCGATATCAACATTCTCCCTCTAGCGCCTTATGCCGACACACTGATGCTCACCCGCGGAATTCTGCGCAGCGTCGTGCCTCCTTCCACTTCTCAATCCATTGTGCTGCGCGTTTCCGGAGGCGCCAGCATTCTCAAAGAGCTCTCCAACGAAGATATCGCCGTGGATATTGAAGAATCCATCCGCTTAAATGTCTGTGCCATGGCTGTCCAGGTTTTCATCGGCGGTGAGCACGAAAAAGAATCGATCATCAATATGACCAGAATGGTTGATATCGGCACCCGTTACGGCATTCCCACGCTCGCCGTAACCGCAGTAGGCAAGGATATGGCCCGCGATGCGCAATACTTCCGGCTGGCTTGCCGGATATGCGCCGAGCTTGGCGCCCACTATATCAAAACTTACTATATAGACAAAGATTTCGAGACCGTAACCGCATCCTGCCCTGTGCCAATCGTGATGGCCGGTGGCAAAAAGATACCGGAACAAGACGCCCTGACCATGGCTTACAATGCGATTCAGCAAGGCGCCGCCGGCGTCGATATGGGGCGCAACATTTTCCAGTCGGAAGCGCCGATTGCCATGATTAAAGCCGTGCGGGCCGTCGTCCATAACAACGAGACTCCGGCCAGGGCTTTTGATCTTTATAATACTCTAAAGGCTGAAGGTAAGTAGGCTGAGGACTGAAGCGAAGCCCGGCGAATGAGACTGTGTCGTAATGACCATTTCGTCATTCCGTACAAGCGAAGCGCGATGAAGAGCCTGCCCCGTACTCGATACGGGGGAATCCAGTATTTTCAGTAAGTTCTAGATACCGGCTTTCGCCGGTATGACTGCTTTTATAGCGCTTCTTGCTATTACGACACAGTCTCGAATGCCGCGGCTGCGGTCTTATTTCCTGAAATGAGAAAAAATGAAAGTCGCCTACTGGTACAACAACAAAGATATTCGGCTGGAAGAAGTGCCGATCCCTAACCCTGGCCCGCAGGAGATGCTGGTCAAGGTTATTTCCTGCGGCATCTGCGGCAGCGATATCGTTGAATGGTACCGGCTCCCCAGAGCTCCGCTGGTGCAAGGACATGAAATTGGCGCCCAAATTGTAAAAATTGGTAATTGTGTAAAAAAGTATAAACCGGGCGACCGGGTTTTTATCGCCCCTAAAGTACCCTGCGGGAAATGTTTTTATTGCCGGGGCGGGCACTATCCCCAATGCTCAGAGGTTAAGGAGCGGCTCCCCGGCGGTTTTGCCGAATATATCCTGGTTCCGGAAATACTCGTAGAAAACGGCACCTATCTTCTGCCTGAGCAGATCACCTATGATCAAAGCACCTTCATTGAACCCCTGGCCTGTGTTGTCCGGGCACAGCGACTGGCGGGTGTAAACCCCGTTAGAGATAACAGGGGCTTGGGTAATACAACCGGCGGCATTGAGCCACCACAATCTGAAATTTCCGGATCAAACCGGCACCGGGAGTCAGGAACACTCTCTAACGGGGTAAAAAAGAGTGACTCTGTGCTGGTGATCGGGTGCGGCATGTCGGGACTACTTCATGTAAAACTCGCCCGGGCGAAAGGGTGGAAGGTAATCGCCACCGACATCAACAAAAGAAAACTGGAATTTGCCGCGCAGCTGGGCGCAGACATCATCATTGATGCAACTGATAACGTTGCGGGTCAATTGGTTGCGGGAAACGGCAAAAAAGCCGACGTTGTATTTTTATGCTCCTCGGCAGATTCGGCAGTACAGCAGGCCTGGAACTGCGTAGATAAGGGCGGCGTGATCGTCTTGTTTACGGTCCCCGAACCGGACAAGAAGGTTGTCGTGCCCATTAATGATTTCTGGATGAAAGAAATTACCGTTCTTACTTCTTATTACTGTGGGCCTCCCGATATTACTGAAGCGATGAAATTATTAGAATCCGGCAATATCATCGTGGATGACATGATCACACACCGCCTGCCGCTCGACGACATTGCTCAAGGTTTTAAATTGGTTACCGATGGCCGGGAATCAATCAAAGTAATTATAAAACCTTAACCTTAAATGAGGAGGTCATTATGACAGAAGCAACTAAGCTCGCTTTATGCGGTTTGAGGGATCTTTCCATGATCAAATGGTATATAATTCCTCTTCTATCTCTTGTTTTTTATGTTTATGCCCGTGAAATAAGAGAAGCGCGCCGGACTAAGGACTGGAACGCTCTACTGGCCGGTTTGACCATTTTCGGCGTTGATTTTTTCAACGAGACCTGGAACGGCTGGATATTGCATTTTACTGCTCGTTCCGCCTTCTGGACAACACCCGGTGATACGGCGCTGCGCACAATGGTGGGTTGGAATATCGAGATCATGTTCATGTTTCTGCTTTTGGGTATCATTTACTACCATACTCTTTCGGAAAGCAAAAAAGAGAAAATACTGGGGATTCCCGAAAAGTGGTTCTGGGCAATAGGCTACAGTGTCTTTTGCGTTTTTGTTGAATGCCTGCTGAATATCGGCGGATTGCTCGTCTGGGAATACCCCCTCTGGTCTTTATCTTTCCGGGGCATCTGGCTTATCTTCCTGATCGGCTACTTTCATTTCTTCTGCTTTGCCATTCTGGTTATCAGCCTGAAGGCGATGAAAAGCAAAATTATTACTGTAGGAATTATTTACGCGGTGCCGGTTATAATGAACATCCTTGCTTTCGGTTTCTGGGGCTGGATATACTAGAGTAAAGCTCCACCGATTTTTGCCTGCCGGATCTGCAAGAGTCTTTTTTTAAGCGTCATCAGCGATTCCATATCCTGCTGAAGATAAGAATATTCAGCGGGCGCGGAAATGTTCCAACTGCCGGATATTTGAGCGATGGCGGTTTGAAATTCAGCGGCAAGGTTCGCAAAGGTAATTATCAGAGGAATGGGCGAGGCGAGGCTCCGATCAAGTCTACCGGCTGCCTCATAAGCGATAACCCTCAGGGTTTGCAGCAGGGCATGTACGGCGCCCAGCTCGCCTTGCCTTGTTTGGTCCGTTTCCGCCTTGTTTACACGGATGGCGTCAATCAACATGGTGAATTGCGCGGTCATACCGCCCAGGACAGGTCCCATCATCACCACATCTTCTATCTCCCCCAGGGGGACGACAATATCCTTCCAGGCGCATCCTTTCTTACCCAGAATAGATGCTTTTGCGACAAGGCAATCTTCCAGTCGAATGCCGCCATGAGGCGAAGGTTTTAAAAATTTCATGGTAAGCGGCGATGTGACGGTGACGCCGGGGGATGTGCGCGACACGATGAATGCTGTATAATGTTTTTTGGCCGGGGTCTCATCGGTTGCAGCAATGACAATAAAAATACCCGCAATCGGGCCGTTGGTCAGATAAGCCTTTTCACCGTTTAACGAATAATAAGAGGCGTGTTTTTTTGCCGACGTGGTCAGCATTTTAGGATGCGCACCGCGTCCCGGTTCGGAGACGCCAAAAGACAGTGTGATTTTACCTTCGGCTGCGCCGCGCAGGTATTGTCGCCGCTGCAGAGGTGTGCCGAACACGGCAATCACGTAATGAGCAAGAATCTGCTGATAAAGCCAGGAGAAGGCCAGACCAAGGTTGCTGCCGCTTTGGACAAAAGCCTCTCCCGCCTTCAAAAGTGCGAGATAGCCCCCGCCCGCACCACCGTATATCTCTGCGATGCCGATTTTAAAAAGTCCGGCCTTTCCCATTTTTTGCCAGATATCAAGGGGAAATTCATGCCCCGTCTGCAAATCCAGGCGTGTGGCAATATGCTCGGCGGCAAAAGCCGCAGCCTGTTTGTATGTTATTATCTTGTTTTTATCCGGTTGCTGCATACTTTTTCCTCGTTACATCTACGCGTCAAGTGTTTTTGGTTTGGAAATCAACGAAATATTACCATTTGAACTGTGGTTAACATTGTTTTTGCCAGTGTCCGACATGATGATATCGGTGATGACAAATTCGAAAGATTTCTTTCGGAGGAGATTGGGTCATTCCGATTAAATATTGAACTCCTTCCTTACTCTGAGCGTAATTTCTTTCAACAGTGCTGATTTTATGAACAATGTGCTTCGTGAAGGAATCATGCTGAGTATAGATAATACTTCTTCCGGACTTTTCTGCCCCCGTCTTATAGATCGCAGAATAACACCAATCGTTCCATGAACCTTGAACCCCATACGCTCCGCAACCATTCGGGCAGATGCGTCATCCGTAAGAAAAATAGCTTCTGGATGGCTTTCCATGATGGTTAATGCTTCAGTTTCTCCAATATCCAGGGCAAAGACTCTGCACATTGCCAAGAGACGGTCATCTGCGGGATTATGGCCACGCAATACACTGAATGGCAGTTTTGCTGTCAGGGCAAGAGGTTGATGTTTCTCGATTTCGTCAACAACGGAGGAGGGTAAGATGATCTTTCTGAAATCGCGAAGAAGGTCGAGGCAACTGATTTCATCGAGATGAATTATGGGACCGGCATCACATACGATATCTGTGTCTGCGTCAATCATTGCCGTGGAGACCCCATTCAATGTCGTCGCGAATGAACTTCTGCATCAAATCAGATTGGTGGGTATCGAGGAAACGACGGATTGCTTCAGAAAATAAATCCTGTTCATCACGAAACCATCCCTCGCTAACAAGAGCGACGGCCTTGTTATACAGAGCTTCCGGCACCTCCGTTTGCACTGTTTTCATAAGACTCCTCCAAGCACATCTAAAATATTTAATATAAAGTCAATTTCCTTGACTTCATTTACATTTACAATAGCAGATAGTAAAGAAATGAGCAAGGTCGGCTATGTTTGCGTTTTAGGAGAAGCGCCGCGACCCGGTTCAGAGACGGCAAAAGAAAAAGTGACCTTTCCTTCGGCTGCCGCGCACAGGTATTGCCGCCGCTGCTCGGGTGTGCCAAACGAACCAACAACAGAATGAGCGATAATCTGCTGGAAGAGCCAGGATATGCCAAGCCCAAGATTGTAGCCGCTTTTAACGAAAGCCTCCCCCGCTTTCAATAGATCGAGATACCCGCCACCCGGACCGCCATATTTTTCTGCGATCCCGATTTTAAAGAGGCCGACCTTTCCCATTTTTTGCCAGATATCAAGGGGAAATTCATGCCCCGTCTGCAGATCCGGGCGGCAGGCAATATGCTCGGCAGAAAAGTCGCAGCCTGTTTGTGTGTTTTAATTGGTTCGTCTAGTTGATGCATATTTCTCATGTTACACATACTAACAAATGATTTTGAAAATTCCTGACGTTGTGGATTACTATTCGAAAGGTGCCACATAGAGTTGAGTTGACCCGCCGAATCAGAGACTCTATGAACCACAACACACAGAATCTATACGAATCATACTGCATCCACGGGATCAACTCCAACAATTATCTGGCTCTATTTTATTTTTTTCATAATCCATTCTACCAACCCTAATTCTATAACCATTTTCGCTATTCGTTTAGGTAGTATTAGTTCAGCGGGACAATCTTGTGACGGTCTGTAGTTGAGAAGGTCTATAGAAGGTGTATGGACGACAAAATAAAGTTTTCGAAAATATCCTCCTGGAAATGAATCAATATATTGTTCAAAATCACTTGCTGTAGCTTCAGATTTCACTTGTACCTGATAGCAATCTCCGGTAATAGGTTCTAATAGTTCGAGATCGGCATATTTCATTGTTTCACCAAGAACGCTTACTCTTTGCCAACCGGCGTTTCTAAATAGCAGGTCAACAAGAGTTTCAAAGTCTTTCCAGTGTAGCCTACTAATCCCTTTTTCCATTTCAAGTTCCAGCTTCGTTTTAGCATCTAGAATTGATATATAACTTTCACTTGGACTATCATTGATCAGGCGTTTGAGATCTTCTGTTTCCTTCACTCTACAAATCGTTCCGCGGAACCCTTGAGTCTTTCCAATGTTTCCAGGGATTTGGTTCGCAGTCAGTATATGACCATGGATATCAGAATTGCTCCATGATGCAACCGACAGCCGATATTTTGAGATATTATCCTGTTGAACCGGTAGATTCGCGATTCTACACCACCATAACTGACTTTTATGAAATGTGATCCAAATGTCATTTGAACTAGATTCCACAAACATTCTCAGGGCATTAATATCTGTTGATGCTGCGCCTTTATTAATATACTCACCACTATGCTTTAGCTTTAGTATATCCCAATCCGCTTCGTTTATTTCATCTAGCGTCCATTCAGTCCATCCGATTCTTAGCTTGTTATCATGGATGCTCGATTCTTCCCATTTTCCTCCCTTTCCAAGTTTGATGTAGTAAGCGTCTTTGAAGTCTATTGGATTCATCATGTAATTCGCCTAAGCCCGAGTATCGATATAAATAGAGGGGCTGCCCCTTTCTCCTTTAGTTTCGCCATAACACTTTTGTTCATGGGCAAACATTGGCGTGCTCCGTGGAACAACTTAGGGAAGAATGTCCCGAGCAACCTCAAAAATCAGCGGCCATATTTTCCTATTACCTTCATACAAGTGTCCTAGGTTATAGGAACTACCATCTCTACGATATACACCGCCGCTTATGTCCAAGCACAAGAATGGAATATCATCTTTCAGGAGAAACCAAAAGTTATATGCGTATTCCCCAAAGAACGGTTCTATCTTTCTTAAATTTTCCTCCTTACCGAGACCAGGAAACTTCTCAAAAAGGTGGTGTCTTTTACCTCCACCTTCTCCTGAAGTATCTAAGCAGCCATTTCGGCATTCCCATTTATGTATACTAAATGCACTATGAGTGAGAAACGCAGAAATAAATCGATAAACAAGAGTAGTTGGAGTGCTTAGCGGAAGTTGTGAAGGTACGGGTAATCCAATCATAAAAGAAATTCTGTCAAGTGTATCTTTTAAATTATTTGCGTCAAACATTTCAGCCCATATATCTAATGGTCCTTGCAATGTGCTGTTGTCAAACTTCGCAAAAATATGCAGACGTCCTTCTCTATTGAAGTCAGCAATATGATTTTTCTCATCATCAAAAAGAGCAAGACAATCGTACAACCCACCTCCAGGATGGGTTTCAATCACTCTGAATTTGTCGGGGTAGCGTCTATGCAATTCACTAACTATACGCCAAGATGCAATCTCAACCAATTGAGTATTCATATTCTACCTTTGAGTCCCTTTCTATAGTCTCATAATTGGCTGCGTAATAATTAATATCCGAACTTCGCTTTTCCCGATGAACCTAATAGCATATTAGCACTATTTGTTTTATTTTAAAGAGGAAATCACATAGCTTCATTGATAACGGATTTGAAATGTTGCATTTTTGTCGAGGTTGATGATTTATTCATTAGCAGGAAGTATGCATCAACCAGATGAATCTTTATTTTTCCGTTTCATTTACGTTTACCTCTCAGCTACAGCACCAGCTCCTCAATAAAAGCGATGAGCTGGTTGACGTTACGGCAGAGACGAACTTCATGGCAGTGGTGCGTGTAAGTCTTAATCTCGCTGTCCCCAGTGCCCCAGAGGCTTTCCGGTTCGGGATTGAGCCAGATCACCCGCCGGCAGCGTTCGCGCATTTCACCCAGAATCGAATCCTCGGGGTGCATATAGTTGGAACGTCCGTCGCCGACGATAATGAGTGTTGTCTTTTTCGTCAGAAGCTCCATATACTCTCTCTTAAAATGACGAAACGTTTCACCGTAATCTGTTTGTGCATTATAATGAACGTCCGCTTCTTTCATGACAATACGCGTCGCCTCTTCAATGTCATGCTCCTCAAAGATATCTGTGACGTCCGTTAAGCGGTCAATGAAGACAAAACTGTTCACCTTGTCAAAGCAATCCTGAAGGGAATAAAGGAGATTAAGCATGAAGCGGGCCGCCGCCCAGACGGAGCCGGATACGTCGCACAGCGTGACAATCCGGCTTTTACGCAGGGCTTTCCGGCGGTATTTTATTTCGAGAGGAACGCCGTTGTATTTGGCCGATGACCTCAGTGTTTTTTTGACGTCCAGATTTCCCCGATCCCGCACCGCGAAGCGACGACTGACTACGTTCTTCAATTTACGCACCAGCTTATCGATGGCTTCCCGCATCTCTTCCACTTCCTGGAGGGTGAAGGACGAGAAATCTTTTTCTCCCAGATCCTTCAGTCGCTGGTCATAGGTTTTGACTTTTCGAGTACCGGCATCCCCCGATTGCGGTTCGTACATCAGGAGGGAACGGGCGGCATCGAATCGTTCGTTAAAATGAACGGCAAGATCGCGAAGGGCCGCAGATTCCATTTTAAAATAATTATCCTCCACCAATGCGGCGGCAGCGGAAGCTGCGTTGATTATCTGCATGAGGACGTTGATGCGACTGGCCAGCGGCCCGAAATTAAAGCGGGTCGGTGTTGTTTGATTGTCCGATTCCGTATGAATCCGGCGCATTTCCGCAAGCAGCGGCAGGGGATTGCCGCCCAGAAAGTCCACTACGGCGTCGTAAACGGGATCATCGTGAGGCTTTTCCTTAAGAAGCGCTGCCGCTTTCCTTATTTGATCGGTCTGGGAGGCCGCTAATCTCATATCACCCGCATTCACACGCATTTCATGAAAGAAGAGATGATAGATGCGGTCAAAGTGCTGTAATTCTCTTTGGCTCTTGGCAAAATTGGCACGAAGCAGTGCCCGAAATTGCGTCTCATCAGTTGGATCGATCAGTTTCAACTGATGCAGACTGTCGAGAACCTCCGACGTGGAAACGCGCAGTCCCGCAGCCCGGCAGCAGGAAACGAATTGTTGGATCAGCAATACCATAGATCACCGGATTACATTTTTAATATTTCTGGATCCCCGGAAGTTTCCTTCACCCATCAGGTAACGATCCGATCCATATTCTTCCGCACTTTTTCCATATCCATCTGGTATTTGCAAATGACATTGAGCGTTTCCGAAAGAACTTCCGGGGTCAGTTCATGAATCTGCAGCGCCAGAAGCGATTGTGCCCAGTCCAGGGTTTCCGAAATGCTGGGGCTTTTTTTCAGATCCAGCGTACGGATTTTGCGGATAGCGTCAACCAAAACAGCGCAAAGTTTTTCCTCGATGTCCGGAATTTTCAAGCGGACAATATCGATCTCCGTTTCCCGCGCAGGATAATCGATATACAAATGAACGCAGCGGCGCTTGAGGGCGTCACTCATATCCCGATAGTTATTGGACGTCAGCAGAACAAAGGGTATCTTGATGGCTTTGCGGGTGCCCAGTTCGGGGATGGATACCTGAAAATCACTGAGCAGTTCCAGAAGAAAGGCTTCAAATTCCGGATCGGACTTGTCGACTTCGTCCAGCAGCAGCACTACCGGCTTCTCCGAACTGATGGCTTGCAGAAGTGGGCGCGGCTGGATAAAGCGGTCGGAAAAAAAAGCGTCTTCCTGTGCGGCTATCTGATCTACAGCTTCAGCCAGTGTCGCTGTGGAGCTGATAATATCGTTAATCCTATCCTTCACCATCTGTGTATAGAGCAGTTGCTTGGCGTATTCCCATTCATAAAGGGCTTTGGCCTCATCCAGGCCTTCGTAGCACTGAAGGCGGATCAGCTCGCGATCGAGGCTCCGGGCGACCGCTTTAGCCAGTTCCGTTTTTCCCACACCTGCCGGTCCTTCGATTAAAATTGGTTTTTGGGTCGCCTGCGCCAGGAAAACAACAGTTGTTATTTCCCGGGAAGGAATATAGCCGGCCTGTGTAAGCCTCAATTGGACATCCGCAATACTATTATATTCCATTAACAATTTAATCCTTTCTGACATTTTATCAATAATAAGGGGAAGATGTATTGATTGATAAGGACTTCTTTTAATTGGTCGCAAGTATAGTTAGACCTTGCTTGTATGTCAATGAAAATCACTGTCCTGTGGAGGGGCGTGATAACTAAGTATTGAAAATTGCGATAAGTCACTTACACAATGCTTTACGGATGGTTTACTTCTACACATAATCAAATGAGTTTTGATTATAGAAGGATAATTATTTTGGGGCGCTTTCTTAAATTGTCCTGACATATATTTGACTTGACAGACAACATCAAATGTAGGTCCTGCCTCGGTTTTCGGTTTCGCCTACATAAGTCTCAGAAGTGGGCAGTTGTCAGAATTGAGAATTACGGATCAAAATAGAGTAACACAGCCATGGACAGAGAGCAGGATTTATTGGCGATCAGGGACAACACCTAGCCTTTTCTTTTGAGAACGGCAAAACAGCCGTACCTCTTATTCGACACCATGCATTCATAAATGAGTTCACTTGCATTCTTTTCTTCGAGGAATTCATCAACTGCCGTCTTTACACCTGTTGAGAAAAAGTCATAATCATCCACAATTATTATAGCTCCAGTTGAAGTTGTTTGGTGAAGAAAGTTAAGAGTGAGTTTTATTGGCTCATAAAAATCGAAATCCACGTAAGCAAAACTTACTGCTTTGGGTAAGCTTACATCATCACTAATCAGTTGGTCAATTAATCCCTTGTGAATAACAAACCTCTGTGGTGGAAATGATATTGCCTTAAGACGAGTGCGGACCATTTCTTCTGGGCACGACATTGTCCCGGTGTAGGCTTCAATACTGCCTAGTGAAAAAATATCGTCCTTAAGTTGATCTTCTTTTGTAGGTTTGGAGAGTCCTTCAAAAGAGTCGAACAAGTGAAGGATTTTATTGCCGGATTGTATTTCATTGGCGATGAGAGCCGATGTCTCCCCTTGGGCCACTCCAAATTCACAAACGACACCACTAACATCTTTGCACTCAGCCAATGCATGCACAATGAAATATGCTTCGGCTGGTTGTGTACCAGTCAACCGGACAAGTAGTTTTGAACGAATTTCGTTTGCAACTATAAAAATTCCTAATTCATTGAGACGCTGCTCATATGCTTGCGCAAGGTTTGAAAAGTTGATGAAGATGTCTCGTTCTCCTGAACTACTGTGTAGTTCATATCCCAAGACTGCGAGGGCTTTCTTGATTGCCTTCTTCAGAATTTTCACGTAGCCTCCTTGCCTAGTAACGGGGTGTGTTTCTGGAGGAAGCCGGACAATTCATCATTCTCGCTGAGCAAATCCATGTTCAGGTTCCTTTTCATACCCCAGCGAGTTCCGGCCTCGTGGCGGAACTGAGCCGTGTACAACATCAGTGCCGAGTGTCCGTCTGGGAAAGCGCCTTATTAGACCTTCTCAAATATGATGCCTTCGTCTTCCTGTTCAAGATTGTACATTTCAGTCAAATGACTAAGAAAGTCTGAGGCGGGCAACTTAAGTCGTTTCGATGGTATAGTCACCATAGAAAAATAAGGCTCGATTACTGATAGAAATTGCTCTACTGTTACACCACCAACATTCTTCAGGTGATGCGGCAAAAACTCTACTACGAGCAGCTTACATCTGGAGAGTATCTCCTGCATCCCCTGCAAGGCAAAGTATTCAGATCCCTCTATGTCCATAACAACAATATCAAAGTCTTTTTCTTTTAGGTATTTATCAAGACCAACTGCCTTAATAGAGATTGTTTCCGGATTATCATAGTAATACATAAATTTTTTAATCTTCGGAGTTCGTTTACTGCCTCCCGAATTTACCCTACTCAGTAAAAATTTAATATTTTCCTCTTTATCACTTGCGGCTATATTTATTGCCTGACAATTAGAAGCCGAATTCAATGCAATATTTATTGTTAACAAATCGTATGTGGTTGGATTTGCCTCTATAGCGACAACCTTTTTACAAAGTTTAGATATAGGTATCGCCAATGTGCCGATGTGTGCCCCTATGATTAAGACTCTACTATCTGGTGTAATATGTGGCTTCAACCTTTCAATTTCATCCAAACCATGCTTCCCCCACATTCGCAATTTTCCGCCAACCCCAAAATCTTCTGGATCAACGGCAAACAAACCATTATCTGACTTTACGATCAATGCAAATACATGCGATCCAAGAATTTTTTTGGTGAAAGTAGCTATCAATATTTGAATAGCAATTTTTAATAGTCTCATGAATTAGCTCTGCCAAGGTCTAAATGTTTATATGGAAATATATATTTTAGAAAAACAAGAATTATAAATTTTATTTCTTTAAGGAACGATAGATTTATCTAAGTGAATTGTCAATAAATTCTTTGTTGTTGTAAGGAATACAATTTGAAAGAAAGTACGTCTGGATAAATTGTCTGATGCTTTGTTAAAGAAGTAACATAGCATATTTTGCTCTAGAAAAACTTCATTCATTTTATTGCCCATCAAATGAGTTTGGGAAGTGATTTATCGCAATTATTGGGGTCGCCTTATCTCACACGGCCACAACTGTCCTATCCTGGAATTGAGGGGAGCACTCGGTGTGAACTCTTTTTATCTAAATATTTCCCGAATAGAGAAATATCTTGACATAGCCCGGAGAACCATACATTTTAACGACAAATGAAATTATGTAAGGAGAAATTTATATGTTAAAAGCATGGTTTCGGATTCCTTTGATTGTCGTGGCCTTGACCCTTTGCGTCCTTTTGCCGGAGATCGCATCAGCTTTCCTGGAATTTGGGGTAAAATGGGACGAAAGTTACAGTTTCGACAAATCTAATGTCTTTAAAATTGAATTTTACGCCAAGAATAATGAATTGATGCGGACTGTAAATTTAAAAACCTGTTACCAATCAACCGGTGATAATTTTGTAACAAAAATGACTGAGAATGGTAAAGGAAACTACACGGAAACCGTGCTGGACAAAAAAAATGAAGTAGCCATTCAAATTTTTGGTTTCGGTGGAGGTGTTGTGCCGCAATACAATGCCGGACGCTTTAAATATCCAACCGAAACGGAATTGAAAAAACTCGACATCTTGCCAACGACTGAAACCAAACAAATAGCCGGCTTCACCTGCAAAAAATATACTTACTCCTACAAGAAAATTTTCGGCGAAGTCTGGATTACAGACCAGATAAGCTTATCTAACGATTTGGGTGTTTTTCGCGCTGCTAAGATGGCCGCTAAGCACAATACTCTTTCGGTGAGCGGCTTTGTCATGGAAATGACCACGGAAGACTCAGGCGGCGGAAAGACGCTGATGACGACGGTTTCGCTAAACAACAGCGAGAACTATATGCTTGATTTTAGAGGGGTGAAAATGGGCACGGCTATCAATAAAGTGAATTATTACGTTTTTTAATCCCGCTCACGCGGGACGAGCGTTAATTCTCGTGAGCTCGCTCGCGATATAATGATGTTCATTTCATACCTCGCGAGCTTGTTGCGAGGTGGTTGATTATGCGGGGAACATCATCTGTTATTATTATATCCGCGACACTGGCAATCAGGTCAAATTGTTTATCGGTGTTTACTGTCCAGAAAGCAATTTTCTTCCTGAATAATTTTAGCAGTCCGATCATTAAATAAACCCGATTTTTGTTTATATGTTGGAAGATATCAACGGGAATGTTTAAGTATTGAGGCTTTATTTTTGCTATTCTCCTGGCAATATTGATAATTCCGAGGCCGAAATGCTTTTCTCCGAGAAGCATCCCTATTGTCACCTGACGTTCCCTAAAATAAGGAAGCAGGGCATGTTCAAAAGATGAAACAAGTAGATTTTTTCTGTCCAGATATTTTAGCAGCATATCACAGATTACAGGACAGTCGTCGGCCGTGAGCGTTTCCTCTTTCAATTCAATATTGATGATCTTATTTGACGGCAGAAACTTGAGGAATTCTTCCAGTTCCGGAATTCTTTGGCTGTCACCTATATCAACGTCTTTTAGAACATTCAGCTTCATATCAGCGACACTTCCGCTTTGACCGGAAACACGGTCAATCGTATCATCATGAATTATTATATAGTGGCCGTCCCCGCACTTCTGCACGTCACATTCTATTCCGTGGGCGCCGGCGGCAAAAGCTTTACTGAAGGAGAGCAGGGTATTTTCCGGATATCGGGCGCGGTATCCCCTGTGCCCGAGCACTTTTATTTCCTTACTCATGCGCTTCGCCTCTTTTCACAAAGAGCATAATTATAAACGATACAAGAAAGAAAAACGCTGAGAAAAACAGGAGCGCCAGGTAGCCCTCCGGCCTTTGGCCACCGGCTGTGGAAATATCAATCATTAAGCCGGAAAGAGGAGGCGCCACGATATTTGCGGCCTGTGAGAAAAAATAATAAAGCCCTGTGTATCCACCCAGCTTTTCCGCAGTCGTCATATCAACCACCATCGGCAGCGAATTGACATTAATGAAAGCCCAGGCGCATCCGGCAAACGAAAATAAAATCGCCACCGGCAGAAATGTTTTGAAAAAAGTTGCTACTATCATCAAAAATAAAAGGAAAAATAAGCCGATCCTGATTGTTTTATTTCTGCTGTATTTTGTGCCGATAAGCCCGGCGGGGATCGCTGCTATGATAAAAAAAAGCGAATAGAATCCAAGGATCATCGCGCCCGTGCTTTCTTTCATTCCCATATAGAATTTCGCGTAGCTTGTAAAAAAAGTCTCAATGGCGTTAAAGCCGACAAACCAGAAGAATATCGCACAAAGAACCGCCAGGAGGCTTTTCTCCCCGCGAACTACATCCTTTAAATTGTCCATCAGTTCATAAAATGATTTTTTCAAGGAAATGGATTCGGCAGGGCCGGTTGCGCTTTGGGTGTAGCTGTCGTCTTTAATAAAAACGACAACAAGCATGCAGGCGATAAACATAAATATACCTGCTGCGATGAAAGGGTAAGATATGTTCTTATCGTACAATGGTTTTCCTCCAAAGTAAACCAGCAGCGCACCCGCCCCCCCCATGAAGTTTATAATACCATTAGCGTGGCTGCGGTATTTAGAAGGCGTTATGTCCGGCATCAGCGCTATCACCGGTGTTCTGTATATAGCCATAGCCAGATTCATGAATATGACCGTCAGCATCATGAGACCGAGAACTTGCGTCTTGTTGGCAAAAGGAATGAGTATGAAGAATATCATGGCCAGGGGGGCGCCAATCAGTATATAGGGCCGTCTTTTCCCGATTCTTGTGTTTGTGCTGTCGCTTAACGCACCGAGGAAGGGTAGCAGAAGTATGGCAAAAACGTTATCAATAGTCATGATTGCTCCGACAACCGAAAAAGGAAGCTGAAAAGTTTCCCTGAGGAAGACCGGCAGATAGGCATTATACATGGCCCAGATCATTGATACTCCAAGGAACCCGAACCCGAGAAGAAATGTCTTGCCCTTGCTGAACTCCAGCTTTTTATCCATGATTTTATCTCCCCTTTTTTGATTCAAAACCGTCCACGAATCAACCAACTCGCGGCAAGCTGTCGAGGCATGAAATGAACGTCATCATATCGCAAAAAGCTGCGAAGAATTAACGCTCGTCCCGCGTGAGCAGGATTTTTAGTAATTTATTAAGGCATAAGCGGCAATAAATCCACTGTTTTTATTATCGCAACAGGGACTTCTCTATCAATCAACGACGAATGAAAAAGGTAGATCCGGCATCCTGATGATTTTGCATAAACAGTTTTCTATGGCGAGAAATGTTCTTGACATTTGTTATAAATAATCTGTTTTATATGCCGAACTGATTACGGGATAAAAAAGTGAGACTAAAATGAATTTGACAAAAATCAGCCGGGTTACACAAAGCTGTAAATCAGCTCTGCCACATTTTCTCCAAGGCGGTTCCACGGCGATTCTTGCCGTTCATGGTTATAATGGATATCCTCAAGATCTGCTCTACGCTGGTGAAATGTTAAACAGGCAGGGTTTTACTGTTTTAATACCCCGTCTCCCCGGCCATGGCACCAACGCTTCCGACTTTCATGAAACTGATTATCAGGATTGGCTCAGGCATACCGCCGACTGCTATTTTAATTTAAAGGCGGAATATGACACCGTGCACCTGCTTGGTTTTTCCATGGGCGGATTATTAACATTACTTCTCGCTTCCCGGTTTAATATTGAAAGAATGGCTCTGATTTCTCCGGCAATTATTAATCTGAAATGGACAATAAAGCTTACGCCTTTTTTGAAATACTTTGTAAAAAAGCAGAAACGGGACTGGACTGATGAATCAAAGGACCCGGACAGAATATTTCTGGCCGAGGAATACTGGCGCTGGCATTATATTTCAATGGGCGCGGAACTTCTGCAATTACAGAAACTCACAAAGAAGAAGATGCCGCTCGTTTCCTGCGACACAATGATCATCGTATCTAAAAAAGATGAGGCAGTTCCTGTCCGGGCGGCAGATTATATATTCAGTCTAATTACGTCGCCGGTAAAGAAGACAGTGGTGCTGGAGAACAGTCCGCATTGTTCGACTGACGGCCCGGAAAAAGAATTAATAGCCGACTATCTGGTGAAATGGTTTAAAAAAGAGATATAATGAATTATTCACCATCATAATCATCTCATTTAGTTAGAGATTGTTTGAAATCCCAAACGGCACGATTTTTCCAAAATCCTTTTCCAGGGATTCCTGATCAACATACAAAATGGCCTTCCAACCTTTTTGTCTTGCCCGGTCAATGTTTCCCGGATTGTCGTCAATAAATAGAATCCTGTCTGCTCGCGTGTTCAATACCCGGGCAATGTCGTCAAAGATACTGATATCCCGCTTGCCCTTTCCCAAATGATAGCTGTTGAAAACATAGTCGAACCAGCGGAAAAAATCGAATTGTTGATCCAGTATATCCAGCCAGTCCGTCTGGTCACTGAGAATGCCGACGCTGATATTTTTCTGTTTTAACTTTTTGGTCAGATCAATAATCCAACTTCTCAATAAGAACCGGGATAAAATTTCCGCCCGGAGATCAGCATCATCTCCTTTAATACCTGTTTTTTCCTTTAATTCTTTCCAGAATGCTTTTTCCGGAGATTTTCCTGTAAGATAACCGGACGAATAAATGGCATCGGCTGCCGCTTCCAGAAACTCTTCCGGATCAAGTCCGTTTGCTTTGGCAATAACGTTCAAACCGTTTCGAAATCCTTCTTCAGCAATCACGCCGCCAAAATCAAATAAAACCACGTCAATACTGCCGGTGCTACCTGCGCTTTTTTTCATGAAATCTCCGATAGTCCAACGTTATCACCTACCCGGTCATATTGCAGGCGAAAAAAATGTATCTCATTATTTGGCTGCCGTCATCTATAAATTGATATGGTTTTAATTCCGCTCACGCGGAACGAGCGTTAATTCTCCGAAGCGAGCTCGCAATATAATGACGCTCATTTCATACCGCGGCAGCTTGCTGCGAGGTGGTTGATTTGTCAAGCAGAAAAAGGTATTGGCCAAGATTTCCTTGACATAAAAGCCCGAAATTATTATAGTTCAATCATGAACAAGTTATGTCTGATAAAATTTTTGACCCTTATGTTTTTCTTAGCTTGCGGTACGGCTCAGGCGATAGCGCCGGTAGGTGATGATCTATGGGATATCAGCCAGGGCGCCGTAGTGGATAAATTTTCCCATATCGTTCCCGGAAATAACGCTGGGAATATGTTTGGCGATAGTTCTGGCTTGGTTGAACCTGGTTATACCTTATTTGCTGATGATTTTGAGGCAGGGTATCCGCATTTTATTGAATGGCATACCCCGGTTCTTATTAATTTAAAAGGTTTCAACCTTTTTGCAGTTTATGACTTTGACTATGACCAGGAGCACAAGTCCTATGCCCGTTCTTTTAAGGAGTTCCGGCTTAATTACTACAACGGTTCGGATTGGATAAACTTTTATACTCGTGCTTCAATACCGCCTTATGGCGTCGTCGATTCCGGGGAAAACGAACTGGCCCTCGAGGTAAGAGATCTCGCGATCAATGCTCAGTCTTTCCAGGCGGTATTTGTCCAGTATGGAGGGACTTATTGGGCGAGCGGCCCGCGGATACTTGAACTGGATGGCTTCGGCACCTACCTTTATCCTGTTCCGATTCCGGAACCAGGCACTCTGCTGCTGCTCGGCACGGGATTATTAGGGCTGTTGGGACTACGAAGAAAAAGAAGTTAATCGTTTTAGTCTGTGTTATCGCAATGCGGCAGATGCCGCCTTTTACTGCGAATTAGCTACTGATCCCCTTCCCTTTCCCTTCTGCCAAAAATATTCATATTTAATTCGATCCTGCAATTTACTGAGTTAAATCTGGATTTCTGTTGAAGTTGTAATTGACGCTTCTGGCAAATGGCAACATCCTGTTGATATACTGGTCAACAAACTGATTGGCTTGGGCAATTCCGGTCTGCGGCACAAAAATAACATCCAGCGGGGAGAGTTTCAAGTCCTGAAGGGCAAGATTATTTTCCATAACTTCTTGAAGATTGGTTTTATAAACCGTGATATCGCCCTTGCCGTCATAATGGATGAGGACGACTTCAGTCAGGTCCCCTTCCGGCGTCACGCCTCCGGCCTGCATAATGGCTTTAAGCATTGTCAGATTGTGATGAAGCGGGATGGCGCCGGGATTTCTCACCTGCCCGTTGACATAAATAGTCCGGCTGGCCGAAGAGATCAGAAACACCGACAGGGAAATCGGGTTGGTGTATTCTACCTGCAAGACATCATGAAGTTTCTTCTGCAATTGCGGCAATGTTAATCCGGCCGCTTTAATCAAACCGATTTCCGGGATGGTAATATCGCCGGCGGGAGTGACCGTTACATTACGGTCCAACAGCCCCAGCCTTTTCGGAATAACGTCACGGGGAATAACCGACGCTTTGATATCATTGCCGAACTTTTCTTTTGCCGCCGCGGAAATGTTTTCGGAAAGTTGCGCCGGAGTTATCCCCGCTGCTGAAAATTCGCCCAGCATGGGCAACAGTATTTTGCCGTCCGGTAAAATAGAATAATCGCCGGTCAGCGCTTCCACAAGAGAATAATTAACAGTGAGAACGGTAACCGTGGAGCGCGGGTCCCGCATCCGGTCGCGCAACAACCGGGAAATTTCCTTGGCAATCTTCGCTGGTGTTTTGCCGACCACAGTGAGTTCGCCGATAGTCGGAATAGTAATCATGCCGTCAAAACGGACAACCGCGTCGAAATTATTTTTGCTGTCGGCCAGGAAATTAACCCGCAGTTCGTCGCCGGCTATTAAGTGGTATTCCCCTTTACCGAAATAAAAGCGGATATAAAGAAGATTTTCAGTGTCCAATACGAAAGGCTTACGCAGAGTTTTGATGGGAAAAGTTTCGATGCGCAGCACATCGCCGTGTCCGATAACAAATTCCTCCGTGCCGGAAGGCAGCTGCTTTGTGTCGCCGGAAAATTTCTGCGGTTCTTCGTTGGGCCTTTTGACCAGGATACCCTGATGTGTCGAACAGGCGGAAACAAAGACAATTGCACTAAGCAGGAAAGGCAGCATCCGTGCGGCCATTTTCCAGGAAATTGTTTCTTCGGTAATTATGACTTTGTTCTCCCGGTTATTGTTCATAGTATTTCCCCTTCCACTTTTTTTGACGGGTAATTTCCACGGTGACAATGGAATGAGGCAGTATCGTTAAAGGTACTGCCAGGTTATGCTGTTTTTTCATAATGCCGACAGTGGCCTGGCCGGCCGGTTTCGGCGGTGGGTCGGTGGATACAACAGGCCACCAGCTGGGCGAATCGTTCCCATTATGTGCTTTGACGTCGGGACCGCTGATTTCCCAGACTAAAGCATTGGCATTTACCGCAAAACCCTTTGTCTGAAATGCTACTTTATGAGTTTTATCCCAGGCACGGTTCACGATATTCACGAACAGCTTATCCTTGTTTTGATTCAGAGATGCCACAGCAGTCAATTGGGGTATATTTTTTTCAGCATTGGCCATTCCCATTTTTCGGGAACTGTACAGCGGCGAGTTAATGCTGGTTGCGATAAGCCTGCTGCCGAAATGTTTCGCGAATAACTCGATGACAAAATAAGGAACTTTCGGTTGATGCTCAGCGGAAACCCAACCCATAAAGGTCTGGTCGGTAAATTTAAAGTAATTGGCCACCTTGACGCGGGGGTGGCTCATCAGAACCTGTATCATCCGCGCTACGTAAACAGCCGAACCCAGCGTCTTGACATGGTCGAACCAGACAGGATCGAGAATGGCATAAAGAGGCCCCCATTCCGTGACGGCGATGTTAATGGTGCGTCCTTTTTCATGCTGGGAAATAAGCCTGCTGAGCTCGGTCAGGTCGCGGTTTACCGCCTCGGGCGCCGCCCAGACAGCCTGGTAGACATCCCGGGCCACTGGACTTTTTTCGTTCATAATCACCGGGAAGTAGGCGTTGTGAACGGCAATATAATCTATCTCGGAGGCGGCCTTCGCCAAAACGGTTTTGTTCCAGTCCGGATAAGGGCCAAAGGGAACATTGTAGGAACCGGCAATACCGATGGCCATCAGTGAAATAGAGGGATCAACTGCACGCATTGCGCTGGCGTAGGATAAAAATCTTTCCGCGTAAACATCGGGCGGCAAAGTTATCTTCTTTTCGGCATCGCTGCCATTAAGATAAAGCTCGTTTCCGACTTCCCATAATTTAACATTCAGCGGCTGCGGCAGGCCGTCGCTGATGCGCCTCGCATTAGTGGCGCCATTTAAGTAATCCACCCATCCCGCGGCTTCCGAGGCGGTGCCGGTGCCCGCGTTGACGGTGATCAGGGGCTGGGCGCCCACGGCCTGGCAGAACTTAATCAGCTCCGGCGTGCCCAAGACATTTGCCGAACTGGACGGATCGGTGTAATGAGGGCGAACCGGACGGCTGCCTCGCGGGCCTATGCCGTCCTGCCAGTGGTAAAAATCAGAAAGCGTGCCTCCGGGAAAACGCACCAGTGAAATTCCCTGCTTTTTGGCGAGATGAATCAAGGTGGTATCCAGGACTCCCTGATTGGAGACAAGACCCCCACCATTATTGAACCATTCGGAATTAGTGCCGAACAATCCTCTTTCCACCACACCGAGTTCATGGTCGGCATTAACAACACAGACAATGTCTCCTCCGCTAGGCTTTGCATCCTGCGAAGTGGCTTTGCAACCGTAATTAAAAAAGATAATTATGACAATAATTACCGGCAGAAACGCTATGGTCAGTAATAATGATTTCCTGTTTCTCGACAACATTAATTATCTCCGTATCGTATTTAATATGTGGGAAACAATCATTAATATTATCACATTTGTTCTATCTCTCGGTACACATCTGCTGTCTGACAAGCCATATTCTCCCAGGTAAATTTTTTTGCCAGCAATAAACCCTTTTGGATCATACTTTCCCTGAGCTGACTTCCTTCCCAAAGTCCGGCCATTAATTGCGCCAATATATCCGTTTCGGCAGGGGGAAAGAATTCAGCCGCTCCGGCAAATAATTCGCGATGAACTTCAATATCGGAACAGATAACCGGTACGCCGCAGGACATGGCCTCCAACGGCGGAATGTCAAAGCCTTCGCCGCGGGAAGGCGCCAGAAATAAGCGGGCGTTGCGCAGCAATTCCAAACATTCACTATCGGAGACAAAACCGGTAAAAACAACATTGTCCGACAATTGTTTTTCTCTTACCAATTTTTTTAATCGTTGTCCATAGCCGGAAGTCCGATCACCACCGGCGATAATCAGCCTGGTTGTACCATTAATCAAGGCAAGAAATCCGGCAAAGGCCGATAGAACCACCTCCAGATTCTTTCTTGTTTCCAGCGCGCCCAGGTAAAGTATATAAGGATCCGATAAGAAAGAAAAACGCCCGGAGATGGTTTCCTTTCCCAACTGCGGCCGGAAAAATTTATGATCTATCCCGTTATAGACGAATACGACCTTTGCTGCGGGAACATGCAGGGTTTTTACTATCTCGATTTTTGTCGTTTCGCTGACGGTTAAAATACGGCTGGCCCGCCGCGCGCTTTGCGGAGTCATAAACCGGACCAGCGCGTTGCGCCAACCGCGGTAATCGCGCGGATTAGTCAGCGGCAGTATATCATGCAGGGAAACAACAAGGGCACAATTTACCAGCGGCGGCGTGATCCGCTGCACATGCAGCAAATCAAGGCGATGCTTTAGAGCGAGCCAGGGCAATATAACCGAACGTTCAATCAGCGGATCGGAAAAAGGCAGCGTCACATAAGTTACATTAGCCGGACTGTCAGCCGGAACTGGATAGCGGCGGTTGACAAAAAAAACATAGTCATACCAGGGTGCCACCTGCGGCAGGTATAGAACAAGCTGCCTTAAATATTTTTCCACGCCGCCCTTGTTTTTTCCCAGAATGTGCGCATCTATCCCGATTCTCATTTTAACCGGCCCCCGTGCGAAAGATATCCTGCAACCTGCACCATGATGAAGCAAGCAGCATCCGGTACCTCTGTCTCCCTGCCGCGGTGCCCAGAGCAGCCAGTATCAGGCGCAAAACAAGCCCCATACCAATAATTACTCTGGCCGTCAGTATTTCCCCGCTTGCCGCATTTTTCGCCAATATCTTTAATAAATGCCTTTGTTGCAATACGCTGTTTTCAATCTTTTCCCGGTCGGATCGGGAACTGCCGCCCCGATGATGCCGGAGGGCGGTGTTGCGCAGATGAAAGACCTGCCAACCCAGATTTCTCAGTCTCAGGCAAATATCAATATCTTCCGCGTACAGAAAAAAATCGGGATCAAAGCCACCGACCTTCCGATAGGCTTCCCGGCGAAAAAGCATGCAGACGCCGGATATCCAGCCGACTTCTGTTACCGGGTCCGAGAAGCGTTCCCGATGCAATCCCGGAAACAAAGCCAAACCGGGGAATAACGCGCTGAGGAAAAAACTTTCATTAAACAAAATGCGTAGCGAGGGCAGGTTGCCGCATATGCGGGGTTGGAGTTTTCCATCCGGCAGATAGACGGCAGGTCCAACCGCGCCCGCCTGCGGGTGTTCTTCCAGAAAATCCGACAGTGCAGCAACAGTGCCGGGCAGCAATGCAGCGTCCGGATTGAGCAGCATTACATGATCACCGCTACTTAAGTTAAAGCCGCTGTTATTGGCTCTGCCAAAACCGGTATTTGTTGCCTGGGCCAGCAGGTGCACCTGCTGGTAATTGTTTTGCACCAGCGCCACACTGCCATCAGTGGACGCATTATCAACCACAATAACTTCCAAGGCAATATTCTGAACCGTATCATAAATACTTTTCAGGCATTGGCCCAGATATTTTCTGGTGTTGTAGCTGACAATGATAATGGAAAGCTTTATCATTATGATTTTTCCCCGGCTGCAGCATCGATTGCAAATAACCGCGACATAGATTTTCTTTGCTCTTTACTGATTGCTCCCAATAAAATTATCAGCAATAAATATGCAGACAGACCGATACAAATGTTAATAAGCCAGTAAAATGGCGCCGCCGCCATAATCGCCGCCGCCGCGAAGCCCGCCATTACGGGCCGCCAGATCAAGCTTGCTAAATTGAAATCCCTCAAAAAAGAACGCGCCAGCAATATACGGGCAACAACAAGGGAGAATACTCCCGCGAAATATCCCGCTGCCGCACCCACGGCTCCGAAGGTGTATATCATCGGCCAGAGAATAAGCAATATAACTGTAGCGCCAAAAGAAAGCGTTAGAAGGTCTGTTTTCTGCCGGCCACCGGCAATCATGGCCGTGGAAAATATTTGATCCACGGCCAGCAGCAGAGCTATGCCGATGATTATTCTCAGGAGAAGCACGGAGGGCAAATATGATTTTTTAAAAATTAAAAGAACAATTGGTTCAGTCTGCATGAAGACAACTACTACCGCGGGGATAATAGCCAGAGCAATCAGCTTTAAGGCATTCTGGCAATAATTATTCAGTTCATCTAAAGATACTCGGGCCTGCCGGGAAAAAATGGGCAGCAGGTTGATGATAAATGCCGTCGGAACCAGGAGCGCCAGATCGAGAAACTGATAAGCGACGGCAAAAAAACCGGCGGCCTCATCTCCCTTCATCCAGGGAAGTATCAACTGCGCCGAAAAACGGATAATCAGAAAAAGCACAAGAATTCCGGCAAATGTAGGCGCCTGATTTAAAAAAATGCGGAAAAATACGGGATCGAAGCGCCAGGTTTCCCCGCTGCAATGCCGCGAGATAGCGAGCCAGTATACGGGAGCGATTAACCACCGGATGACGATAAAAGAGACGAAAACCATGATAATACTCTGGCCCGAATAGATGAGGATGATTCCGCATATGGTGCGAATAATTGTTTCCAGACCCTGAATAAAGCCGAAGGCAGCGCCCCGGCCAAGGCCGATTAAGGCCGATTGCAGACAGAGCACTGCTGCGGTTGCCGGCAGCGCGCAAGCCACCAGCAAAAGCCCTCCCGATACCACAGAGCTGTAATTGCCGAAAAAGGCAGTGGCCAGCAGGCAGGCAATGATGATTAGAGCAATGATCAGGGAAAAGATGAAGGCATGAAAAATAAATCTTTTAATTTGTCCTGACAAGACTGATATTTCCCGGATAATATATTGCTGCATCCCCAGGAGAGGAAGAAATTCCGTAAATATAAAAAAAACAAAAATTGTGCGAAAGGCCCCTGCTTGACCTACTGATATTTGGGATATCACCCAGAAAAGGATAAAGGCGCAGGCCGAAGCAATAACGCGGGAGGCGATCAGCATCAAACTGCCGCCCACGACTCCTGATGGTCTGGTCATCGCGCCGCTGCCTCCAGCTCCGCCCGGACAATTCTGCTGAGGCTTAATGCCAGAACGGGAATAATAAGCAAAATGGCCATGGACTTGTCATCCGCGAATAAATCCAGATTCATGTATGATTGCGAGGCAAAGAAAGCGCCCAGAATGCCCAGAGCTGACCAGAAAAGAAATTTGTCTTTCGCCTTCAGGGCGATCCGGATGTGGCGAAATATTCGCCATTGAAACCAGATAAAAAGAAACAGGCCGATAATGCCCAACTCGGCCAGCACAAGAAGGTATTTGTTGTGTACGGGCAGGGGAACCACATAAACCTGATTATCCGCCATTTCGACGGAAGCTATTTCCAGTCTCCCGTATCGATACATCCAGTCGCGGTGCCGTTCGATCGGCTTGAGCCAGACCACGTCCAGGCGGCTGGGCGGGTAAATTTGCATACTTGCACTGGCGAAGTTGCCGGGGCCTGCACCCAGCAAAGGGTTGGCTGCTGTAAGATCAAAAGCAAGCTTCATCGCCCTTTTGCGTGAATCCGTCGCACCTTCATCGCCATAAATTATTCTGTTGATAATAGGACGCTGATAGACAAGCAGGATGGACAAAAAAACAACTACAGTGATGGAAAAAGCGACCCACTGTTTTTTACTGAAGGGAAGCGTTACCCCGATATAGACAAAAATAGAAAAAACCGCCAGCGCATAGGAAGCCCAGGCACTGCGGGAAAATGTCAGAATAACGGCAACCAGCGCAGTGGATATGACGGCGATGCCGAAAGCTTTCCAAATTTTATTTTTCACTGATAAAAGGCCTAAAAGAGGCAGGACAAAAAAAGTTAAAAAACTCGCCTGCTGATTGACATGACCTAATGTTCCTGTCGCCCGGATATATTGTTCTCCTTCACTGCCGGAAAAAGTCATCAAACTTACTTTTAATTTCGCCGAAGCGGCGACAATCGTGCCGGTCGCATGCGCGAGCCCCACCAGAATGTCCTGAATACCTACCGCCAGGGCAATGGCAATGACGATCAGCATAAATTCTTCGCGGGTCCTGATTGCCGAACTCAAAATCAGGACGAAAAGCAACATTTTAAAAGTATGGAATGTTGCCAAAGCCGAGATCAGCGAGGCGCCCTGCACAAAAAAAACAATTATTGCCCATAAGGTAAATATGGCCATGGGGGTCAGTGCCGCAGGCCAGAACCATGCTTTTTCCCCCGTATAGGCCGCTTCCAGCAGAAGCGCAATCAATAAGGCATACAAAGCAATATCCGATCCCGCAAGAATAACAGCGGGCGGAAAAAAACCGGGCAGCAGCGCCTGGCCAACAATAAATACTTTTTCCAGGCTGAGCGGATGAATCAATATCCAGGCAACAACCAGCAAAATGCGCTTATTGGGGCTCATAAAAAATATGGCAGTTCCGATGAAGCCGGCGGCAAGGGCAATTTGGAAAGAAGCGCGCAACTCAAAGGCAAAGACGATGCCCAAGCCGCACAAAACCGACAGGCAACCGGGAACAAGGAAGCTTCGCGCCTTATCATGTTGCCAAGCCGTAGTCAGAATGCCGCTGGTCATATTCATCAACTTTTATAAAAATAGTAGGGGATGGGAAAGCGACGGAAATTTAAAATCGTTCCCAGTATATTGGCGCCGACCTGATTGAGCGCCATCACTGCATTTAAATAAGGTTCCCGCCTGCTTTCTCCAGATTTAACGACCATTATAACGCCATCCACCTCGGAGGCGAAGAGCGCCGCATCATTGGAAATCAGAATGCCGGTGGAATCAATGATAATGGTGTCGTATTGGGAACCGACATCATCGAAAGCCTGCCTTAAACTCTTGTGATAGAATCCCAGTGACATTCTGTCCTGAATCAAACCGGCCGAAATAAAATCGAGATTGGCGATTTCGGTGGGGCGGATAACATCCTTTGTATTTTTACCGGCGCCCAGAATCTCAATCAATCCTTCACTATCCAGGTGGTGAAGAATTCTTGATATTTCCCGTTTTTCAAAATCGCTGTCTATTAAAAGGATTCTGGCTCTTTTGTCGCGCGCCAGGGCGCAGGCCATCTGTAAAGAGGTGAAAGTCTTTCCTTCGTTATCCGATGTACTGGTAACCAGGATGAACCGGCACTTATCCCTGCCTATTAAATCCAGCTTGCCCAGCGTCTGAATCAGCGCCGGCGCCGATTGCCTCAGCGGCAGAGCTTTTAAGTTATTCAAATTCGCGCTGGAATCATCAATGGCGGCAATGCTGCCGATAACATTAATGCCTTGTAATCTTTCCATATCCCAGGGTGTATATAGGCGGCTGTCGATGGCGGAAAGAAATATTGTCAGGGCAAAACCGAGCAATGCACCGGCCACAAGACCGATTAAGCCCGCCAGTAAATATCTGCCGGCTATGATCAGATCTGATTTTTTAGGCGGAACGGCTTCTTCCACAATCGAAATGGGCACCAGCCGGTTTTTATAAAGCTGCACCGACATAAACGCCTGCCTCTTTTTATCTTTATAAAGACTTAATAATGATTTTGCCGATTCCGTTGATTCATGAGAACTCAGGCGTGCGCGGGCTCTGGCCAATTCAACCTTTGCTTTAATAATTTCGGGCTCATTTTCTTTATATATTTGGCTTAAGCGCGCCACTTCTCTTTCCAGATCGGTGACCTGGCGGGCGGCGCTTTCCACCATAGGATTGGTTCGGACATTTCTATTGTCGCTTTCCGGGACAGAGTCAATCATTTGCCCTGTCGATGTCAACTGCGCTTCCGCTTTCACCAGATATTCGTAAGCTCTCAGAGCTTCGGCTTCCGAAATAACATAATACTCGTCAATAAAACTCCGGCAGAGCTGATTGGCAATCAGGGCAACTTTCCCCGGATTGGGAGATTTAACGGTTACTTCAATCAATTCATCGCTGTAGAGAAAATCGCCTCTCTCTTTTTGAAATATTTTAGTTTCGATAGTTTCCTTTAAATCATCAGCCAGTTGAATTATTTCCTCTTCAGAGGCGGCTTTACCGGAACTTTCCCGCCACCCGTTAAAGAGCCAGTAAAAAGGCCGCGTGAACTGATCAATCAGCACTTTATAGGCGGGTTTGGCAATGTCGGCGCCTTGCAATTTCAGGCTCTCCACAACGCGGCGGCTGACGGGTATGCTCTTCATAATCTCCGCATTGCTCTGACCGGAGATAAGCTGCCTTTCCGCGGCTATATCACCGAAAAAAGAAGAAGATAATTTTTCATTTTTAATGAGTACTTTGGCCGATTCTTTATACGTCGGCGGCACCATATAAGTGACCAGCAGGGCAATTACCGGCACCAGGATGGTGCAGGCCAAAAATATCCGGAAGCGGTAAAATAATTTTGACAGTATTTCCCGTGTCGATATGTTCGTTTCGCTGTCAACGCTGGCAGCAACACTGCCCGGTATGTCCAAGCCGTTTTTTTTCATAATTATCGCCTTTGCTTTTTATTATTTTTTCCCGAGGCTTCCACCCACCTTGCAATTGCGTTATCAATGCCATGAACAAATTGTGACCAGTCGTATTTGCGGGAATGCTCCCTGGCCTGTTCGCCCATTTTTTTTAACATATCATGATTTTCCGGTAAAGACTTTAATGCGCGAGACCAGCATTCTGCATTGGGCGGCAGCAACCAGCCCGTTTTCCCATCAATGATGCTCTCCTGTGGCCCGCCGCTGTTATTGGCCATCACCGGTTTGCGCATCGCCATTGCCTCCAGAGGAACAATGCCCCAATCCTCATTGAGAGGCGGAAAAAGAATGGCTGAAGCACGGCTATAAAGGTCGCGCAACCCGGCGTCGGAAGGTGAAATAATGAAATTTATACGGTCCGTGCCGTAGGCCAGATTTTTTAATTTCCGCAAATAAGTCTCACTTTTGCGGTCAACAAATCCTGCGATAACCAGTTGCCACGGTTCGGGTAGACCGGCCTTCTGAAAGGCCAAGATGGCCAGCTCGATATTTTTTGTCCACGAGATTCTACCGGCAACCAAAAGCAGCGGCTCATAACTCACCTCGCCATCAAGAGCGCTCCAGTCAATGCCGGGGTAGCACATTTGCATTCCGGGGCCATCCTGATATAAACCGCCTTTAATAATACGGTCTTTTACTTCGGCGCTGGTCGTAATGACTCCGTCATAATGGCGCCACGCCATTCTATCGGCCATCCGGAATAACGAACGGAAAATATAAAAAGCCACGCGGGACACACCGTGGCGCGCTGCCAGCACCTGCCTCTGATAAACCGGATCAAATGCCGCGCGTAACGGCGTGCTGCAAATATTGAATGTCGGCAACCGATGATTGCGGAAAACGGCAAAATCTCCCAGACCTTCGCACCAGACAACAAAAGCGTCACAGCTGCTAAGCGGTATTTTTTGCGATATTATCTGCACAGCTGCCTTGAAAACTGCGCTGATACTGCGATCAACCGATAATTCATTCAGTGTTTTGATTTTGAATCTTCTTAATTCGGGAAATGTATGTTCCGGTTCGTAATGACCCGTATAGACATCCCATTCATGGCGACTGCGCGATAATAATTCCAGCATCGAGCGCTCAATGCCACCATAAGTATAAAGCCAGGGATAATACAAGGCTATTTTCATTTTGTTTCTCTCTTTATTACTTCCTGATAAAATTCTTCTTGCTGCTTAGCTATATTATCCCAGCGGTATTTTCGTGCAGCCGTTTTTCCCCGCGTTCCCGCGTCACGGCATAAATCGGGATCAGACCAAAGCCCGCAAATTGCTTTGCCTAGAGCATCTTCATCGTAGGCCGGAATTAATGCGCCCCAATCCGGCCTTACCAGTTCATTGAGGTGATCGATATCAAAAGCCACAACAGGTTTTGCCGCAGCCATTGCTTCGAGTGCGGCAATGCCAAATGTTTCTTCCCGCGAAGGCATGACCAGAAAACGGCAGGACTGCAGCAGTGCATTTTTCCTCGCACCTTCAACGCGTCCGGCAAATGTAATCAAGCGGCCCAGGCCAGCTGCCGCAATACCTGTTTCGAGCCAATTCCGGTCAGGGCCAACACCGGCAAGAACAAGCGGTATCCCGGCGGGGCCGCACATTTTCACCCAGCAGTTCAGCAGGAAATCGAGCCCTTTCTGCTCTCTATCCAGACGTCCGAGATACAAAACAAAATCACCGGCCGACGTTGATTCCAGAAAGGCGCCGTCATCAACGCCGCAGGGAATTTTCCTGATTAAGGCATCCGGAATCAGACTTTGGAAAGTCTTTCCCATCGCTTCCGTCTGCACGATGAAATAACGATAGCGGTGGCAAGAAGCGATCTTTTTCATCCAGCGGAAAAACGGCAGATGGTAACGGCGCTCCCAGAAATCGAAAAAATACCACTGGACAAGAGAAATCACGGGTTTTATTGTCCACAGCGGCAGCAGGCAGAATCCAACGGGCGGAGTAAATTCTTCAATAATCAGATCATGCGGCGTTTTTTTTATCTGTGGCCCCAGAGAGGCTAAAAAAGACAAATGCGGCGAGAGCCCCAGGGGCGGCAGATAAAAGCCGAGCCTTTGATAGGCAATGCCGCTGCGGATAACTGATCGCTGACAGCCCGGATAAACCGACGTGTAAACAGTAATGTCATATTGGCGCGCTAATCTGGAATTGACCTCGCAAGTGCGGACCGGCTGGCCGCCGCGCAGTGGATTGTCCAGATCATCCGTATCAGCATGAATTATTTTCAAGACAATTAAACTCCCGATCCTTTTAATACCGCCGGAATGGTTTTTAAGAGTATTTTGAAGTCGAGGGCTAATGACCAGTTATCAATATATTCACGATCCAGCTCCATCCATTTTTCAAAAGAGATGGAGTTCCGGCCGCTGACCTGCCAGATGCCGGTGATTCCGGGTTTCATGCGCAACCGGCGCAATGATGGCAGATCATAATGTTTTACTTCCTCTGGCAACGGCGGCCGCGGGCCGACCAGGCTCATGTCGCCCAGTAATACATTTAGTAACTGCGGCAGTTCATCAATGCTTGTTTTACGCAGGAACTGCCCGATTTTTGTAATGCGCGGATCAGCCTTGATTTTAAAAACAGGCCCATCCATCTCATTATATTTCATCAAATCATCTTTCAGCCGTTCGGCATCCGCCACCATCGTGCGGAACTTATAGCAATTGAAAAGTCGGCCGTTATAACCGACGCGTTGCTGTTTGAAGAAAGCAGGCCCGCGGGAGGTCGCTTTAATTAATAACATGATGATTATGAAGAGAGGCAGCAGAACAATCAGACCGGTTAAGGATACCGCAGCGTCAATCATTCTTTTGATAAGCAGAAGCCAGTTCATCTTAGGACTGGTAAAGAGATCGATAACCGATACATTCCCGTAAAAAGATATCGTTGATTTGGAGAGTTGCATGCTGAAAATGTCCGTTGGTATCTTAACTTCAATGCCAATGATTTCACAGATGCTGATAATATCTTCAATTTTCTGATAAAGTGATTTAATCGGCAAAAAAACAAAAACCTCATCAACCACATTTTTTCTTAAAATCATTTCCAGATTATTAATGTCGCCCAGGAATGGATATCTGGCAAAATCGCTGTGATAATTCCTATATTCATTATCGACGTCGACAAAGCCGACCACCCGGATGCCCAGATAGGGCGAGTTTTCAATTTCCTGGAGAATCTGTAATGATCTTTCGTTTCTGCCAAAAATCAAAATCTGCCGGTAATCATAACCGCGACTGCGGATGTATCTTAAAAAAAACTTCAAACAGTAGCGGAATATCAGGAGTAGGCAGGTTTCAACTATCAGGATATCAAAAATAAAAAAACGTTCCAAAACCTCACGGTCGGAGAGGATCGCGGCAATGGCCGCCAGAAGGACGCATACCGTAACAGTTCTGATGATGTCAAAAGTCTCTCTCCAGAGTTTGATCATTCTTCTGGATGTGTATAAACGAAAACGGTTGGAGAAATAAATCCAGGCAAGGATATTTACAGCAAGAAAGATCTGACACCTTAAAGGCAGAGCAGTAAAGTCGAGGATTGTTGTATTGTAATATATATAGAATACAGCGCTGAGCGCGATGACAATAATTACGAAATCGAGAAAACGATTGATGGATGACAATTCTCGGCGATGTTCTTTCAGCATCGTTTAAGTAATACTCCTTAAATATTCATCCCATATTGACTAGTTACAATAATATAATTGCCGCCAATAAATCAAGTTGTGTTTTATATTCCTCAATCCACCACCAACTTTTAGATAAAAGGGTTTTTCTTACTTTTGGGACTCATTCTATATATTCTTGGTCAGGCTATCCGCTTAATAATCCCACAATGTTCTCATATTGTCCCATATTTGCCCAAACTTCCCGTTATGCGCCCAAATCAAAATACACTTCCGCCTAAAAGTTAAAATATTGCCTCAAAAATCCATCAATCAGTCACTTTTCGTCCCGGGGCCTTAATCCGGTGCCTGGCTCCAGGTAAAGCTCAATGGACGGGTGTCTTTTCATCAACTGGATGATCAGGTCCCATGATCTCTCAACAATCCGGTGCGGAATGTTGATCAACAGAAATCAAATCACCTTCACACGCCGGGATGCCCAAGAACCTCCTAACACCGGCCGTTTCATGATGACATGGAAGTTCATCACCACAATCATGATCCACCGCCGGACAGCATTCTTACCAAAATCCCTCGTTCTTCTGAACCTTGCCCAGATCCTCAACACAGTCCTCGCCCACTATGTTCAAAAGAATCAAGGATAATACCATCTGCGCATCTGTCCAGTCCCGCTGTTGCACCTGAAAATGACGCGCGATCATATCCGGCAAGCACAACGGTAGTCTCGCCAAACCCATCATCCCATTGTCCTGCTTCACTTCTTCGTCCTTGAAGCCCAGAACCCCTTGTGACATAACCCCTTCACTTCGTTGATGATGATTATTTCAGCAAAAAACTCTATTACCCTGATTCTTCAGGATCAACGAGGTTCTCTATTTTTTGGTTGTGGATTAAGGTCAAGAATGCAGATGGGCAGTTTATATCCTGCAGCCGGGCTATGGACGAACTTTTCATAGCCCTGATTTTCTAATTGTCTTCCAGTGCTTAATCTATAGATTCAATAATGGTCCCAAGGTTTTCAGGTCCACGGTCAGCAGTACATGCGGCGGCTTCAAAGACATGGAAGAAAAGACAGAGAGCCCCTGCTGATATAAAAACCACCCGGCGTAAGCGAACAGGCCAAGTCATTTCAACAAGCCCTCCTTCTTCCTTTATTTTTTTGCGGGATAATGTAAATTTTAATAAATCGCTGCCATTTCTCTGCCATCATTTTTTCCCGACAGTCGAAATATGCAAAGGAACGTAAAGCGGACAGAAGCCAATCACGCTGGTCAAAATAAATACGACCGCCAGTATGCCCAGTATAATGGCTGCCGTACCGGAAATGTTGCCGGTTAGGTAAAGAATAGCGACAACAATGGCCAACAAAATTCTAATAACCCTGTCAATAGTTCCCATGTTTTTTTTCATAAAGATCTCCTTTCTGGTTGATGAAACAATAAAATTTGTAAGTCAGTTTCCGCCGAAAAATTTTAACCAGTTCAAATCGGCTTTTTTTATGTTACCGGGAATATCCCGACTCCATTTTTCATAAGCTGCCCTGCTGCAATTCAAGTATAGCTTCCCGTCAACAATCTTCCATTCTTCAGGATCGGTTTGGGCCCTCCGCGCCTCTGTCATAGCCCAGGCACAATAACCGTCGTATTGCGGAGCGTATTTCTCCGGACTGGCAGCATACAGATCCCTGTTCTCTTTGCTTACAAAATACCAAATCAGGCCATGCCACTGAAAGGTAAATAACTCACTGCCTTTTAGTGCCTGGCCCGTCCGGAAATATGCAACGGCATCGTACCCCTTTATGGCTACATTATCCATTTTGGACTCTCCGGCGGTTATGCCGCCAAACCCGGTTAATAATAACAATACAAACGAGAAACAAATCAGAATTTTACCGGTTGCTTGACGCGATTTCATGTCCATCTGCCTTCATATTTCTTCGGGCTTAAAATGTAAAAACATGATCCCTTCATGTCTCTCTATTTTGTTTCCACCTGAATCACGCCCTGATTCCCGGTTCGATGGTCCACGGCCACAATGGCGATTTTTTGATGTGGCTTCAATGAGCTTGCCAGTTGGATAAAACCATTTACACCGGCAACGGGTTGATCGTTGACGCCCATGATAATGTCGTTTATCTCGAAGCCCGCTTTTTGCAGGGGGCCTTTAAACTCCAGCCACTTAACAGCTACGGCGGCATCGGCTGGGAGACCGTATTTTTCGGCCTCCGTAGAAGTAAGTGGACGTATCTCCGCACCCAGGCGTTCTCTGATACTCACAGCCAGGAATTTGGTTGCCTCCTGCAAGTTCACAATTTTTACAGTCACTTCTCGTTTCTTCCCATCCCGCATGATGTTCACCTTTGCTTCCGAACCTACAGGAGTCGTGGCAACGTCATTTTGAAATGTACCCGAATCAGGGATATCTTTCCCCTGATATCCCACCACCACATCATTTTTCTTCAAACCGGCCTTTTCGGCGGGTCCGTCTTTAACTACTTCAGCAATAAGGGCTCCCCGGAGAGATTCGACATGAGCCGTCTTCGCCAGTTCCGGGGTCAGATCCTGGATGCTGACTCCCAGCCATCCCCGCTCAACCTTTCCATGGGCAATGAGTGCACGGGAAACAAAGATGGCTATGTGGCTGGGAATGGCAAAACCAATCCCTTCAAAACCTCCTGATTCTGAAGCAATGGCCGCATTCACACCGATCACTTCCCCGCGCAGATTCAGCAATGGTCCTCCACTGTTTCCCGGATTAATCGCTGCATCCGTTTGCAGAAAATCCTGATAGCTGCTGGGATCTGTGATTCCCCGCCGGTGCTTGGCGCTTATAATCCCATGAGTGACAGTCTGATCCAACCCCTGAGGGTGGCCGATCGCCACTACCCACTCCCCAACCTCCACTTTATCGGAATCAGCGAAGGTTACATAAGGCAGAGGCTTCCTGGCGGATATACGGATGACAGCCAGGTCTGTCTTGGGATCTATTCCCACCAGTTTAGCCGGGTAACGATCTCCGTTGGAAAGCAATACTTCAATTTTGGTTGCTCCTCCGGCAACATGGTAGTTGGTGAGAATATGCCCCTGCGCATCAATGATCATTCCACTTCCTAATCCTTTCCGTTCACGTTTGAACTTCTTGGGCATCTTCGGAATATCGAAAAATTGCCGAAAGGAGGGATCGTTGGCGAAAGGCAAAAAAGGATTGGCCACTTCCTGCTTCTCGGTTACTTCGACGTGGGCCACAGCAGGGATAGTCTGTTTGGCTACCCGCGTTATTGCTGTAGTTAAATCTACAGGCGCCGACTTTTGGGCTGCCACTACCTGTGGGGATAACAGCAAGGCGAACACTGCCATCCCAAGGATTGTTAAGCGGAGAATTAAGCGTTGGCAATTGCTAATCCACCTTTCTTCTCCGCCTTTTATTAAAAATTTAATTCTTTTCATCATTGTTTCTCCCTTTTTGAATTTTTTAAAAAAACAGATCATCCACCTCAGGGAATCTGCTAATGAAAACATGAAAGATAATGGTTGACACCGGAGATATTTGCAATGATGGCTTTATAGTAGCATAACAACAATATAAACCTACTATTGTAATTGATGTTTAAATTCCCTGATGGAAAAAGTGATGGTGGAAGCGGGTGCTATCAGCCGCTTTTTTTATTTCTGTTTAGCAATAGGCGACAAGGGAAAAGAAAAAGGGGCTAGAATTACTTCTAACCCCTTAATTTATTTGGTAGCGGGGAGAGGATTTGAACCTCTGACCTTTGGGTTATGAGCCCAACGAGCTACCAAGCTGCTCCACCCCGCGATATTGCACTGTTCGAAAACGTTGGTTTTAGACCATTATCTCCAATATTTGTCAAGGAGTTATTTGGGGCGACCTCTTTTGTTAGCTGAAAGCTCGCCTTGTTATTCAGTTATGTAGCCCATCAGGCGATATATCAGTTTTGCCGCCATGAAATCCGGGGCAACGATACCGGGAATGGGCGCCAGTTCCACTACATCAAAGCCACGAACTTTGCACGACCGGGAAACTTTTTTCAGCAAGCACAGAACATCGGTCCAGCAAAGCCCCCCGGGCTCAGGGGTTCCAGTCGCCGGCATAATCGAAGGATCAAAGACATCCAGATCAATACTGATAAAAACATCGCCTTTTAAATCCCGGCAAATTATTTCGCACCAGTCCTTATTCTCTAAAAGAAAATCAGCCGAATAGGATTTTATTTTACTTGTGGGCAGAAAATCTGCTTCTTCTTTGCTCATGCTCCGGATTCCTACCTGTACAAGCGGACAAATCTCGGAAATTCTTCGTGCTACAGAGGCATGGCTGTGGGGGCTCCCCTGATAGCTTGCCCGCAGATCCGCATGAGCATCCAGTTGCAATACCATCAATTCCGGATATTTTTCTTGGAGAGCGCCAACAGCCCCGAAGCTGATACTGTGCTCGCCGCCCAGCATAACCGGTATCTTATCCATTGCCGCAATTCGGGAAATTTTCCGGCGCACGGCGCCGACCATATGTTTGGGTCCGCGCGCATCAATGGCTAGTGGTGATGTTGTATGGATTCCCGCAGTATAAGTTTCCTTTTGGAGCTCTTCATCATAGAGCTCCATATTTGTGGAAGCTTCAATTATTGCCAGCGGTCCCCGGCGGCTTCCCGACTGATACGTGGAAGTAAGATCATAAGGAACGGGAACAACGACAAATAATGCATCCCGCAGGGAAGATTTCGGATAAACTCCGCCAAAATTCATAGGTCTAATCCTCACATTTTTTACCGATAAAAAACGGTAAAAAGTTAAAGTATGGAAGCCAATACTTTCTGTATATTTAATTGTGCAATGGGGATGAATATTAACACTTATCTTTTAAAAAAGATCGGGCTTCCTAGCATATAGAAGGTAATATGTCCAGTATTTCATAAGGAGGAGACAAATATTTATTAATCAACCACATCGCAGAAAATTGCGGAGAATGAACGCTCGTCGAGCGTGAGCGGGATTGAACCTATCCGTCATTGATATTGATGGTCTTTATTTTCCTTTGCCTGGTCAACGATAATAACTCAGATAGAAATTCTTATTTTCGTAATAAAGAAATGAATAGTGATCGATCCAATCCCCCAGGGCGGCGAATGTTTTTTTCTTTCCGGCAACGGTATAGTGGCGCAAAACCGGTATGTGACAGTGGCCGACGATAACAGCATCATAATCTTTTTGAAACTTATCCACAGCAAAAGTCAGCATTTTTTCGACCAGCGCATCCCCGTTTTCTATAGTCATTTCCTTGCTGGCCACAGAGCTCACGCTGGCTAATATCCAACGGATTCGGGCCGGAATGAAGCGCTGGAAATGATAAAACAGCCGGCTGCGCAGAATTTTTCGGAACAATCGATATTTAAAATTCGTCTTATCCGTTGTATCACCATGAGCAATTAATGCCCTTAAACCCTCCAGTTTAATATCAGCCCATTCTTCAAAGACTTCCATGCCTAAAACATCATGAAAATATTCCTTCAGAAAAAAATCATGGTTCCCTTCGCTCAAATGGATCCGGATGCCTGATTTCTGCAATTCTATCAATTTATTGATGATTAAAATGAATTCCGGATAAATTCTATTTTTGTTACAAAACCAGAAATCAAACAGATCACCGACAATGTAAAGATCAGTAACAGGGGTTACTTTCCCTCCTGACCCGACAGAATCGATAAGCGGCTTCACCTTCCCATCCCTTATATCATTGAAGAAATTGACTAACTGACCATATCGCTCGTCAGTGGCTCTCTTTAAATGAGCATCAGAAATAAAGATTGCTTTCATTATACATACTCGAAAGATTATTTTAATCCCGCTCACGCTGGACGAGCGTTAATTCTCCACAACTTGCTGCGATATAATGACTTTCCTTTCATATCTCGACCGCCTGCTGCGAGGTGGTTGATTTATTCCTTATCAGATAAATGCAATTAAGGTCAACACCTGCATAGACTAATTGACAAGAATAGTATCTTTCCTGTAATAAATCGGAGGATTTTAGATTTATCAAAAATATCTTCCTATAGGAGACCAAAAATGATCAGTGATTACCCTTTTTTTCAACTCGAAAAATTCCCGGAAAATAAAACAGCCATACTCTATTTTAACCGTCCGGAAAAACTAAATGCCATGAGTTGGTCTTTCTGGCGCGATTTGCCGGCAGTGATTAAAGAAATCGAAGAAGATAAAGATATTGTAGCTGTAGTGATTGCCGGGAGAGGAAAGTCTTTTAGTGTGGGTCTTGATGTAATGGAACTCGTCATCCATCATTCCGAGACTATTGCCGCCTCTACCGCGGAGGCACGGGAAAAGCTCCTGGAGATGATTTTTACAATGCAGAAGGGATTTCGTGCCATCGCCAATGGAGAAAAAGTTTACATTGCCGCTATTCATAAACATTGCATTGGCGCCGGATTGGATATTGCAGTTGCCTGCGACTTGCGTATGGCCACAACCGACGCGGTTTTCTCCCTGCGAGAAACAAAAATCGCCATTGTTGCCGATATGGGTTCACTAAACCGGCTACCTTTAATAATCGGACATGGCAACACACGTCTTTTGGCATATACAGGCCGGGATATTGGCGCCTCACAGGCACTGAACATGGGTTTGCTCAATGAAGTATATGAAAATCAGGATTCGTTAATGACTGCCGCCGTTAATCTGGCCTGCGAAATTGCAGCAAATCAGGCCGCCACAGTTCGCGGAACAAAAAAGATTCTTAATTTTATGGAGAGCCACGGTCCGGAGGAAGGTTTGAATTATGTTGCCGCCTGGAATGCCGCTTTCCTGGATATCAAGGGAATTGAAAAAGCAATGGTTGCGGCCATGAAGAAAAAATAATTGAATTGTTGTCATATCCGGCATTTTTTGCTAGCTTGCAGCCGGATTTTCCAGCATCCAAATAAGTTTTCAAAGGTAAAACGATGATAAGAAACCAGGAAGCAATTAAACGAGCCAAAGAAGTATTAAAAATTGAAGCTCAAAGTATTCTTCGGTTAATTGATAAGCTTGATAACAACTTTTCCCGAGCGGTTGAGTTGATTTATAAATCAAAGGGACGAGTAATTATTACCGGAATCGGCAAGTCCGGTTTAATCGGCCATAAAATTGTTGCTACACTGACAAGTACGGGAACACAGGCAATCTTTCTTCATCCGGTGGAAGGTATACACGGCGACCTGGGTATCGTCACGAAAGAAGATATTCTCCTGGCCATTTCCAATAGCGGTGAAACCCGTGAACTTATGCCTATTATCAGTTCAGTCCGCCACATCGGCGCTCCCGTTATCGCCTTTACCGGAAAGATGTCGTCGAGTCTTGCCAAAATAAGCGATATCACTATTGATGTATCCGTGGAAAAAGAAGCCTGCCCTTTTGGCCTCGCCCCGACATCCAGTTCAACTGCCGCTCTGGCCATGGGCGATGCACTGGCCATTGCACTTATTGACAAAAGGAAATTTCTGGAAAAAGATTTTTATAAATTTCATCCCGGAGGAAGCCTGGGTACAAGATTAAAAGCAACAGTCGGCGATGTCATGATAATAGGCAAGCAGATTCCGCAAGTGCTTGCTGGAACAAGTGCCCGCAAAGCGATTCAGGAGATTGATCACAAAAATGTCGGTTTCGTATTAGTCACCGATAAAAACAATAAACTCATCGGAATTTTAACGGATGGAGATGTCCGCCGTCTGATCAGTAACGGAATACCCTTTGATGGGAAAACAATTGACGATTTAATGACGCGTAATCCCAAAACGATTGATGAAACCGCCTCATTGGCCGAAACTATAGAACATATGCAAAAAGATGAAATAACCGCGTTAGCCGTCATCAACAAGAAAAAGGAACTCAAAGGTTATCTGCATATGCATGATATATTGGGCAGAGGTGGAACGATCAACATATCATTAACCTATTAAAATTAAAAAGTTGATAATTTATGGCGCTCTATGAATTTGAAGGTAAAAGACCTCAGGTACCGGCGGATTCTTTTGTTCACCCTGCTGCCGTATTAATCGGCGATATTCGGCTGGGCCATGAATGCTGGATTGCCCCCGGCGTCGTTATCCGGGCGGAATTCGGCCCGATTGAAATTGGCAACCGTTGCAATATACAGGATAATTCCATTATTCACGTCAATCCGGACGCACGGGTGATCATCGAAGAAAATGTTATTGTCGCTCATGGCGTAATTCTTCACGATGTGCACCTCAAGGCCAGATGTATAATCGGCATGGGTGCGATCCTGATGTTTAATGTTGTCTGTTCAGAAGATGTCATTGTGGCGGCAGGTTCATTTGTATCCAGAGGCATGCAAATACCTGCCGGCAAAATTGTTTCCGGCAATCCGGCGGAAGTCATTCGCGATGTATCCGAAAAACAAAAGCTGATGGCCAGGGAAGGAATAGATACATACTGTGATCTTTGCCGAAAGTATCTTACGACAATGAAATTAGTCGTTTAATCCTGTTGACATATAACAGTGTTTTCCCCTATACTTCTTTTCCAGAAAAGCAGGTTATAGCAAATCAACCACCTCGCGAGCTCGCTGTCGAGGTATGAAATGAACGTTATTATATCGCAGCAAGCTGCGGAGAATTAACGCTCGTCCCGCGTGAGCGGGATCAAATCAATACGCGTATCCCAACGAATAATGGAAAGGAGTGTGTAATGAAGAAACATGGTAGAAAGATGGTATTGCTCTTAGCGATTTTTTTCTTGTTTGGCATTGTTGCCCAGGCGAGCGCTTTTGAACTGGGAGCAAGGGGTTATTTGTGGTTCCCCGATCTCAAAAAGTCGGATATCCAGACGACCGTCGGCGGTATCCAGAATTCGGACATCAACACGAAAGATATGCTGGGGATCGGGAACAAGGCCACTTACGCAGCCGAGGTCTACGGTGGAGTGGGAAAGAATCATGTAAGCCTGATGTTTACGCCCTTCGGCTATTCGGACAATACCGTTCTTGCTTCACCTCTGACATACAACGGCGTAACCTATAACACCGGCACTGCCATTCAGTCGGATTTGCAGTATTCCATGTTCGACCTCAAATACCAGCGTGATCTTATCAATATGGAAAATATCCTCGCTGGTTTTTCCGTGGGTGGCATTGCCCAGATCAAGTATTCCACCGGGAGTTTTACAATGAAGGCAACTGGCGCCGGTTTTGATCAAAAGAAGTCGTTTAATTCCGTGATCCCCATGATCGGTATCGGCGCCCATATCGGACTGCTGGCCAACCTGCTGGAACTGCGGGCACAGGCTACGGTCGGCGGGTATAGTTCCAATAATTATTCTTATGAAGCCCTGGCGGATCTGTCTGTCACTCCCTTTCCGTTCGTCGATATCAACCTGGGCTATAAAATTCTCCAGTTGAAGATGGATACAGACAATTTCAAGATGGATACGCTTTACACCGGGCCTTATCTGGCTTTGACAGTCGGCTTTTAATACCAAGTTGTTAATCTGATCAGTCGTCCCTGAAAGGACTCTTTTTCAGGGACGACTACATTACAGCGGACATCCGTGAAGACCTGCACAACTCCCTTATTCGTCATTCCGTATATATGCTTACACTCCAACTCTTCTTATGGACATCCATACCCACGTAAATGTGTTGACCGCTGAAATCAAGTTTGTTACCTTTATCCATGGCAAGTCTCCTTCAGGTTTGTTTTTGTTTTGGCAAACAAAATATACCATTTAAGATTGAGACTTGCCCTTGTATTTTTTTATCATAAGGTCTGTCTTAGGCCGGAATCTAGGAAGTGCATGATAATACTGGATACCGGCCTGTGAGACTGTGTCGCAATTGCAAAAGCGCTATCAATAGTGTCATGCCGATGAATAACCTAAAGGTCACGCGAATCGGCATCCAGACATCGTCCCGGCGAAAGAGACTGTGTCGCAATAGGATAAATTGCTATTTCGTGTCCTCCGCTGGCGGAGGTGTCACGTAGTGACGGAGGTGGACTAAGTAGTACCAATGTGTAACTTATTCATATTACAGCCACTTAAAAAACATCCACCCCCTTGCCCCCGCCAGCGGGGGACATTACGAATAGACGGCAATCAGCATCTGTCAATTGCGACACAGTCTCGAAAGCCGGGAACCAGAATATGTACTGAAAATACTGGATTCCCCCGTATCAAGTACGGGGCAGGCTCTTCGTCGCGCTTCGCTTGCACGGAATAACGAAACGGTCTCCTACGCCAGCATAACATAATTGCTGGTTTTATGCAGTTGTGCAAAGGTTTCTTGTTTTTCTCTTTACAGCAATTAATTCTACAAATTACCGGCCAGGACGGCGGCGCCAATAGCGCCGGTGAGCTGAGCGTATTCGGAAACCTCCGCTTTTAACCCCAGAGCTTTTTCCAGGGCCTGGATCAAACCGACATTTTTAGCCACACCTCCTGTGACCATTAATGGTGTTGTCAAACCGGCACGCGCAGCCAGCGCTGCAATTCGCGATCCGATAGATTCATGAATTCCCGCAATAATATTTTCTCGGGCGACTCCTTTAGAGATAAGCGAGATGACTTCAGACTCGGCAAAGACGGTGCACAAACTGCTGATCTGGGCAGGATTCTGCGCGAGAAGCGACAGCGCACCAAAATCATCCAGATTGATTTCCAGAGCCCGCGCCATTACCTCCAGAAAGCGTCCTGTTCCCGCCGCGCATTTGTCGTTCATAATAAAGTTTTTCACTTTGCCCCGGTCATCAAGGAGAATGGCCTTGCTGTCCTGGCCGCCAATATCAATAATAAAGCGGATCTTATCGTTGAGAAAATACGCTCCGGCGGCATGGCAGGTGATTTCGGTAACAGCCTTATCGGCAAAATCAAGGCTGCTGCGGCCATAGCCGGTAGCAACAATTTTAATGTCCGCAGTTTCGTTTATTCCGATATTCTGCAGAAGCTCGGTAAATACTCTTTTGCCGGCAGCGGCGGAATTATAGCCGGTAAAAACAAGGTTGGTACCGACAAGCTTTCCATGCTGTAATGCGGCGGCTTTAGTGGTAATGGAGCCGATATCAATACCTACGGTGTACATGATTTCCTTTCTTTAACTACTTCCATAAATGCGTCGATGCGTGTTGCAATCTGGCTTTCCGAGAAGAATCTTTCATCGACCATATCCGCTTCGATCATAAGTGACGGCACACCGCGCTTTTCGCGGACAATACGCTGAATGTCGAGTTGCCCGAACGAATAGGGCTTGCAGCTTCTGTTGGAATGAATGACCAGTCCATCCGCACTGTATTTATCAATCATCTGAATCACAATCCGCGCCATTTCATCGATGCCGATGTTCAAATAAATCCGGGAGTAGGCTTCGGCCATGGATTCGATAAAATTATTTTCGTCGATGTATTTCAAAGTTCCGCACCAGGCCGAGGTGTAGGTATCGGCAACCAGGCAGGCATCAGCGGCGGCAAATTTATCGGAAAGCCACTTGGTGCGGTACCAGACCGGCAGGTTATCCCAAAGCAGGCGGTATTTTTCGTTTTCTACTGCTCCGATACCGTCGGCAACGCGCTGCTTCATCTCCGCCAGTAATCCTTCGTAATAATCGACAGCCTGTTTTGTTCCCCGCAGGGTGACAATCAGCGCCAGATGGAAAAAGGCGTCAAAGGCGGAAAGCGGCGCCGGTCTGTTCACAGCAGTATCCAGTACAGCCTGCCAGAGTCTCTGGCCTTGAACAGAAAGCCTGCCGACTTCTTTCATCCGGTCGTGATCCATTTTCTTTCCACAGGCATTTTCCAGAAAAATAATATATTCTTCAATTTGCCGGTGAACATATTGGCGGGCTTCCTTCGTAAATTGCGTATGACAAAATGGTGTGTCGAGAATAAACAACGGCACATTAAAATAGCGGGCCTGGACTTCATACCATTTCAGTACCGTGCCGCAGATATTATTGCCGCAGATCAGCATGTCCGGTTTGGGCAGACCGCCAATGGGGCCGCCGTTGACCGTAGCGCAGGAAATATCGCTGCGGGCGTAGGAACAAAGATCGCTGGAATAACCCATGGCTTCGGCCTTCTGACACAGATCAATACCCATCTTGCTCGCGCCGATCATGGCGCCGTGATTCTCCGGATAAACAGGAATGACATCCATGGCAATCAAAGGCTCCACCGGACCGCCGCTCGTGATCCAGGCGACTTTTTTACCGGATTGTTCCGCAGTCTTGGCCTCGATATAATAGTTTGTCATAATGTCTTTCATCTTTTTGACGGACTTGATTTTCCTCTTTTCTTTTTCGGGGTCTTGTTCAGCCATTATTATCTCCTTAATATGGTGGGGTCGTAAAAAGTCGAAAAACGTTCATGCCGGCAACGATATTGTGTCGCAATTAACTTTCGTGTCATTATGTGCCTTTGCCTGTCCCCCGCCGGCGGGGGATTAAGGGGGTGGACTTGTTAATGTGGCCGTAATTTTTATCCAAGTTACAGGTTGTAATTCCTTTTTCCACCTCCGTCACTTCGTGACACCTCCGCCAGCGGAGGACATTGCTGTTGCGCCACAGTCTCTTCTCTGGAATGACAAAAAAGGACAAAAGCGACTTTTTTGTCGGAACGTCAGGATATGGTTTCCAAAAACGCTTCAATGCGTGTCTTGAGTTGCCCCTGGGCCTGCGGCTGATCCTCTACTTCCAGAAGCAGGCTGGGGATAGAAGCCCGAGCCAGCGCCTCTTTCAAGTCCGGATAATCGAAAGCATGCGGATCGCAGAATTTCAGCAGCAGGAAAATAACTCCGGCGGCTTTGCCGTCCTTAGCTATTTTGATAAGATTTTCCGCCCGGGCATTTTTATCCATGTGTTTGGCCGGACAGACCGGCCGCTGCACATATCGTTCGGCGATAGCGGCAATAGGATCACCTTCGGCATTTATTATGCCCGCAAAATATCGGGATCCGGTGCAGAGATCATCGCCGACGACCACTCCGCCCGCATCTTCGATTACGGAATAAATGTCCGGCTGGCTGCAGATGCCTCCCGCCAGCACCAGGCGCTTTGCCCCGGGGGCTTTCGCTGCGCCACTTTTCTTCTCCAGTTCGGCAATTACATTTTGCAGAATCTTCAAATAGTCGTTTCTTTCCATGATCATGGCAGCTCGAACCAGCACAGAGAGATCCTTGCCGCTGATTACTTCCGGATTTATATTTTTTAATTCGTAAACTTTTTCCAATCCGCTGCGGATTTCATTGAAAAGGGAAATAGATTTTTTGATGCTGTCATCGGTAATCCTTACCTGCAGTGCCTTTTCCAGATCGTTACGGAAGAGGTTTTGCACATCGATCATGTAATCGCGGGCGCTTTTTGTATTGAGCTTCACCGGCAAGACGACATCCAGATGGAAACCGAATGAAATGTTGAGCCGCCAGATATCGGATAGTCTTTGGATGGTATCGCAGGTATGGGGGAAGATCATGCCATCGAGAAAATTTAAATCCCCGGCGAGCGCATCCTCCAGAACGCCGCGCACCAGCGAACAGCAATATGCCTGCAAATGGCCGTCAGCCAGAAATATGTTTTTGTTGGAGCCAAACAGCCGCAGCGGATGAGCGCCGGCGGCCTGGATAATTTCTTCCGGCGCGTAAGTGCACATATAGCCGATAATTTTTTTGCCGGTTTGTTCTTTGAGCCTCCGGGCATAAGTAAGCGGATCGCCAACAACGTCATAGAGTTCATTTATTGCTTGCATTAATCATATCTCCTTAACCAGAATCATTTTTCTTAGGCTTATTTGCCGGTGGCCTCACACTTCGCGATCTCTTCTTTCTCCAGCACATTGAACGCAACTTTGCCGACCAGCGTTTTGGGCAGATCATTGCGAAACTCTATAGATCGGGGACAGCTCCACTTAATCAATTGATCCCGGCAATAGTTAATCAATTCCTTCTCCGTTTCCGGACTCGCGTCCGCCGGATTCTTGAGGACAACAAACGCTTTTACCGCCTGCACCTGGGCTTCATCGGGAACGCCGATCACGCAGGCATCCCGCACTTTCGGGTGCTTGTAGAGTAATTCTTCCACCTGGGCGGGATAGACATTCATACCGGACGATTTGATCATCCGCTTCTGCCGCAATTTGAAATAAAAGTAGCCGTCTTGATCCATCGTGCCGACATCTCCGGTGTGCAGCCATATTTTTCCGTCGGCATGTCGTTTGAGCGTATCGGCGGTTTCCTGCGGCGAATCGAGATAACCCAGCATGACGGCCGGACCGGCAACACAGATTTCACCTTCTTCCCCAATTGCCGCTTCCTCAATCGTACCGAGCTTCACAATTTTAGCCAGCATATCCGGGAACGGAATGCCGACGCTCCCTTCCCGATAGCCGCCCAGCGGTGTCGCCATAATTGCCGTAACCGCTTCGGTGAGTCCGTATCCTTCCAGGAGCTGAATATTGCCGCCCTGCTTTTTAACCATGTTTTCAAACCGTTCTTTGACCGGCCGGGGCAAAGAATCGGCTCCGGAAAATGTTGCCCTCAGACACGAAAGATCTGCCTTTTGCATCTTGGGATTGCGGCTCAAAGCATCAAACAGAGTGGGGACACCAATGACAAAGGACGGCTTTTGGGAACTGATAATATCGGCAACTGTTTCCGGTGTAAAGGTCGGCACCAGAATGCTTTTTCCTCCGCCCATGAAACAGGCATTGATGCAAACGCCCAGGCCGAAACCATGAAAGATCGGCAGAATCGCCAGGATGGAATCCGCGTCCGAGAGCTTCCCCCATTCCGATACCTGTTTGCCTTCGCTGATAAAATTCATGTTGGAGAGCATGATACCCTTGGGCACACCCGTTGTTCCGCCGCTGTAGAGAATAACCGCCAGGTCGTCCGTATCCATTTTGACCTCAGGCGCCTCTGCGTATGTTCCCCGCATCAGATCAGCCCACCAGCGCACCAGCGGATCATGCGGCACCTTGGGAATAAGCCGGCCTTTGGTCAGGTTGAAACCAATTCGCTTGAAGAGATTCAAATAATCAGGAATACGCGCCAGAATCAATGTTTTAAGCGGTGTTGAAGATTGAACTTCCTTGAATTTGCTGTAGAAGGCATCGAGCGTCAGGGCAAAGCGGCTTTTCGCCACGTTGAGATAAAATTCGATTTCTTTGGCTGTGGACAAGGGATGAATCATGCTGCTCACGGCCCCGAGTTTATTGGCGGCGTAAAAACAGATTATCCCCTGCGGCGATGTGGGCATCGAGATCGTGATGCGATCACCTTTTCCCAGGCCCAGAGCCGCGAGGGCATTGGCGCAGCGGTCAATCTCCGTCATAAACTGGCAGTAGCTCGATGTATACCCGAGAAAATCATAGGCAAGAGAATCGGGTTTCTCCTGCGCCGTTTGCGCCAGCGCTTCGTACATGGTAACGCGGGGATAATTAATTGTATGGGGCACGTTGCCATAATGTTTTAACCACGGCTTTTGCTCGTACATACCATAACCTCCTTATTCCGATTTTAAATCAAAGCGTTATCTTTGCCGGCGGAGCATGTCTGCCATATGGAGCATAATCGTTAAAGGTACTATTAATGTAAGCCTGCTGTCAGGAACGACTGATTTTCACTAAACCTATAATACAACATGCTCTTCTTTTAAAGGATTATTTATCAGAGAGTCTCCTTCTTAAAAACAGCGCCCTTTCCGACAATATCTCCGTAAATATGCCGCCTATCCCCATTATAACTATCAATTATCTTGCCAACTCGACAAATTTCCGACATCTGCACCACACATCTTTATGTAAGAAATTGATTATAATTTATTCCAGTTAACGATAGTCGATCAAAGCTTCAATTCGGCCTTTGAGTTCTGTAACAGCCGCCTGTAAATCGTCCACCGCAGCAGACACTGCCTTGTTGGGACAGGCCGTGATGCATAATCCGCATCCTTTGCACAAACCGTTATCCCGAATGATCTTTCCCGCAGACATGGTCAAGGCACCCATGAAACAGGATTCGGTGCAGACGCCGCACATCTTGCACTGCGCAACATCAATAATGATGGTAAGCCCCTTGAGCTTCACAATCCCTTCCTGAGATGCCTGCGGCATATAGCGTATGGCATTCATGATGATACAGCAACAGGAGCAACAGAAACATACCGTTAGAAGCTTGCCGCGATCTTTTACACCCCAAAGCAAATTATCGGCCCTGAAGCGGCCAACGAAGGGGATGAGACCGTTGTCTATACTTTGTCGAACATGTGACAAAGCTTCTTCAACATTTACGTGCCGTCCGACTGCGGGATCAACTTCCCGGGCTCCCTCACCCAGCAAGAGACAGGCGAGCCCTATCGGATGATGGCAACACTGGTTCCCATCCCTGCAGGTACAACGGCGTATGATCACCCGGTGAGCGGATGATCGCACGATCTCTTCGAGGACAAGTTGCGGTACCATTGTGCTGCCGGCACCTTCAACCAGTTCATTGACAGGAAGATATGTAATATGGAAATTTTCTCCGCTCAACAATGGGACAGATATCCGGGATGCCAATTTTCCCGCATATGTTGTCCGCGTACCCTGCAGTATTCTCCGTATTAATGGAAAAAATAAGGCCTGTATCAACATCCATACACGCGGTCGTCTTGACATGATCGCTCTCCCACTTGCAGTTGAAGTGAATCTGCATACAAATAGTGTAGTTTTTCTATAAATTACTATTGGATTTATTTTTATCTGATCACAATTTTCAACATAAATCTACAATGGAAATGGAATATGTCTTCTAGATTTATAGCAGGAAGGAGTGACGCGGTCATGATTTTCCGGGGAAATAATTATAATCAGGGAAGCAAATAATAGAAATAAAAGCCATGTCATTTGTTTTACCACAAATGATTTTTACTAAAAAATATTCCACACATTACGATTCGTAACGCAGCTTTTTACCGTTTGAGTTCATCCCGGATGGCCACGCCGATCTTTTCCATAACATAGGGTTTTTTGACGTAGGCGCCCGCTCCCAGCTTCTGGGCCTCACGAACTCGATCGGTCTCCGAAAACCCGCTGACCAGGATAGCCTTCTGCTGCGGGTTGACCTCCAGAACCCTCCGGTAGGTCTCCAAACCATCGATACCCGGCGCCATGATCATGTCCAAAATAAGAATATCTGCATCATTACCCCTGAGATATTCCACGGCCTCCTCCCCGCCGGATACTGCCTGAACTTTATATCCCAGTTGTTTTAGCAATCCGGAGGCGACCTCTCTTTGTTCGGCAATGTCATCAACGACCAGAACCGATTCACCTTTGCCCATGTATCGTTCGACCGGCTCCTTTTGCTGCGGGGCGGTTAATTCCTCCCGTGTTACGGGAAAATAAAGCGTAAAAGTGTTTCCCTCTCCGACTTTCGTCTGCATATCAATATATCCATTGTGATCTTTCACCGTTCCCCAGACTATTGCCAATCCCAATCCGGTCCCGCTCCTGCCCATGGTCTTCTTCGTATAAAACGGCTCAAATATCTTCGCTCTATGCTCAGCAGGGATGCCCATCCCATTATCAGATACGGTCAGAACAGCGTAATCCCCCTCCCTGACTTCATCATAGCCCCGAATGGTTTTGTCCAGATAGCGGCTCTCCGTTCGTATCGTCACCTCTCCCTTTCCGGAAATAGATTCCGCCGCATTGGACACCAGGTTCATCAACGTTTTTTCCAGATGAACAGGGGAGCCTTTGATGTTCAGCAGATTATTGTCGAATTCTGTGCTGAAGGTCACACGGGGATGATAGTCCTTCATATTCTCAAATACCGGTGTCTTAAGAAAATCGAAGACAACGCTGTTGAGATTGATCACCTCTGATACCGTCACCCCTCGCCTGGCCAATGTGAGGAGGTCCTGAATGATTGCGGCTCCCTTCTCTGTGGACTGCAAAATCTTTTCCACGTGACCTCGGGACCGACTCCCTTCAGGAATTTCCATCAGCAATAGTTCCGAGTACCCGCTAAGTATCCCCAGAACATTGTTCAGATCATGCGCCACGCCGCCGGCCAGTTGCCCGAGAGCCTCCATCTTCTGGGCTCGGATCAATTGCGCCTGAAGAGATTCCTTTTCCGTCTCGGCGGCTTTCCGGTTCGTAACGTCATATTGGGTGAAAATAGTGGCCGGTTTGCCGTTGTAATCGATAACAGCCGCCCCGACATCCGCCCATTTGATGCTGCCGTCTTTGGTCAGAACTTGTATTTCATAATGATCGGGAACCGTTTTTCCTGCCAGGCGATCCATGGCCCGCCGGCGGATAAGTTCCCGCGACTCCGGAGTTACAAAATCCAACATGGGTTTGGAGAGGTACTCCGCTTCGCTATATCCTGACATTTTCAGGACCGTAGGATTGCCATAGAGGAATCGTTGTCCGTCGGTAATCGAAATTCCGACGGTGGATGCCTCGGTCAGTTTTCTGAATTTATTCTCGCTTTCCCGCAGCGCTTCTTCCGCCTGCTTGCGTTCGGTGATGTCGCGGGCAGTCATGACAAAACCTGCAATAGCAGGATCATCAAGGAGGTTCGTACCTAGACCCTCCATAAAAAGCTCGGCACCATTCTTATGTCGGACACGGAAGCTGTTGGGAATATTGATATTCTTTGTCTGTAATGCCCGGCCGAATTCCTCGATGAGTTTGGGAAGATCCTCCGGCATAACAAAATCGAGAATGCTCTTCCCGATCACTTCATTCGGACGATAACCGGTGATCATTTCAATAGATGGACTCGTATAGGTTAAGGTTCCCCCGGCATCCGCAATCAAGAGAAGATCGGAAGAATTCTCGGTGATCGCCCGGAAATACGCTTCACTCTTTCTGAGTGCTTCCTCCGTCCGCTTGCGTTCAGTGATATCCCTGACTACACTAATGAATGCCCTTGGTTCACCAGTTGCCGTCCTCACTATCGAAGAGTGCATCTCAGCAGCAATTATCCTCCCTCCCCGGACTCTTACCAGGTATTCGTTTTTTTGCGGGATACCTGCAGCGAGAGTAAGGCGGAAGCTGGCTTCAGCGTAAGCCTTGCCATCATCGGTGAGAAGATCAAAGACGGTCTTTACTTCTCTCAGAAAAACAGCGGCACTTGATACACCGTAAGTCCTGGCAGCTTGTTTGTTGGCAGTAAGCAGCTCCCCTCTCAAACTATACATAATGATTGGATCAGGAGATGTTTCGATTAGGGTGCGGTATAGCTCCTCGCTTTCCCGCAGTGCTTCCTCTGTCTGCTTGCGGCCGGTTATATCGCGGGCCACTGCCTGAAATCCTTTTACATGTCCATCTTCCACAATTAACTGAGTATTTTGTCCAATCCAGAACTCTTGGCCCTCTTTCGAGATAAGGGGATATTCTGAATATGTATTTTGAATCCCCTTTGCGAACTGGCGACCGAAGAACCTGATGGCTTCTTCACGCATGTCCGGGCGGACAAAAAATGTATAATGCTTTCCAATAACCTCCTCTTCTTTATATCCGACATGCTGGAGCACCGCCTGATTTACGAAGGTGAAGTGTCCAGTGCTGTCCGTCCTGTAAACAATATCACTCGCATTTTCCACCAATGTCCGATAACGGTCTTCACTCTCCCGAAGCATCGCCTCCATCTGCCGGCGCTCAGTAATGTCGGTAAGGATCAATGTAAGTCCTATGATATTGCCATTTCCGTCAATTATCGGATTGTAGATGTCCTCATAGTATCTGCGCTGTAGCGCTGTGTCCCCGTAGTCCTCAGCCAACTTAAAAGATTCACCCGACAGGGCACGATCAAAGTTGTTTTTTGCCTTTATAATATCTGCGGGGTTTTTAATATATTCAAGCATGCTGTTGCCCAGAGCAATATCCACGCCCCAGATTATTTTCATAGTCCGATGGTGGTTTTCATTGAAAGCAATATATCGATACTGTCGGTCAAGGGCAAAAATTATAACTTCTTGGGAGCTTTCAACCACGCTTTTCAAAAGGGCATATGATTTCTGTAACGCCTCCTCAGCCCGTTTCCCTTCTGATTCCGATTGTTCCAGATCTGCGATCCTCTGTCTTAGAGAAAGCAGTTCCTGTATCAAAGCCTGTTTTGTCTTGGATTGATCTTTCACTAGTTTATTCCCTGAGTGTTGATTTACTTTGTAATTTTGAAAATATTGCGAACGAACGGCTATGGACACTTGAGAGTTGTCATTCAATGCCATACATATTTCTATAGCGGAATAAATATTAAATTGGATTTTGTGTCAAATGGAATTATTTCTTATCAAAGCAGATTAATATTTAAAGTATTTAACTGTTAAACACGACTTGTGATTGTGGATAATAGGAAGCTATACGTAAAATAAAGTCTACTGCTTATTTTCCCCAGAATTACCTTATTCTCCAATAATAAGTTATAAACTAATAATGCCATTACACCGCTTTTTTATTTTCAATATTCTTCACATGAGGATATTTTTCTACAAATATATTATATTCTAAAGATATACGGGGGTCATGGGGCTCATTTTTAATGAGCATTGTGAGAGTCTCAAATGCCTTGTCTATGTGGTTTCTCTTGAGATGTATTTTAAACATTCCCAGGTAGGCGTATTTGTCGTAACCCATCGCAACAGTTTTCTGATAGCTTATTTCCGCGTTTTCCAGATCATTCATACTCATATAGGAATCGCCTATTCTGGTCATGGCGCTTATCCGGTTCATACCGTATTTTAATGCATTCTTCCATGCATTGATGGCAGCTTCATGGTTTCTCATCCCCCTGAGGCAATCTGCTTTTCCATTCCATGCGTGAGAATTTTTCGGGTCTTTAGAAAGCGCTGTATCGTAAAGTTTAATGGCTTTCTCGTAAGAACTTGTTTTCCTGTAAATATTGGCGGCTGAGGTGATGGCGAAAATTGAACAATCAGTGGAGGAAATTAGTTTTTCAAAATAAAAAAGTGCTTCTGCGTCATTCCCCAGTTTTTCGCAAACATCTCCCAGACCCATAAGTGCAAAAGGATCTTTAGGATGAAGTTCTATGGCAATCTGATAGTATTTTTTTGAGCCTGGAAGGTCATCTTTTTTTCTAAGTACATCCCCAACTCTGGTAATTATTTTGTAATCACCAGAGTTGTAAGACAGATATTTAAGCCAGACTTCAAGGGCACTGTCCATGTCATTCAGACCGCGGTATGAGTCTCCAACACCTGCCAGGGCATAGAGATTAGTGTCTTCAAGTTCAAGGCAGCGTTGATAGTAAAGCAGAGATTCTTTAAAACGTTTTATCTTGCATTTGAGATTGCCGAGTCCTACAAGGGCATACACATTGTCCGGATCCAGTTCAAGAACCTCAAGATATTTAGCCTCAGCTTCGGTGAACTTCCTTTCTTTCCTCAGCTTGTGGGCAACCTTTACCAGATTGATTACTTCTTTATTGTATTTAGAATTAGTCATAATAATTTTGATAAGAACTTTCTTTTTGTGATGGGAAGTATAGGAAAGACGCCATCGTATGTCAATGATAAACTGGCCATGATATTTGGGTTGTAATGTCATTTTTGGGGGAAGAGGTACGAAGAATCATCTCCGGATTGCGGACAATCGTGGACATTATCTTCCGCCCTTCATTTGCGGCTGAGTCAACAACGAAAACGACCTTGTTGACTCAGCCCACCGGATATTTCTTCTGAGCACCATTTAACACTTAAGTTGTAAAGGCTTCTTCCGGGATGTCGAGCATGGAGAGGTCCTCGCTCTTAATGGCCTTCATCGCGGCGCCGACCTCCGGAAGGATGTGTTTGATAAAATACCTAGATGATGCAATTTTCCCTGTGTAGAAAGCGGCATCGGAGTTCTCTGAGGAAAGTGTTTTCAGAGCGGCTTTGTCTTCCGTATCGACTCCCTTTTGCAGGCAAATCTTCTGCAGGGCCTCCTTGGCAACGCGGGCCTCCCAGAGAAGCAGCCATCCGAAGACAACTTTTCCCATCATCGTGAGAAACGTATAAGCGTTAGATACGGGAATCATGAATTTCCCGCCCGCGGCTCACGACGCAAAGAAGAGGCCTACTTCAGCGAGGTTATTGGCGGCATCCTGCACGTCTTCGGCCATATCCTTGATTCCTGTCACACCGCGACATCCCTGAACGGTTTTCTGAATTTCCTCCAGCAGTATCATGAAGTAGAGGCCCTTTTTCAGCGAAAGTTTCCGCCCCACCAAATCAAGGGCCTGAACGCCGTTCGTGCCCTCGTAGATGGAGGTCATTTTCACATCGCGGAGAAATTGTTCGACGGGGTATTCGGAACAGCAGCCGTACCCTCCGTGTACCTGAATGGCCGTCTCGGTGACCCGGAAGGCGACATCCGAACTGAAAGCCTTGCATATCGGCGTGAGAACCTCCATGATCGCCCGGCAAGTATCTTTCCTGGCGTTGTCATCGGTGCTGTGTATGACGTCGATGCACCACGCCGTGTAATACGCAAGAGCCCTGATGCCTTCCACATGGGCCTTCATCCAGATGAGCATCCTCCGGACGTCAGGATGACGGATGATCGGCACTCTCGGGGCCCGGGGGTTTTTCATATCCTCAAGGGCGGAGCCCTGAAGACGCTCTTTTGCATAGGCGACGGCATGGAGATAGGCAATGGACGCGCTGGCCAGAGACTCGACCGCCACGTCAACTCTGGCCTCGTTCATCAACTGGAACATAACTTTAATACCCTGCCGTTCCTCTCCCAGAATTTCGGCGTAGCATTCCCCGTTGTCGCCGAAGTTCATCTGGCAAGTGGCACTACCATGCAGACCCAATTTATGCTCGATGCCGCCGATGGTATAATCATTGCGCCTCCCCAGCGATCCGTCGTCGTTGACGATGTATTTGGGAACCAGAAATATGGAGATGCCTGCCGTTCCCGGAGGATCGCCCTCGATTCGCGCCAGAACGGGACTGACAATATTTTCCGTCAGGTCCTGATCCCCTCCTGAGATGAACTGCTTCGCCCCTTGAAGAAGGTAAGTGCCGTCGGGCTGCCGGACGGCTTTTGTTCTTATACTGCCGAGGTCGGTGCCGGCACCAGGTTCCGTGAGACACATGTTGCCGCCCCAAAGGCCTTTGTACATCTTCTCCATGTATTTCTTTTTCTGGGATTCCGCACCGTATGCTTCGATCAGGTGGGCAGCCCCCGTTGTCAGGTAAGCATAACCCACGAGGCCGAAGTTGTGCATAAACCATTCCTCGGACATCATGCCGATGACGAGGGGAAAACCCTGACCGCCGGCTTCGGGAGACGTGCTGATGGTCGTCCATCCGCCTTCGCGGAAAAGGGCGTAGTTGCGATGGAAGCATTTCGGGACATGAACACTGCCGTTTTCCAGCCGGCATCCTTCCCGGTCGCCTTCGGCCAGGGACGGAAAGATGACCTCTTCGGCGATCTTCTTCGCCCCGTCCTGAACCATGTCGCACATGTCGCGGGAATAGGCGCCAAAACGCTGCGTCTTAAACAGATCCTCTATCTTCAGTATTTCGTACAGCACAAACTTCTGATCTCTTACATCACAAATCAAGCTGCCCATATTCTCGTTTTCTCCTCTCTGCTTGTCATTGTTTATCTCCGGTAGAAAGTGTCTGTCCGGTACAGGATGATTATTCTGCCGATAATGATCATGTCCTTGACCTTCCTACATCATTTTCCTCAACTCGCGCTTAAGGATCTTGCCGACGCCGCTCAGGGGAAGCTGGTCCATGAACCGGATCACCTTCGGCATCTTGTATGGCGCAATGTTTTCCTTCAAGAAATTCATAATCTTTTCCTTCTCGGCGACGCTTTTCTCGATACCGGGTTTGAGCACGATGGCAATGGCGACACGCTCGGATCCCGGACGGTCCGGGTCGGGAATGCCGATTGCGGCCGCCAGTTCAATGTCGGGATGTGCCACCAGGAGATCATCGATTTCCCGGGTGAAGACTTTGAACCCGGAAACGATGACCATGTCCTTCACGCGGTCCACGATATAGAAATATCCGTCCTCGTCCATCCTGGCCACATCTCCCGTATATATCCAGCCGTCTCGCAAGGTATTGGCCGTTTCTTCCGGATTCATGTAATACCCTTTCATGAGCTGGGGGCCGCGTACAACAATTTCCCCCGGTTCCCCCGGCTTTGCGGTCTGACCGGTTTCGGGATCGATTAGATTGAACTCCGTGTCAGGCAGCGGAATTCCGATGGAGGACGGTTTCTTTGTACCATACCGGGGATTGAAGCAGGTAACCATTGATTCCGTCATTCCGTAGAGTTCGATTAATTTATTCTCTCCGACGACACCCTCCAATTCCTTGATTTTTTCTTTCGGGAAAGGGGCGGCGACGCTTAAACAGAACTTCAGGCCACTCATATCAAGGGCCTTGAATTCAGGTTTCTTCACGAGTTCGAAATAGACCGTGGGGACATTGGTCATGAAACTGGGCTTGTGTTCCTTCATCTCCTTAATCATGAAATGGGTATCGCGCGGGTTGGGCACGCAGATCTGGGTAACGCCTTTGGTCATCGCAAAGCCGCCCAATGTCAGGCCGGCAATGTGGAAGAGGGGGAAGGCCGACAGGGCGATATCGTCAGTCCGGAGATCAAGCCATGTCAGAAGCTGCTGTCGGTTGTACATGTAACTGCGCTGGGACAGGACCGCACCCCTGGACTGACCCGTAGTCCCTCCGGTGTACATCATGAAGATGGTATCGTCCATGGTCCGCTTGACGGCCACCCGGTCATCCGGCATCCCCTCAATCGCGTCCATAAACGTAAGAACAGTCTTGCCCGGCAGGGGCCGGATCGGTGCAGTGGGAATCTTCTTCAGGAGTTTCCCTAAAACCCGCTTCACACCAGGGAGAAAATCGGCGACCTCCGCAACAATGACGGTGGAAAAAGGGGTCTTCCCGGATGCTTCGGCAACCTTCTCGAACAGTATGTCTACCGTTATCACAACCGTGGCCCGCGAATCGGTCAAATGGTGTTCCATCTCATGGGGGGTCAGGAGCGGACTCAGGCCCGTCGAGACGCACCCCGCCTTCTGTACGGCGATCAGACTGATGTAATGGGCCGGGATGTTCGGCATGTGCAGACCCACGACGTCGTCCGGTTTCAGGCCGATTTTCAGGAAATACCGGGCAAGCTGGTTGGACAGGAGGTCAATATCGCGAAATGTGAGCTTTTTCCCCATGTAATGAAGGGCCGTTTTGTCCGGGAACTGGTCGACCACAATGCGGAACTGCTCCGCGAAGGTCTTGTCCTCATACGTGAGGTTTGGGGGAACATTCTTGTCGTAGTTCTTCAACCATGGTTTTTCCGCATACACGTCATTCATTGTTACCCTCCTTTTTAGGTTGACGGCAATGACCGGCAGACGAAAACAAAACAAGTCTTCGTTCGACGCCCTCTGTAAAGAAACAATCCGGATCGAGACAAATCAGGCATTGTTTTTCCTTGTTTGCAAAAACCATTTTAAATACTGCTGGTGTTCAGCACTCTGTATTAACTCTGTCTGTTTTGCGGCTTCCCAGGCAAGAATTTCGTCAAGAGACATGTCGAAACTTTTATCCAAACCCTTTTTGATTAAAGTCATGGCGGCAGGGGACTTCTGTGATATCTTTTGGGCTAGAGTGGAAACCACTTCGTCAATGTTTTCATCCGGACAGGATTTATAAATCAAACCGCTGGAGGCGGCGTCTTCCCCCCTTATTTCCTCTCCCAGCATGGCCAGTTCTCTGGCCTTCGCTAACCCGACCAATCTCGGCAAAAAATATGTACCCCCCAGATCAAGAATCAACCCGATGTTAATGAATGGCTGGATGAATCTGGCCTGGTGAGTGGCTACAACGAAATCACCTGACAGCGCGAGATTGGCCCCTCCTCCGGCGGCAACTCCCCTTACCTTGGTGATGACGGGTTGCCTCAGATCTCTGATCGCCTGAATCCACATGCCAAAGTGTTTCATTATTTCATGGAGGTCAGTAGCGCTAAGAGACTGATTCCGCGCCGAGAGTTCCGCTCCCGATGAAAAGTTACCGCCGGCGCCTTCCAGGATGACCACTTTCATTTCTTTATCCGCATGGATTTGGTCGAGAGCATCCTGCAATTCTCTCAGCATTTGCTCATTAAAGGCATTCATAATTTTGGGGCGATTCAAAGTCAGGGTACAAATACGATTTTTAACATCAAACAGCACGGTTCTTTCCACTTAGACATCTACCCCTTTCCCAATAAACCTGACTTCCCAGAAAATGTATTGACAGAACTGTAACCGGTGGTTACCATACAAAACACTGGTTACGAAATCAAGTTTTTTTTCAGTCTCCGCACTATCTATGATATAGATTGAATAAAGGTGACCTATGAAACAAAACAATACATTTGCCGATCTCAAGAGTGAGGAAAAACTGGCTCGTCAGAAAATTATTATCCAGGCCGCCGAGCGCGTGTTTGCCGTCAAGCCGTTTAATAAAGTCAGTATTCGGGACATTGCCAGAGAGGCGGGCATTTCGCATGCCTCCATTTACCGGTATTTCCCTGATCAACAGTCGCTATTTGTCGAGGCCTTTTTCCGGGGTGCCGAGGAAATCGAACAAATCCTGGACCAACTCATTAATGACAGCGATACACCGGACATCGGCAAGATCAGCGACGCCTTTATTTCATATCTCGCAGATAATGATCAGTACCTGAGAATGCTGACCCATTTTATGCTCGACGGTTCGCTTTCCACGGAGAAACTGGAAAAGCTCAACGCGGCGGAGCGGCATTTTTTCGATAAATTCGACAAACTGTTCAGGAAGATGAAGAAACCGGAACCCGTGCGGCCGTTATCCCATGCTTTCTTTGCGGCTTTAAACGGCGTGCTGATCACGTTTCGGAATTACCCTGGCCGCACACCGGAAGAGGTGCGACAACATATGCTGAATATCGCCCGGATTATTGACCGTAGTTTCAGCAATATCCAGCAAACATAAGCATCGAAGCGTTCCAATAAAATAAAGCCTTCCAATCAAACACCTCGCAGCAAGCTGCCGAAGTGTGAAATAAATATCATTATATCGCAAGCTCGCTCACGAGGATTAGCGCTCGTCCCGCGTGAGCGGTATTAACCAGCCATATTCAAGTGGGCCCGATCATTAACTAACTTTATACGGCTGATCCATTTTGCAAGCTGACAATTATCCCGGAAGCTGTATCACATGGACTGCTCTGAATTCGGTCAGAAAAATGTTTTCCCCAACTGATAAGCCCTTTCCAGATATCCTCGCCTGGTTTCGTCATCGACAATGGGCACTCCATAGAAATAAACGTGCTCAACCTGTTTGATACCGGGATAGCGCAGACCCCAGTCATCAATGATGCGGGTTACCGGCTTTTCCCATTGCGCTTTATATTCCTCTCCCCGGAAAAGCGTTGTGCTGATTACCAGGGCTTTTTCATGCTGCAGCAAAGGCACACGTCCGCCGGCATAACCGTTCCAGCCTTCAGAGGTTAACGCATAAGCATCGCCGTAAGAAAAAACCCGCTCGAACCAGCCTTTCAGGATGGCCGGAAATCCTAACCAGAATACCGGCGCAATAAAGGCGAGGCCTTGTGCCTGCTTTATCTTCTCCCACTGGGCCTGAACATCTTTCGGTCTGTGCTTGTGCATGAATTTGGCGATGTCACCATTGTCTTTTCCCCGAAGCCAGCAAGAGGTGAGAAACCTCAGAAGTGGATTTTTCATGGTGTTCATAATGTGTTTTTTCAGATTCATTCTTTCGAGTATGTCTTCCGGAATGCTTTCATGAACATAACTGGCAAAATCGGCCTTACGGAAAACCGGATCAAACCGGATGGCATAAAGGTCCACCACTTCATTGCCGTGGCCCGCGGCTTCTAATCCTTCACTGAACTTTGCAAGAATGGCCCGGCAAAAAGAATTGGGATTGGGATGAGCATAGACAGTCAATACTTTCATGAGAAATTCCTCCTTTTTGTTTTCCCCTGAACTAATAAACAAAGGGAATCAGTTTTTTTGTTTTTTGCTGATAAAAAATATATCGCCCGGCATAGACCTGTCGCAGCCCGTCTTCCTCCAGAGGAATCAATAAAAGAATGAAGATAAAATACAGGCTGAATATTCCTAATAAAACCCATGATTGAGTCATACTGGTAAGCCCCAAGGCTATAATCAAAGCCGCCGTGTACATTGGATGCCTGACCAGGCTGAAAGGTCCGTTCATCACCATTGCATCTTTGGTTCGGGGAGCACTTCCCCCGATCTGATAACTATTACCCAGACAGATCAATGCCCAGGCCATGAGAAGATACCCCAGCACATACAACACCAATCCGGCAATTTCCCCGACCATTAACAGCCAAGGTTCAGAAATGGTGATGCGGGCGGCATCAATCATTTCCGGACGGTAGGCGATCAATAATATTGCCGTCGCCGGATTCACAATTAACAAAAAGAAGAGATTGAAACTGTTGACAAGCTGGATCAGAAAGCTGCCTTGGGGTCTGTCCAAAACGGAACCGGTAGCTATCCGCTTGACGACAACCAGCGCACTCAACAGCAACAGGATCATGATGCCGAGTATTTTTTGATCGAATAGATGCATCTTTGCCTCCTTATGCGGGACACCCGGCCGGATGTAGACCTGCCTGGTGTTCCACATTGACTAAATGATTGTTTTGCGATCGGCTTCAATAATTGGCTTTGGTTGTCCGGTAACAGGTTGAGCCTGTCAGATATTCCCTTGCCGCCAGTCCCCCCAGTATGATAGCGCCGACACCAATAAGAGCTACTCCCCAACCCACATCGGCCAGAACGGCTATGCCTATCCAGATGAAAAACAAACCCCAGCCTGCCGCATCCAACTTTCGGTGCAGTTTATTTCTCCGGGTGGTTTTGAGTTCCTGATTATTATTTATCTCCGACATTTCGTGCCTCCTCTTTGGTTTCTTTGGATTCCTGTTTCACACCGCCGCATCCCTTCATCAGGGATTTCATCATTTCAGCACAATGAACACTGCAGCCGTCTTCTTGTTTTTCAGTAACCTTTTTCATCATCTCTGTGCAGAGTGAACCAATTCCCTTTTGGCCCGTCATTTTTTGCATCATCTCTGCAAAAGGTGCATTCTCCAGGCAGGTACTAAATTCTTTTTGCTTCTCTGTTTTTTCCATCATTTTTCACCCCCTTTTTTTCATGATCTTAGCAGACCTATAGAGCAGTATTTATGCCATACGTTGGAAAAGCCGGATCGTTGACGAGAATGGTCTCTTAACTTACTGAAAACATGAAATTTAAAATGATGACAACTACAATGAAGAAAAAAATGGGCGAAAGAGATTGGTTACTTATGGTAATGAAACAGACCGACGGACATTACCATCGGTAACAGACGGGGTAGTTTTTAAGGTCGGATCAATCGGCTTTATCCGGCCTCGGAATATTCCAGCGTTTTCGTTTCTCCCACAGGTTCTTCCGGCTGATCCCCAGAGTATCGGCTATTTGTTCCTCGGAATGATCTCGCTGCAAGACGATGATGGACTGCTTGGTATATTCTTCAATGGAGATAAAATCCCGGGGACTCCAAGTGGCGTCTGCCTTAGCCAAAAGCCTTGGCGGAAGCTGCTCCGGCCGTACGGGATTTCCTTCGTCAGTGAGGTGCAATGCGTATTCGATCACATTTTCCATCTCTCTTACGTTTCCGGGCCAGGGGTAGTTCATGAATAACTTAAGGGTTTGCGACGAGATCCCTGTCACGTTGCGGGAATGGGCATCACAGAGACGCTGGAGAAGGTGATTGGCCAGCGGTGGAATGTCCTCCTTTCTTTCCCGCAGCGGAGGAAGAAAGATCGGAATGACATTCAGGCGAAAGAACAGATCTTCACGGAATACTCCGTCACGGATGGCTTCCTCCAGATTGCGGTTGGTTGCCGAAATGATTCGGACCTCAAATTTACGGACCTTTGTATCCCCGACCCGGCGGGTTTCTCCTTCCTGGAGAAAACGAAGCAGCTTGACCTGAACCGGCAGGGGGATCTCTCCGACCTCATCAAGAAAAAGCGTGCCACCGTCGGCCGTCTCGATCAGGCCCCGATGATCCTTTATGGCGCCTGTAAATGACCCCCGCATGTGACCGAAAAGCTCCGACTCCAGTAAATTTTCCGGGATCGCTCCGCAATTAACGGTCACAAAAGGTTTGTCTTTTCGGTCCGAGTTGAAAACAATGGCGCGGGCAATGAGCTCCTTCCCGGTTCCGGATTCCCCGGTAATCAGCACTGAGCTCATGGTGGAAGCCACCCTTTCGATGAGCCGAAAGATCGCTTTCATCCTTTTGGACTGCGTTATAATGTTATTAAACTGCGCCTGGCGTTCCATCTCCCGCCGGAGCGTGACACATTCCTCGGAAAGCCGGATTTGTTCGGTAACATTGCGAACAACCTCCACGGCGCCGATGATGGTCCCATCCTCATCCCTGAAAGGCCCGGAAAAAACCTCCATCCAGAGAATCTTGCCATCCGGCAGTTGGATGTCGCGAAGTGCTCTCTTGGGCTTTCCGTCCGAGATAACATCAAGGATGATACAGTTTTCACAAGGCTCCCGGCGCCCGCGATAAGCCGCATAACATTTCTCGCCGATGTTGGAGCCATACATTTGCCGGACGGCTTGGTTCTGAAATATGACTTTTAAATCTTTATCGATCACGGTAATGGCATCACTTACGGTGTTCAGCACCGCTTGGAAGAGAGCCTCACCATGTATTTTAAAAGAATCCGCTTTCATATTGTTTATCCACTTCGGAGAACGGCATTTATGAAAACCAGTTTTAAAAGAATAGCCGATTATGATTAGAGTTGCAAATGAAAATGATCATAAATATTGGTGTTTTGTGCAAACTGTTCTATTTTTCAATCTGATAGCAAACTCGATTATTTGTGAGCATCAGGAAATCAGGAATTAAGAGTTTGCAGAAAAAAAAGAAGATGATATGTGTAAAAGATAATTTATAAAAGGCTGTGGGAAACGACGCCCTTTTAAATAAATGACAGGATTATGCTTGATTCCATAAAACAATTTTTCCATGAGCGGCAACCCCGGTTGGAGTGGATGCAGATAGAGGTAACCTCTCGCTGCAACGCCTTCTGTATCTACTGCCCGCGTACCGCTTATCGTGAGAAATGGATCAGCAGAGACTTCTCTCCGGATCTTTTCAGGTCTCTTTATCCATCCCTTTGCAAAACCAAGATTGTGCACCTGCAGGGGTGGGGTGAGCCGTTTCTCAATCCGGATATTTTTTCGATGATCCGGATGGCAAGACAGGCGGGATGCGCAGTCTATACGACTACGAACGGCACACTCATCACGGATAGAATCAGCGAAGAAATAATTAATTCCGGCCTCAGCATGATATCATTTTCCCTGGCCGGTTTCGGTAAAACCAACGCCCGAATCAGGCCCGGCACAGAAAGTGCAGAGGTGATAAGCTCTGTTCAAAGAATCAATAGGAAAAAGAGGGAGCTGGGGGAAAAATACCCGAAAATTCACCTATCATATATTCTTCTGAACTCAACGCTTCAGGATGTCCGTCTGATCCACGAGAAGCTGGCGGGAACCGGAATTGATGAGGTCATCATAAGCAGCCTTGATTTTGTACCGGAGAAGGATCTTCAGTCTGAGGTCGTCAGCCTGGAATCCAACTCACATTACCCGGATATATCGAATGAGCTGAACCTGGCTTTACAGCATTGCAGCAGGGCTGGGCTGAAGTTGTATTACAGGCTGCCCTCGTCCGAAATATTGAATCCCCTGTGCACGGAGAAGGTTTTGCAATCCGCGTATATCGGATCAGGAGGTGATGTTTTCCCCTGCGCCTACATGGCCCTGCCGGTCCGGGACGCCTCGTATATGTCTAACGGGCGGCTGGTGCCCTATGAAGGGTTTTCGACAGGTTCACTCGTGAGTACATCTTTTCCGCAGATATGGCGGGGAAATGATTCGCGCCAATTCCGGAATTCTTTTTTTACCGGCGGATACTACCATATCTGCAGAACCTGCCCGAAAAGAAGGGAAGAATAGATTTTAAAATTAGGTTTATCCGTTTCAATAAATGATTGAAGACATATATTGGCAATTATCAAACATTATTTTACCCATAAAAGGATAAACCATGCGAACTGATGAATATGAAATTTCCCTGTATAGAGAAATTGCTGTGTGTAAAAGAATGATTATTGGATTAAAAAAGAAACTTGCCGTAATGGAAAATAAACACAATAAAAGCGGCCAATTTTTTATTGAAGAACTGGAAAGTGGAAATGATTCAAGCTGTAAAGAGGATTGCCGGGAGTGGAAAGGAAATTATGACGCTTTGCAAAGATGGGAAGAAAAACTCTCGCAGTATGAAGAGCTATATGAGTCCGACAAAATAGACTGTTAAATTCATGGTCTCTTTCCGGGATTAACAAAATAAGTATCATCGATTACCACAAGCGCATCAACCGCAACCGGGAAGCCGTTGTTTATAATCAGGGGATTGATATCGATCTCGGCGATCTGGGGTATTTCGAGCCCGATCCTGCCCAGATTTTTGAGGGCATTGGCGAGTATTTCCTTGTTCACGGCAGGTTTTCCCCTGAAAGAATCGAGCAGTTTCCCGGCCTTAATCTCGGTCATCATTTCCAGGGCATCCTCTATCTCCAGAGGAGCCAAGCGGAAGGTGACATCATGGAGTGCCTCGGTGAAGACGCCGCCAAGGCCGAACATGACACAGGGGCCCAACTGGCGGTCCCTGATCAACCCGGCAACAAACTCTCTCTCACCCTTCATCATCTGTTGTACGAGAATACCGTCGATCTTGCTTCCCCCTCGCTCCTCAATAGACTGATAAGCCTCTGCAAGCGCTTCTTCATTCTTGATATTGAGCTCGACCATGTCGAGTTCAGTCTTATGGGTGAGCATACTCGAAGAACCTTTCAGCACGACAGGATAGCCGATTTCCCGGGCAAATCTTCTGGCAGCGGTTATACTATCCGCAATATACTCTCTGGTGACAGGTATTGAATATGCATCCAGCACCTTTTTGGAATCGAATTCACTTAGTGTCTTTTCACCCCGCAGGATAGCATCTTCAATGATCTTCATATTTTCTCCTGTATACGGCGGAATCTTCTCTGAAATTGGGCATAGCGGATAAGATGAGCCACAGCCTTGAAGCCGTCTTCCGCATGCTCCATAAAATATGTGTTATGATCCCGATAATACTTCCGGGCATAATCATTCACTTCACGGAATGTGATCGGGATGATGGTTTTCGAGGCAGAATGGATGAGCGACATAAATGATTCATTAAAGCCGGGGATAAATTCTTCCGATGCGCTTTCGGGGGCAAACGATATCGGCAGAAGGATGTCGATGTGCTCATCATCAAGCATGATCCGGATGATCTTGTCCATTCCTTCCCTAAATCCGGAACCGGTCACATCCAGCGGGTTGGCCGGCTGGGCAAAATCGGGAAGTAACTTATTTAACGAATCAACCGTTTCCGGGGAAAGATCAGGGAGCTCTATAGACAAGCGGGCGCATAGGTCTGCATACAGGCCGCCGAGTCCTCCCGACATCGTGGCGATCCCTACGCGGCCTCCACCCGGCAGCGGACAGCGGGACATGATCCCTGCCGTTTCTACGAGCTCCTCAATGGTATCAACCCGAATAATACCGTATTGCCGGAAGAAACCTTCAAATATCTCGGCATTTCCGGCCAGCGCTCCGGTGTGGGAACGCGCTGCCTGTTTGCCTTTTTCGGATCGGCCAACCTTGATCAGGATAATCGGAATTTTCCGCCGGGCGGCATCCTGGGCAATCCGTTTCATTCGGGAGATATCTCGAAAGCCCTCCATAAAACCGGCGATCACACTGGTCGTGCCGCTTTCCAGCATATATTCCAGGCAGTCCTCACTCGTGAGCAGTGCCTCATTGCCGGTCGTGACATAGAGCGATATGCCCAGCCCTTTCTTCATAATCTTGGTGACTATCACTTCACTTGTAGCTCCACTCTGCCCTAATACACCGATGGCCCCGGGAACCAGTTCGCCTTGCACCGCGCCACCGGCAAAGACACTCACCTTGGCGCCTATATTCATAAAACCCAGGCAATTGGGGCCCAGAAGCAGGATGTCTCTCCGGCGGCACAAAACCTGCAGATTCTCCTGAAGAAGCGCTCCTTCATTTCCTGCCTCGGCAAAACCACTGGAGATGAGGAGGATGTTCTTGATGCCTCTTCCGGCCAGCTCATCGAGTATGGCCAGAGCTGCGGAACTCTTGACGATGACTGCGGCAAAATCAATAATATCATCGGGAAGTTGTGCAACAGACCGGACAGCCGGGATGCCGCATACCTCATCCGTGCCCGAATTCACGGGAAAAAAACGGCCTGTAAATCCTGCCTTTGCCGCACATTCCACCATATTGGCGAACCAGTGATTCCTCGTGGATGCTCCCACAACGGCAATGTTTCTTGGTGAAAAAAAATTGGGCAAACGCTTATTCATAAAGGGCCTCCACATCAAACTTATCGGGGGTCACCCCGGTGACCAACCCCGATTCTTGTATCACATGTTAAGGAAGAGTTCAGCTATTTTGATTATCTTCGATTGGAAGGCTTGAAGAATGAAAAAGCCGTGTTTAACTCTCTGGTCTGGCCGGGGCTCGGGGCAAGAAATTCGCCGGGGTTCAGATCATGTTCCTTCAAGGCCGCAGACAGTTCGCTCACCGCATCGTCAAATCCATCCCATCCGAGCTGAAAGACTTGAAAGTGAGCGGCAAGGCTGAGCTGAGTTTTCAGATCAATGTGCGCCAAAACGGCCTCGGACGGTCCCATATGGTTGGCCGAAAAATTCGGAACAAAGGATGTTTTCACTTGCTGCGACCGGAAAGGCGAGATAGGAAGTAGCGCCGCCCGGATCGGCGAAAAGCGACGGGCGATCTCCAGAAAATGAGGACCGTATCCTGTATCCCCCGAATAGTAGATGTTCCCCGATGGTCCCGAGACAACAAATCCCCCCCAGAGGGTTTCGTTGCGGTCCCAGGGGGTGCGCGATGAAAAATGTTGCGCCGGGACCAAAGTGATTGTGACACCGGACGACAGGGGAACCGATTGCCACCAGTCGAGTTCCTGCACAACAGGAATACCCGTCTGCCGGATGAGTTCGAGGTTGCCGAGCGGCACTATGGCCTGCGGTGTACCTCTTGCGGCCAGCCGGTTCAGCGTGGGGAGATCAAGATGATCGTAGTGATTATGAGACACCAGTACGACATCAATAGCGGGCAGATCTTCCATTGGGATACCGGGCGGCTTGTGCCGTTTAGGGCCTGCCCATGATACCGGACTGCAACGATCCGACCAGATCGGATCGGTCAGAATGTTCAGTCCATCCATCTGAATGAGAAACGTGGAATGACCCACCGTGGTTATTGTGATCATTCCCTTAACGAACGGGCGAGGAAGGGGCGCCCCGGGCGAAATACTTTTGATTTCCGGCCAATCGGGGCGATCGTTGTTCAACAGCCAACGCCAGGCATACCAGAAAATACTGCGGTTTGTTTGAGACTCCCGAAATAAAGACGATGGTTGCATGACATGCGGGTTGAAGAATACGTTACCGGCGAAATGGTCCGATATTTGTTGTGCCTTTTTTGTGGAAACACCCTGTTGCGCCCCGCATGCAGTGAAAGACAACAAGCCGAGCAGCACCACAGAAAATATTAATGCGCCCAATCGAGGCTTTTTCATGTATTGCATCTGCATAATTCCCGGACAATATTTCGCCATTATAACACCGGCTCACCGTCAAAGAAATTTTGGAAGCAATGCGGTAGTTCGCGGCAATCGACCAATCCGGCGTCCCGGGAAAGGTCTGCTGAATTGTAGGTATGCCAATAGAGGACAGCGTCACCCGCACGGGCAGGCTCTTTGATGAAATCCAGAAGGCAGGCGCAGGTCTTCGCGGTATAAGTGGGCTCGAGCTTGATCCCTTCCCTCTCCCCGAAAAGCCTCAGTGCCTCCATCCCCTCCGCTGTAGGTAATCCGTATTCTCCGCCAAAGTAATCATGAAAGACGCGCTGGCTGCCGAGAGTAACATCCGGGACTGCCGGCGAACCGCTTTTCAGCAGGCGATAGGTGCTCTGCATCAACGACCGCACGCTCCGCGCCGTTGCCATGTGCAGGGGGCCGAGCCGGGATCGCGTGACCCCGACGCCGATAACTTCCGCCGGTATCCCCGCAAGAAGCACTCCCAGAGCAAGACCCGCCATGGTCCCGTTCGATCCGAGAGGGCATATAATATAACGGGGCTCGGGCATCTGCCCGCTTTCGATCTGTTGCTTCAATTCAAAAGCCGCGTTGACGAAGCCGAGAGCCCCGACGGGGGATGATCCACCCGCATACAGGAAATAGGCGTTAGGCCTTTTCAACCGCTCAGTGATGTAAAACTTCGCACCGGCCCCGACAAGGCTTTTAGCATAGACGAGGCGGGCTTTGTACTTATGGAAGAGGAGGAGGTTCTGCCGCACGAATCGGGTTACGGGCTGGTCGAACACAATAAGCGTCACATCCAGACCGAGACGGTGGCAGTAGATCGCCGTCGCAAGTCCGTGGTTGGTACCGATACCCCCGATAGTGACCACTTCCTTCTTTCCCCTCGCCTTCACGTCCCCCAGGACGAACTCGAGCTTGCGGACCTTGTTACCTCCGTAGAGGGGCGAAGAAAGGTCATCCCTCTTGATCCACAGGTTGCTGTGCCCCAGGTTCGTGAGCTGATGCACCGGTGTCGGGAAATCACCGAGAGGGACCCAGCTGACAGCCTTTTCGAGTTCCGGGAAATAATCAAACAGCACCGGCTTTTGCGCCTTCTTCCGGTTCGGCGTTCCCATCGTCAACTTATCCAGTCCTCCCGTTTCATGACATCACCGAGTTTTATGCCCTGCGAGAGAAGCCACCGCTTCCGCAGCACATAATAGAGAATGCCGGATAAAATAAAAACAAAAAAAAGGACGATTTTCAGCAGCGACTTCATTTCGGCGAGAATCACCACGCTGAAAAATATCACCATGATAAAACCGACAGCGGGGCAAAAATAGAGCCAGAACCCTCTGAGCTGGAAAACTGAATTCCGGTACTGTTCCGGATAGCAGCGCGGCAGCATCATTGAAGAAACCAGCACGGGAACAAAGATAATCATGCCCCCTAGGGCCGCGAAGCTCGCGAAGGCCTCCAGGGAAAATCCGGAAAGGACGCCGGCGACGGAGAGGGCCCAGATGATCGCCAGCAGCAGATACGCGCTGCCGAACCGAGGATGAATCTTTCCCATGCCCGCAGGAAGAATCCCGTCTTGAATGATCACCTGCAACGACTTCGTCCCGACAATAAAAAGTGCGTTGAGGGTCGTCAGGATAGCGAGAATGGCCCCGCCAATAATGAAAAACGCGAAACCGGTGCTCGGTCTCCCGAAGCAGATGGCACTCCCCTCAATGAGCGGTTCCGGATAAGCGGCCAGTTCCCTCCAGGGGGCTATTCCAACGGTCGTGATCGCCATGGCGATATATATTACCGCGACCAGGGAAAACGCTATGATAAAGGCCCGGGGGATCACCTTCCCCGGATTTTTAATTTCACCCCCCAGTTCGATGATGCTGTTTGATCCCATATACGTGAAGGTAAGGAGGGCCATGCCGAGGATAATGTTCCCCGCCCCCTTCTGGAAAAAGCCCTGGAAGTTATCCGGGTTAATGACGACAGTCCCCTTCACTGCGTAGGAAATCAGCGCGGCGACCAGGACCACCACCATGATTCCCTGGATCTGGGCGGCAAAGCGTATGCCCAACACGTTAATCACGAAAAAAACGGTAAGGAGCCCGATCGAGAATAGTTCCACGGACATTTCCGGAAAAAAGACCTGCAGGTATCTGGCGCAGGCGATGGCATAGAGCGGAATCTGCCCGATGAAGGATGCGAGGATGTATGTCCATATCCCTACGAAGGCGAGCCCCGGCGAAACCATGCGGCTCGGGTAGCGGTAGTTGCCCCCCGTCGCGGGCAGCGCTGAGCCGAGCATGGCCAAAGGGAGCATGCTGATGAATACGGGAATTACCGCCAGGGCATAAGCCAGCGGCAGAGCCGGCCCCGCGATCTTCAATACGATTCCCGTCAGGACGAAAACACCGCCGCCTATGGTGAACCCGATGGCGATAAAGGACACCTCCGGGAGTCCCAGGACACGCTTTAACCCCTGCATGGACATATTACAATCTCCTGCTCTTTTTAAGCCTGCTTTGTCTTCGCGGCATTCAATATCACTCTGTTGTCCGGCACGTCCCCGATGTTCTTTCCATAGTAAGCGTAATCGATCTTCCTATCCTTATTTAAGATAAAGACCGCCGGGAGTTGCATCTCTTTCCCCTCTTTCTTTCCGTGCCGAAACCCGCCGCGGGAAGCTTTCATGGCCTTCATGATCACCGCGGGAGCAATGTACCCGAATATATTCCCCGGGGCAACGCCGTAAAGGGCGAATATTTTTTCTTCCCGGTCGCAAATGATTGTGAAGGGCACCTGGGAACCGGCAAGTCCTTCCTTTACTGACGAAGGGCTGCTCTGAAGAACGACGTAAACCTCCAGCCCCGCAATGCGGAATTCTTCGTAGTCACGATTGATTTCCCCGATCTTCAACTGGCAGACGGGGCAACCGATGTAGCGCAGGAAAAACAGTACGGACTTTTTCCTCCGGGCCGTTTTATAAAAATCAAGCGATCGTTTCGAGATTGTATCAAAGGTAAAATTCGGGGCGGCAATCCCCTTCACTAGTTTCTTCTGCATCATATCAACCTCCTCTATAAAATCATCGTAATGTCAAAATTTCTTTAATATTTTCATTGAAACATCTATATTATTAAGCTGTTATCAGAAGAAAGTTTCCCTCCCCCATGTGAGAGTTATCCATAGCCATGCCTGCGGCCCATCTAGAGCCAGGCAGGTACGGCT
>JANYAY010000148.1 GCA_025361065.1 Deltaproteobacteria bacterium
AGCCGTACCTGCCTGGCTCTAGATGGGCCGCAGGCATGGCTATGGATAACTCTCACATGGGGGAGGGAAACTTTCTTCTGATAACAGCTTAATAATATAGATGTTTCAATGAAAATATTAAAGAAATTTTGACATTACGATCTTGGAATTAAGGGGGCTTTATGAAAAAAGATAAAATTATCCGGGTGGAAAGGATAACACCGGATAAGCTTATATCTGTGATTGGCATCTCACCGGCAGATAACTTACAGGGATATCCTACCGCAATCCCCTGGAAAAGCAAAATTGCCGGACTTCAGGTAAGAGGGTTGTTTGGCTATCAAAAGTTACTCGATACCGTGAGTAAGGATGTTTCTGTTTTCGGCCCTTGGTCTCTCGCCGCTGCCTGGCAAAGCAGTGTGCTCGATACTTTTGTGACCGGTCCTATTAAAGCACAGGCGCGTATGGCAGTTGGTTCGGGCAGAAATCCCGATCTTATTGCCGATATGAACGGTTGGAGTTACAAAGGTTATTCCCGTCTGCTCTATACTTTTACCGGTTTTTTTATTAAGGATGGCAAATTTGACCAGGGAAAGGCGCTCGATATATCAACCACGCAAAGCGGTAAAGAATTTCTGGTAAATTACATGGAAGAATTTGCCCAGATTGAACATAATTACAATAATGTTGGTCTGACCCGCCTCAAAGCAATGAAAGAGCTTTTAAAGTGTCTGCTGGTTTTGATTACGGAAACGCCCTTTGCCAGCGGGGAATTGCCTTTTGCCAAACTCAATCCGGAGGGAACCTTAGCAACATCATTTGAGGAGTATCTTGCGGAAAACCGCACTAGAATGGAAAACCTGTTTCGTGAAAATGCTTTTGATATAAAAGAATATTCCGAAAGAGTAACGCTGGGAAAAATCGGTTGCTCCGAATATAAGTATGTCGAAGGATCGCTTATCCATCGGGTTAGATTACGTCACTATCCATTGCCCAAAGGAATAAAGCCGAACGGTAAAGTTCTTTATATGTGTACGCCACTTATTAATAAGCCGGATATTTTTGACTTGGCCACAGGTAAATCCCTTATTGAAGGTATGCAGAAGGAAGGTTACGAGATATATCTTGTTGATCCCGGTGATCCCGGTTGGGGAGAAACGCAATTAGGCTTGGATTTCTATGGTAAAACCATACCTGACCATTTTTTGGGCCTGATCAAAAAGAGACATCCCCGTGCAGAAATATATGTCATGGCCTATTGTATGGGCGGTACGCTGATTTTGCCTTATCTGGCCCGCCGGGCACAGGAACTTCTGGCCGCAGGTTGTCCAATGGACATAAAAAAAGTGGCGCTGATGGCATCACCGATGAAGTTCGATGATGAGGAAAGCGGACATAAAGCTATGCGTTCGCTGATTCGGGGAAGTTATGATCCTCTGCTGATGAACGAACTTTTTGGGGCGGTTAATATTCCTTCGCAGATAATTGAAGCCGGCATGAACGATATTCAACCGGGCGTTCAATATACGGTTGTTCTTGGTTTCTATGGCCGGGCAGAGAAAGGGGATGTCATCGCGGATTCAGCGCCGTTTCTGTATTGGCTGACTCATGGAACTAAATTCCCGGTAAAAGCTCATGCTCAGTGGATTCAAAATATTTATATCGACAATCAAATTTATGAAGGCAACTATTGTTTGCCTTCTACTAACCCGGAATTTGATAATAAACCGGTAAACATGGATATACTCAGGGAAGCGGGTGTCACCATTTTTGATTACAGAGGAACGAGAGATCCTATTGCTCCGGCCGGTTCCTGTGTTGCCGGTGAAACTTGGGGACAGGTGGGTTGTGGTAATGTGAAGATTGTCGGTGCTCATTTAAACCGGACATTTGAGAAGAACATCGGTCATATTTTTGTAGTAAGCCGCAAGCATTTATCCGAATATTTGATTGCGGTTAATGAATTTTTCCGTGCCTGAAAGAGACTTGCTTAAAAAAATGTTTTCCGGATTATACTTGATGGTCTCGTAAAAAGTCCGTCACACCGATGAAAACCGGTGTCCAGCGTTTTATAAGTTTTTGATATATCTGGATTCCGGCTTTCACCGGAATGACGATTCTGAGGCTTTTCCGACTTTTTACGAGGTCGTCATACTTGGCAGATGAATTATTAATTATCCGGCAATAGCTTTCTCCAATCGAGAGATGAAAAAGTGTTATGCAGGGAATGATCATCGTCCACCAGGTGATGTTCCAACTGGCGGAATACTTTTCCGGCGATATTTTTTACGACATAAGGATCGACTATATTATCGTCCATTCCATGATAGATTATAACCGGGAGCCCAAGTTGTTGCCCGGCACCGGGACGGAATTCGGGAAGATTCAGCGCCGGAGCCAGCAAGATCATTTTCTGCACCCGGCTTTCATTCTGTAAGGCAAATTGGGCTGCCATCAGGCCGCCATAACTTGATCCCACCAGAAGCAGGTTGTTTTTCCCGGCCAGCAGTCCCGACAGTTTCTGCATCCGCAAAGCAAAGTCACCGATGTAGTCTTCAATAATCATCTCCGGAAAAAATTTCCGGAAAAATTGTCCTTTTTCGCCATGCGATGTACTTTCCAGACCATGAATAAAAACAAGATTATTAACCATCATTATCCTCTAAAAATATTTTGTTAGTCAATTTTTATTGCCACGATTATGGCAGTATGTTAGGACTTGCGCAAGAGGAGATTTTTATTTATGCCGAGTCGAATTCAAAATAATAACGCGGCGGCAAGGAGGAGTCGACGAGGCGTATTTTATATACGTTGAGGAAACCGACGACGCCCCAGGCATAAGCCGGGCTTCGTTGCCAACAAAGTTAGCGTTTGAATGCGACTTGGCAAGAGGAGATTTAATTATGGCTTTAGTATTACCTTTTCGGGCGGTTCGGCCTAATCGCCAATATGTGGCAGACGTGGCTGCCTTACCTTACGATGTTATGACGCGCGAAGAAGCAATAGATGCTGTCGGCGGCAAACCTTTAAGCTTTCTGCACGTCGAGAAATCGGAAATTGACGTTCCCGGCGAGACCCCGGACCACGATCCCTTGATTTACGAGACGGCAAAGCGCAATTTTACCCAAATGCAGGAAAAAGGGATATTGTTTCAGGATGAATTGCCCTGTTTTTATATTTATCGTCAGCAAATGGGCGCGCAAGTGCAAACCGGCATTGTCGGTGTTGTAAGTGCCGGAGAATATGATGAAGGGAAAATTAAAAAACACGAGCTTACCAGGCAGGATAAAGAAGAAGACCGCATAAACCATGTAAATCTGGTTGATGCGCAAACCGGGCCGGTATTTATAACGTATCAAACCCGTCCTCAGCTGGATGCTGTTGTCGGCCAGGTGACGGCAGGCAATCCCGAATACAATTTTACTGCCGAAGATGGCGTAATTCATACTGCCTGGATCGTAACGGATAACCGGCAGATTGCAGAGATAACAAAAGAATTTTCCGCGATCGATGCTCTTTATATTGCCGATGGACATCACCGCGCGGCAGCCGCATCGGCTGTGGCCCGGCTGAGGCGCAAGAACGATAATTCTCCGGAGAGCCGGGAGTACGAGAGCTTCCTGGCGGTGCTCTTTCCCCACAATCAGTTAAAAGTTATGGATTATAACCGTGCTGTGAAGGACTTAAATAGTCTGACACCGCAGGAGTTTAAAGAAAAATTAAGTTCCTGCTTTACAATCACCGCAAATTTTACGCTGAAATCGCCGCAAAAATTCCATGATTTCGGGATGTATCTCCAGGGGACGTGGTATCAACTGACAATTAAAGAAGAAGCATATAACGATAATGATCCCGTAGCGCGCCTGGATGCGGCAATATTACAGGAACATTTGCTGGCGCCGGTTCTGGGGATTAATGATCCGCGCACCGATGACCGTATAAAATTTATCGGCGGCATCCGGGGCATGGCCGAACTGGAAAAGCTGGTGGACAAAGATGGCTTTGCTGTTGCTTTTTCTCTTTACCCGACAACAATAGAACAAGTAATGCAGGTTGCCGATGCCGGAGCTATCATGCCGCCGAAATCAACCTGGTTTGAGCCGAAATTGCGCAGTGGGATTTTTGTTCATAAACTGTCGTAATGAAATTTCCAATAATATTTTATTCAGACGGCTTCTTGACAGTTTAATCCGGATAGATTAAACTGGTCTCCAACTGGTCTGAATGGAGGAGTTTTATATGGAAACAGTAGGCGCCTACGAAGCGAAAACATCTTTTTCCAAACTGTTGGCAAGAGTTAACAGTGGAGAAAAAATCAATATTACCAAGCACGGGGTGACCGTCGCCGTATTGCAACCTCCCGGAAGGGCAAAAAGAACAAATCCAGCAGAAACCATTCGTCAACTGCGTCTGTTCAGGAATCAGCATAGCCTGAAAGGTATTTCTCTGAAAGAAATGATCGAAGAAGGCCGACGTTAAATGATACAGGAATTTGTTGTCGATAATTCAGTGGTAATGTCCTGGTGCTTTCAGGACGAGACGAGCAAATATTCCGATGCCGTGCTCGATTACCTTGCCGGCGCCAATGCCTATGTTCCCGCTATCTGGCCTTTGGAAGTAGGCAACGTTCTGCTTGTTGCGGAACGAAAAAACCGTCTCAGTCAGGCGGACAGTTCCCGTTTTATTGCCTTGCTTCTTGAACTGCCGATAATCGTCGAGCAGGAATCGCCGGAAAGAATGCTGGGTGAAATATTAGCTCTTGCCCGGAAATACAAACTTTCCAGCTACGATGCCACATATTTGGATCTGGCTATGCGTAAAGGCTTGCCACTTGCTACGCAAGATAAAAGTCTTGTGGCGGCAGCAAAAAAATGCCGGGTGCCGATTTTAAACATAAAAGATGTATAAAAGAAATCTTCTGAACCATATATAATTTCGTGCATTTATAAAAATTAATTTGGCTGAGGATGCTGATAACCAATGCCGCTAAGCTGGAATGAGATTAAGACACGCGCCCATACCTTTTCCCGGGAATGGCAAGAGGAATGCTCCGAGGACGCCGAAGTAAAATCATTTTGGGACGGTTTTTTTAATGTCTTCGGCATTTCCCGCAAACGGGTCGCCAGTTTTGAAGAGCCGGTCAAAAAGCTCGATGAAAAGTACGGGTATATTGATCTGTTCTGGAAGGGTGTTCTCGTTGTTGAACATAAATCGCGTGGCAAAAGCCTCGACAAAGCCTATACACAGGCGCTGGATTATTTCCCCGGAATAAAAGAACGTGATCTGCCTAAATATGTTTTGGTTTCCGACTTTACAATCTGGAGGAAAACGGACAACACGAGTTTGAACTGAAAGATTTGCACAAGAATGTGTGCCTGTTTGCGCCGGAGAAGCCCCAGCGGCGGAAGACATGACTAAGTGGCAGAAAACACTACGAGTGCTGTCATGACGGACTTGATCCGGCATCCGGACGTTGTCACGGTCTTGTGACCTCGCGTGACCTTCGGGTTATTAGGTTGCGTAGGCCGGGAGCCATGACCTTTAATCACGCTGCTGCGTGACGAGCGTCAATTCTCCGCAGCTTGCTGCGAGGTGGTTGAATAAAATTACTGGATTTACCCTGAAGGGCACAAACCGGATCGCGCTTCGCTTGCCCGGAATGACAGATAAAGGTAATTGTTCCATAATCTCTATGCAGGATGCCAAAAGGTTTAATACGGATTGCAATGGCACACGAGGTGTGCCTAGCAAAGACAAACTATGGGTGCATGCCTCCTTCTTTATGGAAAACGAATTTTCAAAACAAAGTCCTGCGTATGACGTTTAGTGAGAATTGTATTATGGACGAAGAAACACTGGACGAAATTCTTGACGGACGTTTGCGTGTCTTCCAGAAAAAAAGAGGTTACCGTTTTTCTCTGGATGCAATTTTGCTTGCCCATTTTATTTCTCTAAAAGCAAAAAGCAAAGCCATTGATCTGGGAACGGGCAGCGGTATTATTCCTTTGATCCTGGCCGCTCGCTTCCCGCATGTTTCCTTTGCCGGTCTGGAAATCCAGGCCGACCTGGCGGCGCTGGCAAACAGAAGCATTCAACTCAATGGTCTAAAGGAACATATCAGTATTATCCATGGTGATGCCCGCAAAATAAAGAATATTTTCCCCGCGCATTCTTTTGACGCAGTAACTTTTAATCCTCCTTACAGGAAAATTAATTCCGGCAGAATTAATCCCGATTGGGAAAAAGCAATTGCCCGCCATGAGATCAAAGGCTCTCTGAAAGATTTCTTGCAGGCGGCAAAGTATTTATTGAAGCCGGGGGGAAAGGTTTTTGCTATTTATCCGGCGAAAAGATTGGCCCAATTGGTATCTCTGTTTCGTGACAACTCTATAGAACCAAAAAGGATGAAATTTGTTTTTTCTGCTGCGAAATCTGCTGCCGAATTTGTTTTGGCCGAGGGTAGAACAGGCTCTCGTGAGGAATTGCAAATTGAACCTTCATTGATTATATACGATCAAGATAAAAGATATACCGACCAGATGAATGGTATCTTCAGCGATCTTGCTTCAGCTGCATCCGGCGGCGACGGTTGATTTCTATTTGCATAACTCTTTTTAATATTGCAGCCAATTCATGGTCAGCGAGAGATGATGTGCATTCGGCAATCATCTTTTTGTCCCGGTCTTTTAAAAATGATTTTTTCGCGGTGGCGATTTCCGCTTCCAGCGCTATCTTTTTTTTGCTGATTGCATGGCCAATCGTAAAACGAATTTCTTTAATGGCCTCCTTGCCGGCAAGCTCATTGAGCTTTTGGCGAATATCATCCTTCATGAAATGCAGCTGTTGAACCCAAACCGAAGAAGTAGCTTTTACGAAAAGTGTCCCGCCTCGCAATCCATCCGGTTGCGTTTGTACGGAAATTTGTTCCCCTACAGCCTTCGGCCAGAGTTTCAGCACGGCATTTTCTTCCAGTTTTGCCGCCATGCCTCTCCGTTTGAAGGCGGAAAACAATATTTCTCCTATTGATTGCAATCGGGTCTGGTGATTTCTTCGGCGCATGATTTTTTGTGACACAATTTGGGCAATAGGTCAAGCAGGCAACTGTAAGCTTCTAAAAAAGGCACTAATCAACAACCTCGCAGCAAGCTATCGAGGTATGAAATGAAAGTCATTATATCGCGAGCTCGCTCACGAGAATTAACGCTCGTCCCGCAGCAGCGGGATTAAAATCAATGACCTGATTTATCATCCAGGATTTTACGCAGATGAATGGCTATTTCGCCCATTGTGAAAGGTTTTTGAATGAAACCGACACAACCGCGATTGATGATCTTGCTGGCCTGACCATTTATACTGTAACCACTGGACAGCAGGACCTTAACATCAGGCTTAATCTTTTTGAGTTCATCAAAGATTTCACCTCCGCTCATTTCCGGCATAACCATATCCAGAATTACTAAATCGATAGATTCTTTTGCTTGTGTGCAAATATCTATTGCGGTTGAGCCATTCTGAGCAGTAAATACTTTGTATCCTAATGCTTTTAACAATTCCCTTCCTACATCCAGAATCAGAGATTCGTCATCAACTATCAGGATTGTTTCCGTGCCCCGGGACATTTCCCTGCTCTGTTCTGTTTCCTGTTCTTTAATTTTTGTATGTGCCGAAACCGGCAGATAAATAGTGAAGGTAGAACCATGCCCTTTTTCGGAATACACATTGATAAACCCATTATGGTTTTTGATAATGCCGTAAACAGAGGCTAGTCCCAGTCCGGCTCCCCGCCCCATCTCTTTGGTGGTGAAAAACGGTTCAAATATTCGTTCTTTTGTTCTTTCATCCATGCCGACGCCGGTATCGGTTATTGAAATCTTCACATAATGACCATTTTTGCCATTGTAATCTTTAAACCGGTTTTCTTCCAGAATGACATTGGATGTTCTCAGATAGAGGTCACCACCGCCCGGCATTGCCTGCCAGGCATTAACATAGAGATTGAGCAGCACTTGGTCGATTTGGCCCGGATCAACGTCTGTCAGACATAAATCGTCAGCGAGGGCGTGGTGGATGGTGATTTCTTTTTTGGTACGGCCAATTGTTTCTGATGCCCTGTAAATCAAAGAATTTATGTCCACTGTTTTTACTTCGTATTTGCCACCGCGGGCAAATCCCAATAATTGTTTAGTTAAATCCGCTCCACTCATAACCAGTGTCTCGATGGTTTTCAAGTGTTCGTGGATGGGTGTCTGCGGATCAATGAGTAACAGGGCTAAAGAAGCATGTCCTTGTATTCCCATCAGCAGATTATTGAAATCATGAGCAATGCCACCGGCAAGAGTGCCGATGGATTCCATTTTTTTCGCTTGTAATAACCGGGCTTCCGTTCTTTTTTGTTTGGTTATGTCACGCATGAAATTTAGTGTCGCCGGCTGATTATCCCAATCGACGACAAGACTATTTGTTTCTACCCAATGTGTCGAACCATCTTTGTCAATAATCCGGAAAGTGTAATTGTTGCTGGAGTTTTCTCCCCGCATAGAGCTTTGCTGCTGCTTATAAACCATATCGCGGTCCTCGTCTAAAACCAGATTGCGAAGAGAAGTATTCAATATTTCTTTGAGATTATAGCCAAGCATTTGCGGAAAGCGTTTATTGGCGAAAGTTATTTTCTCCGCCTGAATGATAAATATTGCTTCATTGGAGTTTTCAATCAGCAGGCGGTATTTTTCTTCTGATTTCCGCAAGGCTTCTTCAGCCCGCCGGCGTTCGGTGATATCTTTGGAGACAATGGCGACGGCAATTTTTTTGGAAGAATCTCCATTTTCTCTTACCGGACTGAATGTTCGCAAAAAGTATTCGGTTTTATTCGGGCTCTGATGTTCGTCCTGAATGGATTGCCCCGTAGCAAATACTTGTTTAACTTTTTTTGTAAAATCCTGGCTTTGCTGAGGGGAATGAAAATCTTTATAAGAGTAACCGACAATTTTTTCCGCAGGCAAATTTAAACGATGCAAATGGTTGTCATTGATGAATAGATAACGTCCTTCCTCATCAACAAGATAAAGAGAATCACTTGTAGAATCGACGAGATAACGGTATTGGTTTCCGGATATTTCCATCTGGTGGATTTTTTGCTCTAAGTCCTTTATTCTATGGCCGAGCTCTTCGTATGTAAGGCTCTGTATCATTTAGCTTCCATTGCTCCGGTCGAAAGTAATTTTTTAAATTCGCTGAAAAATATTTCATAAGTCTGCTGGTTAAATAAAATGTGGCGAACCAGCCTAATGCCGGTGTTTTCCCGGGCAAACTCAATGCATGTCTTAAGTGCCAGATGAGCTGCTTCATCTACAGGGTAGCCATAAATACCGGCGCTGATAGCCGGGAAAGAAATACTTGGCAAATTTTTTTTCACGGCGAGTTTTAAGCTTTCGCGGTAAGCACTTTGAAGGAGATTTGCTTCATTTCTGTTGCCACCGCGATAAATTGGCCCGACGGTATGAATAACATATTTTGCCTGAAGGTTGCCTCCGGTGGTAATGACGGCCTGCCCTGTCGGACAGCCGCCGATTTTACGGCACTGGGCCATAATTGACGGACCGCCGGCGCGGTGAATGGCGCCATCAACACCGGCACCGCCTGCCAAGCGCTCATTGGCGGCATTTACTATGGCAGCGGTCGTTTCTGCGGTGATATCGCCACAAGCCAGCATGATTGTTGTTTGATTAATCTTGGCTTCCATATTATTGCTTTTGAACTTTTGTGCCTTCTCCGTAAATCAGCATCCGGTATGCTTTTTCAATTCTATCCCAGTTTTCCTCGCGGTCCATCGACCAGTAGCGGCCGATTACCGAGACAACCTGTCCTATATTTAATGATAATGATTTTTCTTCTATTTTTTTTATGTATTGAGGGCCGCTTTCCGGCAGTTCGCCGCGCCGTCCGAGCATGGAGTGAATAAAAAGATTTTCAATTCCTTGTGACGCGGCCATTTCCATCAGGGCAAAAAGATGATTGATGGATCCATGAGAACTGAAGAAGGAAACTATCCCGATCAGATGCAGCGCCTTGCCCGACTCTTTGGCTTTCCCCATGACGCTTAAAAAAGCATCATTCTGGTGAAAGGTCCTATTGGTGATAGCCAGGTCGATTTTCAACCGATCGGAATAAATTTTGCGGCCGGCGCCGATATGCAAATGTCCGGCCTCGGAATTTCCCACGGTACCTGGCGGCAAACCGACAGCTTCTCCGGAGGCAGCAAGGCGCGATACAGGAAATCTGATCATGAGTTGATCCATAATCGGCGTTTGGGCGCGGGAAATGAGATTGGCTTCCGTGTTTTCATTTAGTCCCCAGCCATCCAGAATTATCAGCAATAATCTTTGCGAAGTGTCATTGCCGGTCAGCTTTTGCGAAATCAGCGAGGAACCTGTCATCAGGGGAGATAAGGGCAGACCAAGAATATCCAATACTGTCGGAGCTATATCGGTCAGTTCGCCATCTTTGCGCAAAGTCAACTCCTTATTCGGGTGCAGCAGAATAAAAGGAACCGGGCTGTCCGTATGTCCTGTATCCACTGCTCCATCCGGATAAAGCCATTTTTCGACAGTGCCATGATCAGCAGTAACAATTACAGACATTCCTTTATCTCTGGCACTTTTAATAACCATACCGGCATGTTTGTCTACTGCTTCCACAGCGCGCAGAATTGCGGTTTCGTTTTCAATATGGCCAACGACATCAACATTAGGAAAATTAACAACGATAAAATTGCAATTATCATCGTCAATTTTATCCATTGTCGCTTTTGTTATCTTTTCGATGGACATTTCCGGCGCTTCATCAAACAGGGCGACATCTTTCCGGGTCGGGACAACAATTCTTTCTTCACCGGGAAGGAGCTCCTGTTTCTTGCCGTTGAAAAAAAATCCGACATGCACAGCTTTCTCTGCCTCAGTAATTTTTGCCTGTTTCATCTGATGCCGGGAAATAATGGCGCTTAAAACATCTTCCAGTGTTTCCTCCTGCGGGAAAGCAACCTGGACATTAAGCCCTTTTTGATATTCAATCATGGTGGCAAAATGCAAATCAAGATGAGAATTAACAGGAAATTCGGCGAAATTGTCTTCAGTTAAGCTGCGGGTTAATTCTATTTCCCGCTCGCCGCGAATGTTGTAAAAAATGACGGAGTCACCTTTACAAATTCTACCTGAGGGCTTACCTTGCGAGTCGGTTAAAATCAACGGCAGGAGGGTTTCGTCTTCCTGTCCTTCTTTGTATGCTTTGCGGACAGCTTCCGACATGGGGAAATTAAAATCTAAACTCATTGTATTACCTATAAGAGAATTCAAATAATTATCGGCTGACGTATTTAGCGAAATAATATAAAACTGTAAAGATAAACTTTTATTGCAGCGTGGCCGCAAATCCTTTTGATTACATTAAGCAGTGGAATAAGTTGAAAAGAAAGCTGTTAAATGATAGAAACTCGTTTAACCTCTCCGGAGAGTAATAGTTATGCAACCGCTGCGATCACCAAGAGAAGAAAATCATGATGCTTTATGTGAGGAATTATTAAGAGAACGGGCCGCAGTACTGGGACGTGCAGGAATGGCAGTAGAAGATACCATTGCTGAACTGACAAAATTGGATCACGAAATTCAAATTAAAAAAGAACAACTGAAATCATTGAGGCTCCGGAAGGAGTGCCCTTATGATCTACAGGAGCAACAGGTACTCATTGGCGAAATTAACATAAGCATAGATCAATTCAATGCGGTTCGCAAGAGAGCTCAACGGAAATATTATTATCTCATTGTCACACGTGAAGCCCTGGGTTTACGAAGGCACGATATGATTCAGGAAATATACATCATTCCGGTAATAAAGAAAAAGATACAGGCTTTTTGAATGGATAGATATAAAAAACAACGGGCACGAATGGTAGAAACGCAGCTAGTTTCGCGCGGTATAACCGATGACAGTGTTCTGAAGGCGATGGGAACCGTACCGCGCCATCTTTTTGTTGATGAAGGTCTGATTGATCAAGCCTACAGCGACAATCCCTTGCCAATTGGTGAAAGGCAGACTATTTCCCAGCCCTTCATCGTTGCTCTTATGACGCAGGGGCTGGAATTGAAAAGGAAAGATAGAGTGCTGGAAATTGGAACAGGTTCCGGTTATCAGGCGGCAATTCTGGCGCAATTAGCCGATCGTGTTTTTTCCATCGAACGTATTGCGACACTGGCTTCGCGGGCCCGCAAAATTCTAGATGCGCTCAATTATTATAATGTGGCCATCAGAGTCGGTGACGGTTCTTATGGATGGAAAGAAGAGTCTCCATTTGACGCAATCATTACTACAGCCGCCGCGCCGGGAGTACCTAAATATTTAATCGAACAGCTTGTTGTCGGAGGCCGGTTGATTGTGCCTGTCGGGGGACGAGATGTACAAACTTTGTGTAAATTGACGCGCCTTTCTGAAGATATAAATGACATCAAAAAAGAAGACCTGGGTGGTTGCCGCTTTGTGAGTTTGATTGGGGAGAGTGGATGGAAGGAATAAAGCCCGGTCCGTTTAAAAGAATCCATATCAGCAATCTATTGGTTTATGTTTGTTTTGTCTTATTTATCGCAGTCTTTTTTGCTTCCTGTTCGGCGCCTTCGTCCTATGTACAGAAGGAACCGGCAAAAGGCATTTATCATCGGGTAAAAAAAGGCGAAACCTTTCGGAGTATTGCCCGTGCTTATCATATTAAGGTGCAGGATTTAGCTGAAGTCAACAATATAAGCAATCCCGGCTTGATTGAGGAGGGTTCTGTTGTTTTTATTCCTGATGCCAACCAGGTTATTGATGATGTTATAACTTCCGTTAAGAAAATGGATGCAGAAACCAAGGCTGCAATCATGGCCGATAACGCCCTAAAAGCTAAACAGCCTTTGAAAAATGATAATGGAAAAACCGTCAAGAGAGCCACTGAAGATACCAAGAGTACTGAGAAAAAAGTGGTACCCCCTGCCGTGGCAACGGAAAATGAGAAAATTGCCAAGTTGACGCCGCGTGATGATGTGCCGGCAATAGAATCAACTCCGGCACGAAAGCCGGCAGTCGAAGAAAAAGAAGATATTCAATTTGACAAAAGGCGGTTTATTTGGCCGGTGCGCGGCAGCGTAAAAACACGCTTCGGGATTCAACCTAATAAAACTTATCATAATTGGATTAAGATTGTTTCTGTTGCTGGAACTACGGTAAAAGCCGCTGCTGCCGGCATAGTTATTTTTTCTGCGCAGTTAAAAGATTATGGAGAGACAATTATTGTACGTCACGAAAACAGTTTTGCCACAGTATATACACATCTGAAGAAACGATATGTGAAAACTGACCAGAAGATTAAAAAGAGCGACGTGATAGCCATTATCGGTGAAACAGATGAAGCAGGCGATACTTATATGAATTTTGAAGTGCGTCTGCACGGCAAAGCGCGCAATCCCCTTTTTTCCCTTCCTTAATAATTTCAGCGGACTGGCCAAAAAACTATCCAACAACTATCCAAAAACATTAACAATTATGATGATCTAATAAATCTTTCAGTTTGGGTAGGATGCTAAGCTGTTTTAATTTCCTGAATAATATTAAATAGTATTAATCATTGACTAAAAATTAAAATGATGGTAGTCTGTTACGTTCTTAAGGAAAGGCAGGTAAAAGAAAAATGTTTAAAGTAGGGGATTTGGCGGTGTATCCTGCGCAAGGCGTCGGAGTCATTGAAGCTATTGAAAACAGGGAAGTAATGGGGAAGAAGCAGCCCTTTTATATTATGAAAATCATGGGTAATGGCATGAAGATAATGATCCCGACGACGAGTGCCAAGGCTGTAGGTTTACGAGAAGTCATTTTGGAGAAAGAAATACCCAGAGTATATGAAATTCTTCGCAATAAAGATGTTACGATAGACAAGCAGACCTGGAATAAGCGTTACCGGGAGTATCTGGAAAAAATTAAAACCGGTTCAGTATTTGAAATTGCCAGTGTCTTACGCGACCTCTTTATATTGAAAAGCGATAAAAATCTTTCCTTTGGTGAAAGAAAAATGATGGATACCGCGAAAAATTTGCTGGTTAAGGAAATATCCGTGGCGACCAACAAGCGAGAAGATAAAGTTGAACAAGATTTACAAACCATTTTTACCGTACAATAATTATTTTCTCTGAAAATCCTGAAAAAATGCTCTTTGAAAATTAAAAACGAGTAAATCGTCTTTCCTTGATAATTTGAGGAAAACCGTAAATAATACCTCTGCTTTAGAAGAAAATGATATTTCTGAACCGAATCTGGATGTACAAATATACAAAAACAATATCTTTGCAAAGGAGGTGAGACGGTTGATCATTAAAATTCTCTTGGTTTTAGCCTGCTCGATAAGTGGTTCCGCTATTGCCTACTATACGGCAACTCCGAATTCATCATATTTAATTACTCAATCGATTATCGGCTTAATTATCGGATTATTTGTTGCCGTTTTAGTTATAAGGCTGGAAAAAGACCTGCGAAAAATATCTCTGAGAATTATTCTGGGCGGAGTAGTCGGCATGATCATTGGTCTGCTGATTGCATTAATCCTGGGCTTTGGCCTGAATATGGTCAGTAAAATCAGAGAAAATCAGCAAATTATTCCATGGATTTATCTGCTCTTGACCGGGATATTAGGTTATCTGGGGCTTGTTCTGGGATCAAAAAAGATTGAGGAATTTAACTTTCGGGGAAGCAGCTTAAAAACGGGGTCAGAACAACGGATTCTGGACACAAGTGTTATAATCGATGGAAGGATTGCTGATATTTGCGACAGTGGGTTTATGGAGGGAGAATTAATTGTTCCTCGTTTCGTGTTGAATGAATTGCAGTTTGTTGCCGATTCTTCTGATTCCATAAAACGGTCGCGTGGACGCCGCGGGCTGGATGTCTTAAACCGGATGCAAAAAAGTTCGACCATTCACATTGAAATTGTTGAACAGGATTTTCCGCGAATCAAGGGTGTGGATGGAAAATTGGTGGCCTTGGCGCAGAAGATTAATGCCAAACTTTTAACCAATGATTTCAATCTGAACAAGGTTGCGGAATTACAGGGCGTCCGGGTCCTGAATATCAATGAACTGGCGAATGCCCTGAAACCGGTTGTCCTGCCGGGCGAGCAAATGGCCGTTAAGATTATTCGCGAAGGTAAAGAGCATGGGCAGGGTGTCGGTTATCTGGATGATGGTACCATGATCATTGTGGATAGTGCCCAAAAACTGCTCAATACGAATGTGGAAGTAGTTGTTACCAGCGTACTGCAGACAACTGCCGGACGCATGATTTTTTCGGAATTAAAAGAAGCGTCGGAAAAGAAGAATAATCAAAATTCAAAAAACTGATATTTTTTTATCAACAATTCAAATCGAAGATTATGTCTCGGTGTTAATAAAGAAATCGATTTGAGATGTACAGAAGATAAAGCCAACAAAGATAATACTTTGCTTTGGAATTGGATAAGGACGGGAAAAAGTACCTTTGGCCAATAAGCCCGGGAAAAACATTTTCCGGGCTTTTGCTTTTTGAAGGAAAATTATGAAAACAGTGGCAATTATACCTGCCGGTGGCGCGGGCCGGAGATTAAAAGCCGGGATAGCCAAGCAATATCTGCAGATAGAGAAGCTGCCGGTGTTAGTGCATTCTCTTAAAGTTTTCGAGCAGACGGCGATTATTGATAAAATTATTCTGGTTGTTCCGGAAAGTGATATAAAATATGTACAGGAAGAATTAATAATTAAAAATGGTTTGAAAAAAGTAGCAAAAGTTATTGCCGGTGGCGCAAAGCGGCAGGATTCAGTGAGAAACGGCCTTGCAGAAATTAATGATCACTGTGATATTATCCTGGTTCATGATGGAGTAAGACCCTTTGTCACTTCGGAAATGATCAGTCGGGTTGTTGATGTTGCCCATGAGTTCCAGGCTGCTTCTATTGGTGTAAAAGCGAAAGATACAGTCAAGGAAACGCGGGATGATGATTTTGTAGCCAGAACAGTACCGCGGCAGAATTTATGGCTTGTCCAAACTCCGCAGGCTTTTACTTTTGCCGTTTTGAAAGAGGCCTATGAGGCCGCTTATCGGAATAATTATTACGGCACCGACGATGCATCTTTAGTTGAACGAATCGGCGTAAGAGTTAAGATGATAGCCGGTTCTTATGAAAATATTAAAATTACAACTCCGGAAGATCTGATCATTGCGGAAGCTTTGCTGAAAAATAAATCAGGGGGAGAAATGCCAATTCGCACCGGTCTGGGCTATGACAGCCATCGATTTGTCACGGGAAGGAAACTTATCCTCGGTGGAATAGAGATTCCTCATGATCAAGGTCTGCAAGGGCATTCTGATGCCGATGCCCTGATTCATGCTGTTTGTGATGCACTTTTGGGGGCAGCGGGCGCGGGTGATATCGGTCGGCACTTTCCTGATACCGATCCGGCCTTTAAAGGTATTTCCAGCATGATTCTTCTGGAACGTGTGCGCGAAATGATTGCGTTGAAAGGATTTTCCATTATTAATATTGATGCTTCAATTATTATGGAAAAGCCGAAACTGGCTCCCTTTGCCGGTGAGATTGCCGCAAATATAGCAAACGCTTTAAATCTGCCTGCTGCCGCTGTCAGTGTTAAAGCCAAAACAAATGAAGGTATGGGTTTTGTGGGCAGGAATGAAGGTATAGCGGTATTTGCCGTCGCCACAGTGATGGAAAGGAAAAATAATGGCTGATAAGCCCCGAGTAAGATTTGCGCCATCCCCCACGGGAGAGTTGCATGTGGGCAATGCGCGCACAGCTCTGTTTAATTGGATGTTTGCCCGCCATCAAGGCGGCGATTTTGTTTTGCGCATCGAAGATACGGATGAATCACGCAGCGCGCTTTCTTACCAGGTTAATTTGCTCAACGATTTAACCTGGCTAGGTCTGGATTGGGACGAAGGACCACAGAAAGAAGGAGCTTATGGCCCGTATAAACAAAGTGAGCGGCTCGATATCTACACCCGCCATCTGCAGCAACTGGAGGCCGCCGATCTTGTTTATCCCTGCTATTGCACGGAAGAAGAACTCGAAGAAGAGAGGCAGGCATTAATCTTGAGCAAGCGCATGCCGCGCTATATGGGCAAATGCCGCAAACTTACACGACAGGAGAGACAACAAAAAGAAGCCGCCGGCAGAAAGCCGTCATTCCGTTTTAAAGTTCCTGATGAAACATTTCAGTTTGACGATTTAATCCGCGGGGCGATGAAGTTTGAAGGCACTGCCATTGGCGATTTTATTATTGTCCGTTCCAACGGCATGCCCGCCTACAATTTTGCGGTAGTGATTGACGATCATCTGATGGGCATTACACACGTCATCCGCGGCGAAGATCATTTGTCCAATACCGCTCTGCAGATCATGCTCTACAATGCTTTCGGCTTTCCTCCGCCGACCTTTGCGCATCATTGCCTGATTCTCGGTCGTGACCGCTCGAAATTAAGCAAACGTCATGGTTCGGTTTCTGTCGGCGAATTCCGCAAGCAGGGTATTTTGCCCGAAGCGCTCATGAATTACCTGGGGTTGCTGGGCAGCTCTTTTACCGAAGGACGCGAAGTATTATCCCGTGAGGAAATGATTACCGCTTTTTCCTTGGAGCGTGCATCCAAAAGCGGCGCAATATTTGATGAAGAAAAACTGCACTGGCTCAATGCCATTTACATTCGTAATTGTCCGACGGAAGATTTAGTTTCGCGGCTGCAGCCTTTTTTAGAGCGGGCGGGTTATAAAACTGATACGCTTGATCCGGTATGGTTTCATCAGGTTATTGATCTCATTAAAAATGATTTAACAACACTTGCTGAAGTTGGCAGCCACATTGATATATTCTTTGATGATAAATTCGCCATCACCGCCGAGGCCGGACAGATATTGGAAAAGGCAAGCTCCTGTCCGGTTGTGAAAGCCTTTGCCGAGTATTTAAAAACTGCCGCAGGTAATCCGCAGGAAATCTATTTAGCCGCGATTAAATACACAAAGGAAAAAACAGGCGTTAAGGGCAAGGACTTGTTCATGCCCATTCGTGCGGCGCTCACCGGCCGTGTCCATGGCCCGGAGCTCGACAAAGTTTTTGCGATACTGGGTAAAAATGCCGCTTTAAATAGACTGAAACCTTTTGCCGATTAATATGCTCGCCTGAACAGTTCACTTGTTCCTATTACGGGAAGTTGACTATTGTCAGCTTAAATACGTAACATAGATTAACCAATCTTGTGAGCTATCTTCTTAAAATAAACCTTCCCGCATGCTTATCTTGGATTGGATTCCAATCAGAGCTCTTCTCGACATTTAATGCTCTTGCCTTATCTTCAACTGTAGCGGTGAAAGTATGATGAAGACGGGTTTGTTAGTCATTTCGAAATTTTACCGGCGATAGTTTCCTGAGAAGATACCAAGAGGCGGCGGCAGCGATCGGCAAGCGACAATTGATTGCGGTTTGTTTGCAGTTATTGTATGAAAGAGCACTCGATTCTAAGGAGGATGTTCGATGAAATCCGCTATAGGAAGAATGATTCTAGTTTCTCTCCTTTTCGCCTTATTGCAGGCTTTTCCTGCTCAGGCCGCTCCGGAGCAGCGTTTGGCGCTGGTTATCGGCAACAGCAATTACAGCTCCGGACCGCTGAAGAATCCCGTGAACGATGCCTCCGACATCGCGGTTTCCCTCCAGAAACTCGGGTTTACAGTGCTTCTCAAGAAAAACGTCAACATCAAAGAGATGGAGGCCGGCATCGAGGATTTCGGCAATCGTCTGAAACGCGGCGGTGTCGGTCTTTTTTACTTTGCCGGCCATGGTCTCCAGGTAAATGGTATCAACTATCTCATTCCCGTCGGAGCCAAAATCGACAAGGAGTCGGACGTTAAATATGAAGCGGTAGATGCGGGGAAAATACTTGATGAAATGGCCAATGCCGCCAACGGCTTCAATATTATAATCCTTGATGCCTGCCGGGACAATCCTTTTCATCAGCAGTTCCGTTCTGTCAGCCGCGGTTTGGCGATTGTCGGCAGCGCTCCCAAAGGATCATACATTTCCTATTCAACCAGTCCCGGCCAGGTGGCGCAAGACGGTGACGGCCGCAACAGCCCTTTTGCCGCCGCATTAATAAAATATATGAAGGAACCCGGCTGGACTATTGAACAGGTTTTTAAAAACGTCCGTCATCGACTGAGCCAGGATACGTTAGGCAAGCAGGTGCCCTGGGAATTGTCGTCTCTGGAAGGCGATTTTTTCTTCGTCCCCTTTAACAATAAAGGCACCGGCTATTCGAGGGATTTGTCCGATAGTAAGGACGCTGTTGCGGCAAGGACTAAACAATCAACCAAGGAAAGATCTTTTTTGGCCACAGGAGACACCTTTAGAGATACAGTCACCGGCATGGAATTTATTCCGGTTAACGCGGGATGTTTCCCGATGGGCGATAGCTTTGGTGACGGATTGCCTTCGGAAAGACCGCTTCATGAAGTCTGCGTAGACAGTTTCTACCTGGGCAAATATGAGGTGACTCAGGGGCAGTGGAAAAAGATTATGGGAGGAAATCCTTCTCATTTCAAAGACTGCGGAGAGAACTGTCCGGTAGAGAGTGTAAGTTGGGCTGATGTTCAGTCCTTTATTGCGGAAATGAACAATCTGAGCGGCCAGAAATATCGCCTGCCTACGGAAGCGGAATGGGAATATGCAGCCCGCGACGGCGGTAAGATGGTAAAGTGGGCTGGAACAAGCTCTGAGAGCAAACTTACCGACTATGCCTGGTACGATGCCAATTCGGGTGATAAAGCGCACCAGACAGGTCGGAAAAAGCCTAATGCGCTGGGATTCTATGACATGTCGGGCAATGTCTGGGAATGGACAAATGATTTGTACTCGGAAACTTATTACCAGAAAAGTTCCCGGGACAACCCTGCCGGTCCGCAAGAAGGTGAAAATCGTGTATTGCGCGGCGGTTGCTGGCTGGACCGGCCTGCCGATGTCCGTTCTTCGCTACGCTTTTTCTTTGCTCCAAAGACAGGTTTCAAAAGTATAGGATTCAGGCTGGTACGAATCTCTGGTGGTTCCAACTGATGCGAAACGGCTCCAATACACTTTGTGCTCTCAGAGCATCACAAGTAGTGTTGTTTTTCAATGCAGATTGATTTTATTCGATTACCGGCAGTGAGGAGTATTCAGATGTCCATTAAATGGCGAAAATGTTTAGTCTTGTTTTTTGCTGTTATCTCAGTTCTTCTGTTTTCATCCCCGGTTTTCGCAGGCCCTGCGGATGAGTGTACAGAGCAGAATACCTGGAAACCGGATTTTCAAAAAGGCCAGCCCGTCGAAATAAAAAACAAAACAGTTTGTATCGGTCCCGGTGAATATCATTACGGCTTCGTCAACATCCACAGTAAAGGCAAACTGATTTTTAAGGATGCCGCTATCGATTTCTGGGCCAAATCCATTCTGGTGGAAAAGGATGGCAGCCTGATTGCCGGGTCAGAGGATAATCCCATAAGCAGCAAAATTACAATCCATCTTTACGGCAAAGACGAGGGGCCGGGTATCACCTGCAAGACAACCTCCGGGCCGCCGGCAACCGCTGACACTATTTGTGGAGTTCCCCGTAAAATATGGACGGATGGCGGAATGCCGGAGGGAATGACCGCCAACTTTTACCGCTACAAGAACCTGCCGACTTATGATGACGAACAAGACGGTGATTATTATTTCGGCCGGAAGGTCCTGGCGGTTTCTTACGGCGGTACCCTTCAGCTTTTCGGGAAAAAAGGTGCGGCCTATGCTGCTACTCCGGGAGTCAGTTGGACCCGACTGAATCATCCGGCCAACGCAACAGATGTGACACTTGCCTTGGACAAGGCCGTGGACTGGCAAAAAAACGATCAGATAGTGTTGACAACGACGGATTTTCTGCCGGGGCATTCCGAAAAGCAGTCCATTGAATATGTTGATGACTCCAGGAGACTTATCGAGATTTCCGACCGTAAAGGGGTTAAGTATTTTCATAACGGCATTAAATATCCAGTCGAAAAAACCTTGCCCGACCGCATGAAGGGGGCTCCGGGAATTCAGATCAAAGATGTGGAAACAAGGGCGGCGGTTGCTCTTCTTTCCCGGAATATCGTGATCAAATCGGAAGGCGACAATGATAATGAACAATTTTATGATGCAGAGAAAGAGACGCAAAATAAGCGGTACTTCGGCGGTCATACAATTGTCCGCCAGGGGTTTGCCAAGTATCAGGTGCAGGGTGTGGAATTTTATCATTTAGGCCAGGGCGGGCGCATGGCGCATGCACCGGTGAATTTTCTGTTGACCCAGAATGTTCCCGCAGAAACTTTTGTCCGCGACTGCTCCATCCACGATTCAATGTCACACTGGATCGAACTGCGGGGTACGCAGAATGTGTTTCTGGAAAGAAACATCGGTTACCTGTCCATCGGACACGGCTTTGTTCTGGCCGACGGCACGGAGATAAATAATATTCTGCGCGGGAATATCGGAATTTACTCCAGGCCCGCAGTGGAATATCCGGACAACCCCCGCAGGGTTCCCGGTGTTACAGCCAATGTTAAAAATACTGCATCCAATCTGCTGCAAAATGCCGGAGACGTGATTCATCCTTCGGTGTTTTTTATTATGAACGGCTATAACACTTTTGAGGATAACATGGCCGCCGGGGCGGGTGCCTGCGGATCGTGCTATTGGTTTCCTCCCGCAAAAATGAGTGGTCTCTCTAAGGAAAATCCTTATAGTTTTTCCTGGGAGGGATACGCAGCTATCGGGCGTAATGAAATAGGGAAGGCTCCTATTTTTTCTTTCAAGGGCAATTTCTGTACAACAGCCCAGAATTCTTTTGTCACAGTCGGCGCCGTCGGGTCCTGCAACGGTGTCTATTCAGATATGGCGCCCACTGATCCCTCGCTCAAACCCATCCCCAACCCCTATACGGACCAATATGTAAACCGTTCCTTTTTCCCTCAGGTATCTAATGCCGATTGGCTTGTGCCCACTATTTGTGCTCCCGGTGATAAAAACGATCCTGATTCCTGCGGGACCGTGAACTCGGAGCAATATAAGTTTATGTGCGCGAAGGGACAGACACAGAACTGTTCGATAAGTGTTCTCGATTCTTATACTTCTTCTTTCAACTGGGCGCAGCAGAACTTTTCCGCAATCTGGCTGCGGGGCAACTGGTTTCTCGTGACCAACAGTGCCTTGACGGATATCTTGAACGGCGGGCTGACCATGGTATCCGGGGGCACTTATGATCAGGTAGTCAACGGCTACTGGGCCCTGACCCGCCGGAGTGTTTTTGTCGGCAGCACCCAGAATAACAATCCTTTTGCCACCAACGCCGGACCGGTCAATGCAGAGAGCAATTTGTCCTGTGAAGATGTGAAGGGCGGGAATGCGGCGCACTGTCTTCTGCGTAACGAGGGAATCAGCTTTCCGATGGACAATTTCTCCGTTTACCAGCGTTTTTATAATATTTACGATGGCCCTGTTTATCAGGAGACAAACGCTTATTTGAATATTCGAACGAGGCGCCTGGTCTGTGAGGAAGGAGGCACCTGCAATTCCAGCCCATTCATGTATGGGCCTAAATCAAGAGGCATAGGGATTCCCAAGGCGCGAGAGAATTCGGGCGGTGTCGAATATAGTAAAGGTGTCGATGCTGCGGCCTCCATAAAGAAAGGCGATTGTTTCATGCCCAATGCGGCGATCGGCTGGAAGCAGCCCAATGGCTTCTATTATCCTCCGGCTTTCCATTCGAACAATCTGTTCTTCGATAACGTGGACTTGCGCCATTTTATCATTGTACCGCTCTTCGATCCGGGCAAAGGGAAAGCAAATCCGAATAAAGTAAAGAGCGAGTATTGCACTTATCCTTCCGGTGATCCCGGGACACTGTTTAGTTCCGATTTCTCCGATATCGACCGGCAGACCGAGCTCAATGATAATGACGGCACCCTGAGCGGACTGGCGGCGGCCGACCCTATTCAGATTCCCCGCAACGGAGGAACGATTTCCGTCAACCGTGATAAGTTCTTCGATATGCCTGTAAACACGGTGGAGTGCCTTTCCCAGCAATCCTGCCTGCAAGCTCCGAATGATTACATAACAGCTGTTATCTTCGCTAATTGCGCCCGCCGCGATCTTGTCACAGGGCAGGCAGGCTCATGCAATGAATGGAAATGGAACAAGGAGTGCGAAAACCGCAAGTGTTACGGTGTGCCCATCTACCGGCAGTTGCTTAAAGATGATGAAACGGCCGGCCCCGAACAGTCGATCCGCATGATGGGAGGAGGTATTTCCCAGAGAAGCACGCTGCTTAGCAACAAGGGTGTTTATTATATCGATACAACCGTGAGCCGGGACACTCAGGCCAATGAGATTAAAGATATCCCGGGACTAAACGCAGACAGCCTGCGATCAACCCTTTTTGACGGTAACCATACATACGACTTCTTTCTTCTCTATGCCAAACCGGCGACTCGGGCAACCTTTCAGCTTTATGTAGGAAAAAATTTCAATCCGCAGACCGGATTGAGATTCATCCGGGTCGGGCAAAATCATCACGATAAAGACTTGCGCGCAGATGATGCCTATGTTCTGTCTTCGCCGGTGCAAATCAATGTCAGCGGTGCGGATAGTAAGCCTCTGACCTGGCCGTGGTCGCCGGCCGGCTTCGACAGCACTACCGGCATCCTGACCGTTACCATGGACTTGAGTGTTTTTGCCGATGACTTCAAAAAGGGCGTTCGCGAATCGTGCGGGCCGCCTTCTTTTTGTCAGTGGCAGCCCGATGCTAATCCCGCCAATGCCGATGGCGGGTCATGCGTAGCCAAAGTTTACCCTGCCGGGAAAAAACCGATCGGATACCAGCTCGACGATGCCGCATGCCAATGGTCGCTCAAGGCTGCGGAATGTCCGAGCGGCGGCTGCCCGGGGTTTCAGGTTGATTTTCCTGCCGGGTTTACAGCCGATGGTCAGAATCCGCGACCGACACCGGTGAAGTTTGCCGAATGCAATAAAATCGATCCTCAATGCAATGCCGATATCTGGAAGATAAAATGGGTTTATCCTGCGGACGGTTTGTCCAGAGATGCCAAACAGGCAAACTCCTGCGTGTACGATAAAGATAACCCTCCAGCACTTCCCGACAAAAGTATCTGGTAGTTGAAGTGTGCAGAAGAGTTATGAAAAAAAGACATCATTTGTTTTTATTAATGGTCATTGCCGCACTGGCTTTTATTTTTGGCCTCGGCGGCCGGCTTGCGGAATCCGGGGCAGGATCGGGAGCATCCCTGTCCGGACAGGTCGCGGACGGAAAAGGCCCCGTAGCCGATGCGCATGTTCTTGTCCAGGGTACCACGATCAAGGTTAAGACAGATACCGCCGGAAGGTTCCTGCTGACCGGATTACCGGAGGGCAGGCCGATGCGGATAAGCATCTGGAAAGAAGGTTATTACTCCGCTTTGAGTGAGGAAGTAACTGAGCCGGCGGGAAACATCAGTATAAAGATGATTACCTATCCGCTGACGGATAATCTCAGATATGAGTGGCTGTCGCCGGAAGGCAAAAACGGCTGCGTCCAATGTCATCCGGCGCTGACAAAGATGAGTCTGAAAGACCTCCACCAGAATTCCGCGCGCAATCCCCGTTTCCTGACCATGTATCGAGGAACCGATGTTGAGGGGAAGCAAAGTCCGCCGACACGTTACGACTGGGGAGGGGGAATATGGAAGACGGCCCAAGTTCCGCAGAAACCGGATTTATCTCAGGCGTATTACGGACCGGGTTACGTGCTTGATTTTCCGGGGACAACAGGAGATTGTTCGGCCTGCCATATTCCGGGGGCGTCTATTCCGTTCAATATCGATCCGCAGGCGGCCAGGGGCGCCGATCTCTATGGCGTTCACTGCGATTTCTGCCACAAGGTGGCGAACGTCTTTGTAGATCCGAAAACCGGCATGCCGAACCGGCAACGCCCGGGGGTGCATTCCATGGATGTCAGAAGGCCATCGGCGAAGGACGGCATGCGCTCCCAGCTTTTCTTCGGCACTTTTACGGACGTGAACGCGGCGCAAAACAACGCGAATCTCCCGCTTTTGCGGGAAAGCCGCTATTGCGCATCCTGCCACTTCGGTGTTTTCTGGAATACGGTGGTTTATAATTCCTACGGTGAATGGCTCAAGAGCCCATATAGTGATCCGCAATCGGGGAAAGCCAAAACCTGCCAGGCCTGCCACATGCCTTCCCCTGCCGTCCATCAGGGGAAAACCATAACGAATATTGCACCGGGGAAAGGGGGAATAGAGCGCAATCCCTCCGCTATTCATTCGCATGACATGACCGTGAATGAATATCTGCTGCGCAATTCCCTCAGTATGAGCGCCTCCGCGAAGAAGCTTAATGGCCGGGCCTTAGTTGAGGTGAAAATTGTTAATGACAAAACGGGGCACCATGTACCTTCCGATTCTCCGCTGCGCCATCTGATCCTGCTTGTCGAGGCGAGGGATGAAAAGGGAAATTTGTTGAGGCAGGAAAGCGGCCCGGTACTGCCCCAGTGGTGCGGCGACAGGAAAAACATAAAAGGTCATTATGCCGGATTGCCGGGTAAGGCTTATGCAAAACTGCTCAAGGAAAAGTGGACGGATGTTTTTCCGACCGCCGCATATTGGAATCATACCGAACTGGTCAGTGATAACCGCATTGCCGCTTTTGCGCAGGACTCGACAGCCTTCGAATTTATACCGCTGAAAAGCGGGAAGAGTGTGATTACAGTCTCGCTCCTTTACCGCCGGGCATTTATTGAGCTGATGGAGCAAAAGAAGTGGAATGTTCCGGATATTCTTATGGCGCAGAAGAAGATCATTGTCACACAGAGGTGAGTGTCTATTGGAAAACGGAGATTAATTCTATGAACCATTTTTTTGTTCCGCTGATTGCGGCAGCCGGTTCGCTCCTCCATATCTATTTTGATAAGAAGCAGCGTTCGGCCCGCAGGGTGCTGGAAATAATTCTTGTGTGGTTTTTTTCGGTCTTTTCCGGTATATCCAGCATACTGGCGTTTTTCGCCCATACATTTGCCGCCGATAAAATTGCGGTCTACATAGGATGGCCGCCGGGCAGCCCCTTCCAGTTTGAAGTGGCCGTAGCCAATCTGGCCCTAGGCGTGCTGGGTGTTTCCTGCATCTGGCTGCGCGGGAATTTCTGGATCGCCACAGTGATGGCCGGAGCTGTCTTCGGGTTCGGCGCGGCATTCGGCCACATCCGCGATATAATAGTAAATTCCAACTATGCTCCGGGCAATGCCGGTGCAATTCTATATCTGGACATTGGAGGTCCCATACTGATGATAGTTCTGTTAACCATTTTTAAAATACTGGAAAAAAGAGAATTACGGAACAATTATCGATAAGTTAAGGGCAGGGGGCTGGGACCAGCGTATACATGGTTGAAATATTGTGGTACAGTATGGCAACAGGCGGCAAACGGAGAAAACAAACAGCAACCGGAATATCGCTTGAAACAGGTCGACGCGACCTAAAAAATATTTTCATAGGAGGATATAAGATGAGCTACAGTAATATTATTGTTTCCACAAAGGATTTTGTAACCACCATCACTCTCAACCGTCCACCCACAAACTCGGTTAATCTTGGCGTTCGTGAAGAGTTAGATCAGGCTGTAACCGAGCTGGAAAAAAGCAAGGAAACCAGGGTTGTTATCATCACCGGAGCCGGTGAAAAAGGGTTTTGCGCCGGCATGGATCTTTCGGATGTGGCCAATATTGCCAAGGGGCCTGAAGGCAACAAGATTATGAATGCCATCTCCCGGTCTCAAAAACCTTATATTGCCGCAATCAATGGTTATGCACTGGGCGGCGGCTGTGAAACGGCGCTGGCCTGCCATTTCCGTTTGATGACCGATAATCCCAAGGCTGTCATAGGCCTTCCCGAAGTCAATCTGGGCATCACGCCCGGCTGGGGAGGCATTCAGCGCCTGCCGAGAGTTTTGGGAAAATCCAAGGCTCTGGATATAATTCTTTTCAGCAAGAGGCTCACAGCATTGGAAGCTCTGGCAATCGGTCTTGTGGACAAAGTTATTCCTGCGGCCGATTTGATGAAAGAAGCCCAGGCCTTTGCTGCGGTGCTGGCGAAACGTCCTCCTCTGGCAGTGGCGGCAGTTCTGGAAGGTATGGACGTTGGGCTGGATAAGGGCATCGATGAGGGTCTGCGTGTTGATACAGGATGGACAAGCAAACTTGTCAGTAGTAAAGACGCCAAAGAAGGCATAACAGCCTTCCTGGAAAAACGTGAGCCGGTCTTCACAGGCGAATAAAAAAGGAAATTGGCCTTGTAAAAACGGGGACGGTTCTATTTTAATCAAACTGCGGATCTAAAACAAATAGAACCGTCCCGTTTATTTCCCAACGTTTATTTCCGTTAACCATTAAGACAGCCAAAGGAAGACCTGATCCCTATCTGTCATTAAATGAAGAAGATATTAAAGATAATCTCGTTATCGCTTATTCTGCCAATATTTTGGGGAGGCTGTAATATGCAAAACAGATTTCTATATTTTCCCAGTCCGGAGCGGCCTCCCGTGCGGATACTGGAGAATGAGGGCATGAAGCTCTGGCAGGAGACGGCTGCGGATTATCATGGCTTGATTGCCGCGAATGATGCTTCCGCGCCCAACGGCACAATTGTTCTTTTTCACGGCAATGGCGGCACGGCACTCGACAGAGGATTTTATTTGAAGCCTCTGATGGATCTTGGTTTCCGCGTAATCCTGGCCGAGTATCCGCAATACGGAGGCCGCCCGGGGAAGTTGGGAGAAAAACATTTTGTCGCCGCCGGCCTGGAAACGGTGCGGCTTGCCCATAATCAATATGGAGAACCGCTTTATCTGCTGGGCGAATCACTTGGTTGCGGCGTTGCTGCGGCTATCGCTAAACAGACATCCGTTCCTGTCGCCGGGATAATATTAATTACTCCCTGGGATACGCTGGCCTCCGTCGCCAGGTCGCTATTCCCTTTTCTTCCCGTTAAGCTGGTTTTAACCGATAAGTATGACAGCATCGAAAATCTTCAATCGTTCCCAAAGAAAATTTCCGTAGTCGGGGCGAAGCGTGATGAGATTCTGCCGATTAAACATGCAATGAACTTGTATGACGCTCTTCCCGAAGGCAAAAAACGCCTGTGGATAATTCCAGGTGCAGGTCACAACGATTGGCCGTTCCATGCCGATGCATCTTTATTTAAAGAAATTACCGATTTTGTCCGGATCGACTAATGGAATGATAATGAAAATTCAGAATGCAGAAGTAAGGATAATCAAATATTTGTGATCGACGATCAAATTTACAGGCAGCTCCAGATTCAATTAGACAAGTATCCGATTGGCTATCCCGCGACAAAAAGCGGTGTGGAAATTGATATCCTGAAATACTTTTTTACTCCGCTTCAGGCAAGGATAGCTCTCTGCCTGACCCTCCGTTCCATCCCCGTTTCTCCGATTCACAAACGATTCCGGAAAAGATTCCATAGGGAATTATCAAAGGATGATATGGGAGAGCTGCTTGAGGAAATGTTTAGAAAAGGCGTTATCCGCCGCTCGGAGAATAATGGAGCACCCCGCTATGGCATTGCCATGCTGGCAATCGGCATGTTTGAATATCACGTGGATGATCTCACTTCCGAACTGGTGGAAATGATCCACAAATATTTTGATGAAGCATTTGGCGCCGAATTTTTTCGTTCATCTCTGCCGCAGTTGCGGACAAGCCCGCATCTCAAAGCGATCGTTCCGGAATATATTGTTGATACTTATGACAATATGCGGCACTTCATCACCAACACCAGAGAAACCATCCATGTGGCCAACTGCGTGTGCAAACAGGGGGAAGCCATTATCGGAAAGCCTTGCCGGCAGACCGATAATATTGAAGTCTGCCTGCTTTTCGGATCAACCAGCTATGGAGCGCGCAACCGGGCGAAAAAAATATCAAAAAAGGAATGTCTGCAAATATTAGATCTGGCCGAAGAAAAAGGGATGGTGCTGCAGCCCGGAAATTCGCGCCGGCCAAGCTGCATCTGTATCTGCTGTGGTTGCTGCTGCGGGGTGCTGACAACGGCCAAGAAACAGCCACGGCCGGCCCGGTTTTTTGCTTCCAATTATTACGCCCGAATCGATATGGCTTTATGCAGGGGCTGCGGGATTTGTGTGCAGCGCTGCCCGATGAATGCAATTATTTCGGATGATAAAAACTTCCGGGTGGATTTGGACAGATGCATCGGGTGCGGCCTGTGCGTGACTCGGTGTAAACCCCAGGCTGCCTCGCTGATTAAAAAAGACAAGATTACAGTGCCGCCGTTGAATACCGAGATCTTATATTTAAGCATCCTGATGGAAAAAGCCGGCAGAAAAAAGATGATCGTCAATATGCTGCGGCTGCTCTTGGGCAAGCCTCTATAAGGTCAAGAGATAGAGATGATAGTATTGAAGCTAGACCGTTGAAAAACCACATGACACCAGCAATTCTGTGTCCGAACCTATGTTTGACTTTAAAGACAATGACCAATTAAGTCTTGTCTTTACAACCATATTTATTGAAGTCGTTAATTGCAGCAGCTACTCTTAAATGTAGTAGCTTTCAACCCTTGCTGCGCAGGAGTGATTTTGTAACGCCTCTATCAATTGGCAACAAAAGACACTGCCGATGGCGCTAAATCAATACTTGAGCTTTTTGTAAAGAATGGAGCGGTGTATCCCGAGCCGCTTTGCAGCTTCAGACTTTTTTTGCCCTACTTCATGAAGAACGGTTTCGATATATTCCGTCTCTTTTGCCTTCAAATAATCTTTCAGCGTATGTTCCTTTGCCTCCGGTTTTTCTTCGATATGAATCAATTTCCGGATGTCATCCGCGTCAATGAGTTTCCTTTCCGTAAATATCAGTGCCCTTTCGATGACATGCTTGAGCTCCCGGATATTGCCGGGCCACCGGTGTTCAAGAAGAAGCTTTGCAGCTTCTGTGGAGAGGTCTTTTCCGGGTACGTTGTGGTCCGTGCAAAATTTATTTACAAAATGCTTGATGAGCAGGGGGATATCTTCTTTTCGCTTTCTTAATGGCGGGATCTCCAGAACGAGAGCACTGACCCGGTAATAGAGATCTTCGCGAAACTCTCCCGCATTGACCAGATTCTCCAGATTTTTATTGGTGGCGGCAATGACGCGCAAATCGCATCGCTGGCATCCGGAACCACCTACCCGCATGAACTCCTTTTCTTCAAGGACTCGAAGAAGTTTCACTTGCATTGCAAAGGGTAATTCGGCGATTTCGTCCAGGAATAGAGTTCCGCGAGAGGCCAGTTCGAAATAACCCTTTTTCCCCCGCACGTCGTCTCCGGTGAATGCCCCCTTTTCATAACCGAAGAACTCCGCCTCAAAAAGGTCTTTTGGAATGGCCCCGCAATTGACGCTGATCAAAGGACCGTAGCGTCTCCGGCTTTCGTTGTGGATTGAGTGGACGATGAGTTCCTTTCCCACGCCGCTCTCTCCCGAGATGACTGTATGGAGTTCAATTCCCGCCAGTTTCTGGGCGATATTCTTGCAGGTTTTAATCGCTACGCTCTCTCCGATGATATTTTCAAAGGAATATTTAGAATAGCTACGGTTGTCGAGTAGAGTCTTGTATGTATTGATTTCCTGCTCCAGTCGGGCATATTTTTGGGCCAGCTTCTGTAAGTCTCCTGCGGTGTTGAAGGATATGTAAGCGATGCAGCCGATGACTTCTCCCTCGAAAACAATGGGCACCCTGCTGCCGATGGCTGTCCTCCCGTCCGGAAAGGTGTGGGTTGAATTGACTTCAGCTATACCGGTCTCCATAACCAGAGGTATCCGGGTGTTCGGAATGAACTCATCGATATGGTGACCGAGGATCTTATCTCGGTCATGGTCAAGATTGAGAATGTTACAATAGGCGTCGTTGAAAAAAACGATCTTTCCTTCCCTGTCTACAATCACGAATGGAACCGGCAAATTGTCGAAGATGGAGTCCAAAATATTGATGGTGTAATTCAACGTGCCTTTTTTTCTGGCCAATGTTGTAGGCATGATTCATCCTCGCTTTCTCAGGCCGGTAATTCAAAAATACCAACGCACTTCAAACATATACGGTCACTGTCTCGATTTGTCAACATTTTGCTCCCGCAGAAAGACATTGAAGGCAATGGCTATCCTAAACACAAAATGACCTGGCCGGAAGGTTGGTGGCCGGAAGTGTCTTTGTTTGAAGACACTTCCGGCTTGTTACGGGGGGGAAGCTTTACAATAATATCAATATATTTAAATACATACATTCATGGTATGTTTTATGCTTTTATGGAAGGCGCAGATGGTTGGAGCGGACGATAAATGTTCATGGCGAACAAATGCGGATGCCTGCAGTACTGATCAGTTTGGTTTTATACCACTGTTCGATGGCAACCGACCGTCTTTGCAGGCAGGATAGAATATATTCAATATGAGGAGACCATTGATATGAGTAATATGTTAGTCAACACGCGAGATCAACAATTTGTTCTTTTTGAGCAACTGGGCGTAGAAACACTTTTTGCAGCGAAACCTTACACCGACTATTCCCGTGACGTTGTGAACATGATTTTGAAAGAGGCAGAGAAACTGGCAGTCGAAGAGATCCTACCCACTTACGTGGTCGCTGACCGGGAGGGCTGTACTTTTACGGACGGGAAAGTTTCGGTTCCGGCGTCTTTCCACAGCGCCTTTAAAAAATACCGGGAAGGGGGCTGGATTGCTGCACCGGAGGATTCGGACGTGGGCGGACAAAACCTTCCCATGGCCGTGTGGACTGCCTGCAGCGAATTTTTTTTCGGAGCAAGTTTTGCTTTTTCCGTTTACCAATGTCTGAACCACGGCGCGGCATGCCTCGTCCACCTTTTCGGGACAAAAGAGCAAAAGGATCGTTATCTTTACAGAATGTTCGATGGAGAGTTTGCCGGAACAATGTGCCTGACGGAGCCAGGAGCGGGGTCCGAAGTCGGCGCGACCCGGACGACAGCCAAGCTCCTTCCCGATGGAAGGTATGCCATCAAAGGGATCAAATCATTCATCAGCGGCGGCGATCATGATCTGACAAAGCAGATCGTACACCTTGTTTTGGCGCGCATTGAGGGCGACATTCCCGGCACGGCCGGTATATCAGTGTTTATCGTGCCCAAGTACAAAATGAACGCGGATGGGTTGGTTGGTGAATCAAACGATGTAGTTACCGGGAATGTCGAGCATAAGATGGGCATCCGGGGATCCGCCACCTGCACGCTTAACTTCGGGGAGAATGACGGCTGTGTCGGCGAACTCCTTGGCAGTTTGCGGGAAGGCATGAAGATCATGTTTCATATGATGAACGAGTCGCGGCTTGAAGTTGGCATGCAAAGTCTTTCCGGGGCGAGCGTGGCCTATGAGCATGCCGTTCAATATGCCCGGGAACGTATCCAGGGAAAGGCGCTCAAGGACATGAAGAATCCTGACGCTCCTTCGGTGCCCATCATCGAACACCCGGATATCCGCCGCACCCTGCTCTGGATGAAGGCGCACTTAGAAGGGATGCGGGGCCTGAATTATTTCGTCGGTTTATGTATCGACCGGGCGAAAATTGCACAAACAGAAGAGGAGCGATTGACCTGGAATGGCTATGTTGAGCTCCTTACTCCTGCCTGCAAGGCCTATTGCTCTGACAAGGCTATGGAGATCTGTTCGCTGGCAATCGACATCTACGGCGGTTATGGCTATATTCAGGAATACCCCGTGGAGCAATATCTGCGGGACATGAAGATCGCGACGATTTATGAAGGTACGAATTACATTCAATCGATGGATCTGGTGGGGAGAAAACTGGCGCAGCGCAAGGGGCAGAACCTTGCCAACCTTCTTGCCATGATCCGGACATGTATCGATAAGGCGAAGGAAAATGATGCCCTCAAAGATTGGGCACAATATCTGGAGGAAGCCCTGACTTCCGTGGAAGGCCTGACGCGGCAGTTGGCTGTATGGGGAAAGAGCCCGGACTTCGTTCTGCCGGTTCTGAACGCCCGCCCCTATCTCATGATCTTCGGCGATCTGGTCATTGGATGGCAGCTCACCGAGGGTGCTCTGGTGGCTGTGGAAAAATGCGCGACACTCTTCGATCGTGCCGGGGCGAAAACAAAAGAAGCGCAGAAGGCTACGGCCGGAAACGACCGGGAGGTCGCCTTTTACCAGGGTCGGATAGCGTCGGCCAAGTACTTTGCAATGAATGTCCTTCCCACCGTCCAGGGACGCTGCACGACAATCGCTCTGGGCGACAAGAGTCCCATTGAGATTGAGACGTCATTTTTCACGGACTGAGGAAAGGTAAGGCGTTTTTGAACAGACTTTCGTGAAGGTGATCCGGTTGCCTCGGGTTGCCTTCATGAGACTCGCCCGCCCTCGGGAAAAGATCTCCGGAGAGTCAGGCGAAAGCAAAGCATACAGCAAAAGGAGGTTACATTACAATGGCAGATCGATCAAAAGCAGGTACTCAATACGAACCCTTCGTCTGGGAAGTAGAGCGAGGAAAGATCCGGGAGCTGACAGATGCGATCGGTGACAAGAATGTCCTATATCGGAACCGCGAAGCTGCCCGGGAAGCCGGATATAAGGATGTTCCCGCACCACCGACCTTTGCCACCCTCCCCTTTTCCTGGAATAAAATCATCAACAAAGTCGCGAAGGACTTGAACATGAACTACGCCAAAATGCTCCATGGCGGCGAATCCTATGAGTATCTTAGCGAGATTTATCCGGGTGATGTCCTAACGGGAACCTTGAAGATTCTCTCGGTTGAAGAAAAAAGCGGGAAGGCAGGTGCCATGGATATAGTCAAGTTTGTGATCGAATACAAGAACCAGCAGGACGAACTTGTCCTCAAAGCCACGACCATGGCGGTCGAGAGAAAATAGGAGATAATAGAACAATGGAAGAGATTCGATCTTTTAATCAAGCCGTCGAGGGAATGCCACTGACCTCCCTGACCAAGGCCCCGGTAACACACCTGCAACTTGTCCGATATGCTGGCGCATCCGGAGACTTCAACCCTCTACACATCGATCCCGAGTCCGGGAAAGCAATCGGCATCGGCCAGATTGCCCATGGCATGCTCATCATGGGCTTTGTCGGTCAAGCCGTTACGGGATGGATACCAAAAAAATACTTGAGAAAGCTGGATGCCCGGTTTGTGGGGATGACGCATCCGGGGGATATAGTGACAGTAAGCGGTGTGATTACCGGCAAAAAAACAGAAATTAATCGGCACCGGGTCTTTGGAGATGTTTCGGCAAAAAATCAAAACGGAGACCTTCTCGTCACCGGGTCTTTTATGGCCGACCTTCCGGAATTGGATCCCTGACAAACCGTTGCCCAAGGAATTGTTCATGCACTGGAACAATAATCTGGAGATGATATACGGTCGTGCACAAAACGTATGTGCTCGGAAGTGACCGGACCGCTTGAATAGAATGATTCTTTGCCAGTAGGCCTTTTGAAGACTGATGAACCCTTGACGTTTCCGGTTTTCACAAGGCCTTTTTTTTGTATAAAATGGTCTGATCATTTCAACAAACAACCGCTGCCTATATTTGGGTTCCATTTGTCTCAGGGATGAGACAAACGCGTCTCCCGCCGCCGACAACAGTCATGGCCTGCCCACGGTTTATCACTCTAATCCTTCCGGACCCGGTCGCATTATTGTCCTCAACTGGAGACACTTCCGGCGTTGTTCAGGAACAACACAGGAAATTGTCTTTTAATTCAAGGTGCTTATGTTTAGGCACAGGAGTTGCAAATAAGTATATTGCCATGGACATCTATCTAATATCGAAATGATAAGACGAACAGAGATTTAAGTGGTAGTGTCAAAAGTTTTATGAAAACTAGCACGGATAAATGAAAAGAGAGATAGGATTTGGTTCGGGAGTAAAAGCAAGAGCCATTTGACATAGCGATAATGTTTGTCGGAAGATTTCAGGCAAACTTAGGCCATAAA
>JANYAY010000150.1 GCA_025361065.1 Deltaproteobacteria bacterium
AGCCGTACCTGCCTGGCTCTAGATGGGCCGCAGGCATGGCTATGGATAACTCTCACATGGGGGAGGGAAACTTTCTTCTGATAACAGCTTAATAATATAGATGTTTCAATGAAAATATTAAAGAAATTTTGACATTACGAACTTTACGGGCAGGAGATACTGTAATGAAAAGGATGCTATATGTTTCTATGCTGGTTGTCATCTTTTTCACCGTTTCAGAAAATGCTCTTGCAAACGACCTCCCCTTCGTAACTTCTGTCACTTTTGACCAATCTACGATAATGCCTAATCTCGGAGGCACCAGAGATGTTCTTTTCAGTTTAGGAGTATATGATTCAGACGGGTACCAGGATATAACAAACTCAGTGAATTTTACATTGACGGGGCCAAAGGGTAATATTCTCCCTGTTGACAACAAAATTACACTATTACCTGGTAACCAGACTTCCCCATCGTCAATGAGTTTTTCAGGTAAATTAAAAATGGAGTTTTATGAAACCCCTGGAACGTATATTTTGGAGGCTGCGCCGGTTGATAGTATGGGAGCAATAGGGGGAAAGGGAAATGGTAATTACGATTATTCACCCCTATTAGGGATTCAAACAATGGAGCAAATGGCAGCATTTGGCAGCGTTAACCCAGGAGAAAAAAGTCAAGTTTCTCAAATTAATATCCAAAATATTGGAAATGTTGCACTGGATGTATTAATAGCCGGAACTGATTTAATTGGCCCCAGTGGGGGAATAATAGATGTCAACTCTTTTAAATATCAATTTGGTTCTTTGTTCAACAATATAGATTCAAAAACTTTAAGTGAAACTCCGATTCTTAATGAAATAAATCTAGTACCAGGTATTAACTCAACTGAAATGCTTAATTTACAAATCACTTTACCAGTAGATATTCCAGCCGGAGCTTATTCAGGTACTTTATCATTGTACGCAACTGCCAGCAGTAATATAAGTGGCGACCCATCGGTAGCTCTCACGGTCTCAGTGCCCGAAACCGTCCCTGAACCCACCACTATGCTGCTTCTTGGGCTCGGTCTTATGGGGTTAGCAGGAGTTCGCAGGAAGTTAAAGAAGTAATCAAACGCAAAATGCAGTTTATTACATAAAGGCAGGGGCAGAAATGGCTCTGCTTTTTGTGTGCATTTCAAACCGTAATTAGCAGACAGCAATGGTATTCCGGAACGTTTGTTAGTAGGTGAAACAGATAACCAAGGTCGGACTTGTTTTGACGTTGTCTGTCAAGATAGATCAGGGCATATCAGCTATGGGGGTAATACTGAGAAGATTAAGGGCATCCCCCTTCTTTCGCCTGGATCATTTCACTGAACTTGGCCGCCCCGTAGCTTTTAGGCCGATGATTGATTATTAAGCCATTTTTGCTATTGGCTATGACATGGAGGAGGCAAATGTATGCCTACAGCAATAATTAAAGAAGAAGCCCACAAAATCATCGACCAGATGCCTGCAGGTGCTACATGGGATGATTTGATGCAAAATATATGTGCGTGAGGTAATCGAGCTGGGGTTGTCAGATAGTAAAGCAGGCCGAACAAAAGATGTGAAAGAAATCCGGGCAAAGTATGGCCTGCCGGAATGAAAGTTCACGAAACAAGTACGGCCGAAGGACATCTCGATGCAATCTTCAACTATATTGCACAGAATTCCCCCGAATATGCCAAGCGCATGGTTGATCTCATTACCCGGTGATCCCAACAGATTGCCGAATATCCCCTCTCCGGCCGCAGAGTTTCTGAATACGATTTTCATCAGATTCGCGAAGTGATTGAAGGTTCCTACCGTATTATTTATCACATAAAATCAGACCAGGTCGATGTCCTGGCAGTTATCCATGCTGCCTTGAATCTATTGCACTCCTCGGAAAATGTTGATGATTGAGACGTGCTAATCTACTAAATAGTAATGGTTCTATTTAATAATTGCCCAACCTCTAAAGCCGATTGCAGCCCGCTGGACTACTCCGGCCAGCCTTTCTATTAGTGAGGAAATGACATGCCATTCAAGCTGAATTACACGATTATTGCCCGCATTTGTGAAGAAAAATAGCCAAGATAACAATGCTTTTGAGAAACCTGAAAATATGGTATATGTATATCTAAGTGCAGGCTGGAGACCAGTTGGGGAATTTCTGTATCATCAGAAGTAGACCCTAAAACCGCTGGTTCAACAAAAGACGATTGGTCTACACTCGCAACCCGGGACATTGTGCGTGAAACAGATGAATAAAATCTAAATTATGGGGAGATACTATGCAAAAACAGCTCACAGCAATTATTGAGCGCGAGGGTAACGGTTATGTTTCGCTTTGCCCGGAACTTGATATTGCCAGTCAAGGTGATACTATCGAGGAAGCCCGTATAAACCTCCGGGAAGCTCTAGAGCTTTTCTTTGAAACAGCGTCACCTGCAGAAATTCAAACAAGATTACATACGGAAGTATATGTAACACAGGTGGAGGTTGCGGTTGGGTAAACTTCGTGTTCTTTCTGGAAAGCAAGTATGCAATATTCTTTCCCAACATGGATTCGTGGAAGTGCGCCAGCGGGGCAGTCACATTGTCATGCAAAAAAATATTCTAAACACAACGATCACCGTACCAGTTCCTGATCATTCGGAACTGCGAATCGGGACACTTCAATCAATCATTCGCCAATCTGGTATTGCAAAGAGTGAATTTGAATCTTAATTCCAAGTCGCCACACCCGCTCGCAGCACCAAGCGCTGCTCCGGGTGATTTCTTCGTTGAACCTAATAAAGAAATTCAGAATCAATCGCCGCTTTACTCTTCCAGGCCGTCATCATCTTCCACAGGGTGAGCCGTTGCCTTTTTGGGGATGATTTTCCTGTAAACCGTTTGCGGTGTTCTTATTTTTCCGTTAACCTGCAGCAGTCTTTCTATGGCAATACCGAAAAGTTTTTCATTCTCCTCGAGGTACGGGAGAATCAGATCCCAGTCGGCATCGGTAATCGTGGCGAACTCTCCACCGTTGAGTTGTTCATCAACAAGTTTTTTCTGCGGATCCCGGACATAAATAGCGCCGCCGGAAGCCAGGGAGAATATATTCGAACCAGGGTAAGGCGAATCGTACTCACGAATCGACCCGTCGTTATCGTCAAATCCAATGCCGTTGAGGATCACAAATCCGCCGCCATTGAGCGGATCTCCGGCCATAAAAGACTCCGCCAGATAATCGAGAGCAGTGCCGTTGATTACGACCCGCGGCTTGCCCACGGCATTAATTAAAGGCCGCCCCGCGGCATTGCCCATGATATAAGCCGAACCGCCTTTGGCCCCATACATGAATGTCTGGCCGACATCACCAAACACCACAAGCTTCCCTTCTTTCATTATCTGGCAGAGTTGATCCTGGGCATTGCCGTGAATATAAATTTCCATGCCGTCAATGCCGGAGGCTATATAATCGCCGGAAGCGCCGTAAATATCAATCCGCACTCCCAAAGTTCCCGGACCAAAACCACAGCCCGTGAAACGCTGGCCGCGGTATTTGTAAATAATGAAACGCTTCCACCCGAGTTTAAAAGCCTTCACAATCATCACGGCATCGCAATTGTCGCCTTCCGGCTCAAAATGTTCGGCATTAACAATCAGCGTTTTCTCATTATTCTGTGGGGCGCGCAACTGATCGCGGCAGGCCCAATCAATTTGGCTGAACCGGGAATTGGACATTTCCGTGATCAGCGGTGTGGCGTTAAATATTTCGTCTAAACTTATTTTCAGAACATGCAGCAGTGAACTTCTCTTGATTGAGCCTGTATTATAGCGCTGGTCATTTAAAATCGTCAGGGCGTTGATGGCTATCTGTTTGCAGTCATCTTTTTTCCGGGCATAATCCTGAATTGTCTCTATGCAGAAGCGGAATGAATCAGGACTAAAGCCGCTGACGCTGTCCCGGACATAGGTAAATATATTCTGAGCCGCTGCCTGGGCATCTTTTTCAGCAAATAAAGTACCGAGTTTTTCTTCAATCGGCTGGAATTCCTCCGTGCGTGTTATCTTCGAAGCTACGTCACAGACAACCTTATCCTGCGGAGTCTGAATAACCTTCCCGAATTTATCAGAGCAGATCAGCTTTTTGCCGCTTTCCGTATCTGCAAGACTGAAAATAAACGCACCGCCATCGGTATGACTGCCGCCACGGGCATTCCAGTATTTATCGGCAATCGGCCCGAAGCGCGGGTCTTCTCTTTCCAGCGAAATGAGTGTTGCATCAATGGCCTGCTTTTCCGAACAGATCAGGCCAATCTGTACTTCCCCTTCCTGCAGAGCAAAAACCTGGGGACGCAGCATCGCTGTATCCGTAATGCCGATCAGCTGAAACTGATTATTCTGCACGTCATTTTTCGCAATAATAAAGAACCACGGCCCATCCGGTGACGCGCCGACATGATGTGTTTGAATAGCTTTATACAGTTCCTGCTTTTCTGCAGGAAGCATATCAAAATCCATTTCCGACGTGGGCGCCAGAGCCTCGATGACGTATTCGAGCGGATATTTATAGACCCTGCTCCATAAATCGAGAAGCAGCGCTGCTTCTTCGGTATCGGTAAGAAACAACGGGGTGTAGTTCCGCTGCCTCAAATACTCGTTGATAGCCTGATAATTGGCAAAATCACCGTTATGCACCAGTGCTTCATTGAGTGCGGAAAACGGATGGCAACCACCGGGATGCCAGACACGGCCGCGGGTCGGATAGCGCTGATGGGCCACCCAGACATGAGCTTTGAAATCATCCAGCTTATAATAGCGGACAACATTTTCCGCATAGCCCACGATTTTCAGGATCATCATATTCCTGCCGTGAGACATGACAAATGCCCTTTTTTCACCGAGAGAGGCATAATAATGAGTGTTGATCTTAAAGCTGTTCTGATAAACAAACTCATCCTCCGCATCCCGTCTGGTAAGCGAAGAAAATTTGTTGTCAGCAATAAACCGATCGAGCACATCTTCCTTAACGCGCACAAAATAACGCATGATATCCGGCGGACGGACATCCAGGCCGATGCTGCGATGGTCATCAATAGTCGCCAGTTTTTCCGCCTTATCAATTTTAAAATACGGCTTGATGTAGGTATCTTCAATCTCCGCCATTGCGCCGGCATCCAGCAAAGCAATATGCAGCATGTAGTCGTCATCAAGGATCTGCCGGGAAACACCGAGCGCCTCGGGGACAAAACCTACGGCGCCGATGCCGCCGCCTTTCCCGTTGCCTCTGTTGTGCATCTGCACGGACGGCTCAAAGATGTTTTTCCCGGTTACAGGGATAGAACAAATAAAACCGGTAACTCCACAACCGCCTTCTTCTTCCGTATTCTGATCCAGAGGCGGCACCTGACTGCAAATCTCTGTCCGTGATCCGATTATTTTTTCAACATTATCCATTATTAACTCCGTAAAAAAAGGCTGAAGGCTGAGGGCTGAAGACTGAAGGAATAAAATATCTTTCCTTTAGTCTAACTACCTTAAGTCTATCTACCTATATTATTTGAAATATTAAAAGCTCCAAAGAAAGGCTGAGGGCTGAGGGCTGAAGGACAAGAACAATTATTGTTCGTCTTTTCCTTCAGCCTATCCACCTTCAGTCTATTTACCTATTTTATTCACTGTAATCTATATGCTCCAGTAAATCCGTCCGGCCAACAAGTTCTCTTACGCTCTTCATGCCAAACTTCTGGAGTATTTCGACTAGCTGAATATTCCAGGCATGATACATATTGGTGAGACGCTGTGTAGCCCATTCTTCATTAAACAGATCGGCAAGCTCCGAGTCGGTGGAGGCAATACCCCGCGCACAACCTCGTCCTGATTCACAATTTCCGCAGCGGACACATTCGAGGGAAACCATCTCCGCCGTGCCGATAACCGCCCCGTCAGCGCCCAGGCAAATTGCTTTGACCAGATCATGCGCGCTTCGAATACCGCCGGAGGCAATGAGCGTTATTGCATCCCGCGCACCCTCGTCCTTTAAAAAATTATGAACCTTTGTTATGGCATATTCTATGGGCATGGCAATATTTTTCTTGGCAATATCCGGCGCTGCACCCGTGCCGCCGTAGCCGCCGTCAATATGAATGATATGGGCGCCGGCATAGTAGGAACCGACGGCAACCATGTCCACATCGTTGGGAGTGGAAACCTTAACGGAAACCAGCGCATGAGGATTGATCTCTTTAATCCAGTCAATGTGCTTCTTGTGATCTTCGATAGAATAGACCGAGTGAAAGGGAAATGGTGAAAACAATGATGTCCCCTTGACCGCTTCCCGCATCCGGGCAACACTGGCCGTGTTTTTTTCTCCCAGCAGATGCCCGCCCAGTCCCGGTTTGGCACCCTGGGCATATTTGAACTCTACTATTTTTACCCGCTGGATGGTTTCTTCGCGTACACCAAACAGACCGGTCGCGACCTGGGTAATTACGTGGTTGTCATATGGTTCGAGCACTTCCGGGTATCCACCTTCACCGGTACAGGTAAAAGTATTCCATATTGTTGCATTGCGGGCCTTGGAAACCATGGTGGGCAAACTTACCGAGCCAAAGGACATTCCGCCGCCATAAACAGGTGTGGAAATAACAATTTCCGCCCGCCCGTCATTTCTCCGGTTCAGGGGAATTTCCGTGGATATTTCAAACTTATCAATTTTGGGCCGGCCGGCCGGGAACTTGAGACGCAGCTTGTCGAAGCCACCGCCGGAATTACCTGTATTATACTCCAGATCTTTGCGCTCCGGAGGATAACCGGTTTCCGCCATGATCCAGGTTGCAGTAATCATGTCCGCCGTCCAGCGGTAATCACCCAGCGTTTCATACATGGGGTTAACTGTCAGGCTTAATGCTTTGCGCGGACATTTGGCCACGCAATAGAAATCATTATTCTGGCATTCAAAGCCGATGCATTTATAGTCAATCGGCGGCTTCACCTTATTGTGCCCTTCAGTCCGTTCATGAACTCCATGAGGACATGCTTCGGCACAAGTACCGCAGCTGATGCAGGCACTCGACCGGACAACTTTGTATTTAGGCACCTGGTGCTTAAATCGCGAAGGCATTTTTTTAATTTTCACAGTTGATGGTTTCATACGTTTTTTGTTTCTCTTTTTTTAAATAATTTTCCAAATGTTTCGTTATCAATTTCTTCAAAGAAGATTGCTCTTCCTGTTTCACCGCGCAGACGGCGCGCTTCACGAATACCCATAGCGCCCATCACCTCGAGGAGCTGCGAGTGCCATGCACTCATGAGATTTATCATCCTCTGTTTAACTGTTTTAACCGTAATTTTTTCCAGTCCATCGGGCAGAACAATTATCTTCTCCGGTTCTTCATAAATCCTGGCGCCCAGAGCAATGAGCAGGGGTAAATCTATCGCCGTTAAATCCGCACCACAGAGCATTGCTTTAGGTACATGCTCGGCCATGGCAATACCTCCGGAGGCAATGATAGTAACTTCATCGCGGATCCGGTCATCCACCAGTTTCAAGTGCACGGCACGGATAATATCTTTGATAATCCGGTAGCTTTCGCCTGCCGATTCCGGAATTTCCCTGCCGTGGTAATCAGCTACAATATGGATTATTTCCGCGCCGCCCTGCGCCAGCCGCGAAACAATACCTTCCACAGATTTCGTAACCGGAACGCGGATGATCGTCAGCGCATTGCCGGCCTTTTTAATTTTGTCTTTTAAGGCCGGCAGTTGTTTTTCCAGTTTGCCGGTATATTCCAGTGCCACAATTCTGGCATTTTTTATCAATCCCTGATGTTTGTCAATTTCTTCCGGAGTCAGGAGAACAATGATGTTGTTTATATATTTTCCAATCTTCGGCGTAATTTCTTTTACCGGCAGGACAATAAATGTGTTGAGCTCTGCCGCCGCCTTTACCTGTGCCATCTTGACATTCGGACTCAGATTATCCAACGGAATATCAAAGATGATAGGGATCGGAACATCAACAGTCGGATGAATCTGCGACAGCAATTGCCCCTTGTCGCCAAAAGTCAGGTGATTGAGTTTCCTGCCCAACTCCACCGATGTACTGATATATTCCCGCCCATGAATTCCGTCCCGTGTCGGACGAACAATCTCCGACATATCAGTCCACATGCTGTCAAACCCGTCTCCGGTAAATGGTCCGCGGTAGCCGGCGCCGGTAACGGGAACCTTGCCGTCTTCAGCCTGCTTCCACAGGGTGATAAATATATCCGATTTCCAGTATGAACCACCGATATTTAAAAAATCCTTGTCCAGGGATTTTTCGAGCGCTCCCCGCGGGCATTCCTGAATGCACCGGAAACAATTTCTGCAGACCATGGTGTTCGGATCGGCCATTTTTCGGGGATCATCTTTTCCCCGCTTATGTGCTTCATAGATGCATACCTTTGTACATTTACCGCAATTGATGCAGTTTTCTCCCCGTTCAATCTTGAATTTGAACAAAGAATTCAGATTAAGCGGCATTAACTTAGGGTGAATATGATATTTTTTCGGCATAGTTTTCTCCAGGCTGAGGTCTGAGGGCTGAGGGCTAAATAGGGGGAAAATTATTATTTTTCCCCTTCGGCCTTCAGTCTTCAGCCTTCAGCCTTATTTTAGTTATTTCGCTCCACCATCTCCCAGTAATCCTTGCTATCGTCAACCTTTTTAAGAAATGCACTGATCTTATCTTCAGGACGGCCAAATTTAGATTCCACCCTCTTTTCCAGCGCATCCCAGAGCGTCATCAGTTCCAGATTGGTCTGACAAATCTCTTCGCAGCCCTTGCAATGCATGCACATAAATACATTTTCCGCCTCTTCTTTAGTCACCGGCCGGCCTTCAATGAGTTTTTTCGCCAGAGCAATTTTACCTTTTGCCGTGACCTCCTCATTTTTGGTGACAAGGTAGGCGGGACACACTGCAATACAGTTCCCGCATTTGGCACAGGCATGAGTTGTCAACTCAAAATCGAGACTATCTATTTTCTCATCCTTTCCCAGAAGCAGCGTCGCAACTTTACCGATAACAGGCGACAGCAATATCATCATTTTCATGGAAATGCCGAAGATTGCGGGCCGGAAGACGAGCGCCGGAATATTCATAAATTTTGATTGAATGCCGAAAAACTTGCCCGGATTCATGATGTTATTCGGATCAACTTTTGCTTTATAAGCCACAAGATCATGTTTCTTTTCGTTGTTGTAAAGATGATTAATGAAGGCGGCATTCCAGATACCCAACCCATATGGTTCTGCGCCAAAGTCAATGGCCGTGGTAGTGAGCATGGAGACAAGCGGCATACTTATAATATACTTCTTCTTCCTGGAATCGCAGAGGAAGTTAGTCATGATGAGTGCTATTTTTTCATCAATGATGTAGGAATCAATAAATATTTCTACGCCGAAATCGGCACCCAGCTTTTTCGCCTTGGCAATAAAGGCCGCGGCCTTCGTTATGGGAATAATACTTTCGCTGGCCAGAATCGTCGGTCCCAGACGCTTTGTTTTCATGCCGAAGAGGCGTTCATTCCATAAATAACTGGCGACATAACGGGGTGCTTCTTCCATATTGCCGGATTGCTCTATATATTTCATGAACTTTTGATCTTCTTCAATGCTGCCGAACTCCAGCAGAACTCCGGCACTCTTCTTAAACACCGAGGAATGCATGAGTTGGTTTACATCGGTTAGGTGATTGGCATCCAGAAGCCGGATGACATTAGCGTTAATGTTTTGGACATCTTTTATTTTGACAAATTTTTCAATAAAGGAGAATCCGGCTTTTTCGTCCGGAAAATAAAACAGGTGAGGATAAGAACCTTGCGGAACATCCCGTAATTTAAGATTAACTTCAGCAATAATTCCCAATTCTCCTTCCGTAGATACAAAGTATTTAAACTCCGGATCATTGGGAGTAATCTTTTTAGTCTCACCGGACGGCATAATAACCGTCATCGATACAATCTGCTGGGACAAGTGCCCGTAACGAAAACTATTGATGCCGTAGCCGCCAGTGGCAATCCAACCGGCCACTGTGGAAAACTTACTCGAGGGATAGGTCATCAGACATAAACCCTCTTTTTTGGCCAGAATATCAATATCGCTCCACCTTGCGCCCGCTTCCACGGTGACAGTCTTTTGCGGTACGTTAAGATAAAGGATTTTTCTAAAAGGAGACAAATCAACGACAATCCCGGCCCTGGTCGGAATTACGCCGCCAAAACCCCATGATGCAGCACCTCTCGGTATTACCGGAATTTTATTATCATTGGCAAAAACCAGTACTTTTTTTATCTCTTCGGCATTTTTCGGCTGGACTACAAAATCGGGTTGGATTTCAAAAAATGTTTTTGTCATAATCGCCGGAACGTCGCCGATGTCCTGACTGTACATTTCTTTTTCTTCGACTTTATCGATAATTTTTATATCGCCGGCGATTTTTCTAAATTTATCTGCTAGTTTCATGTTTTATCTATCTCTTCCGTAACCATAATTAATAATAAATCATTGAGGCTCTCTTGATCAATGTTGCGAGCGACACTTAACAAGCAGCAAAATGAATGCCAACGGATAACTTTAAATGAAGGAGTGGCTGATAATATAACAACAAAGTGAATTATTTTAAAGAAATTTAAATTTAGGAAGAAGAATCCGCTAACTATTAATAATTACATAGACACAATATTGTTCTTTTGCTGCATTCACAATACATAATTGTTCTTTTTTTGTGTTTCAATGTGTGTATATTATCCACATTAAGCCCAATGCATACAGTTGAATATTGATACCTGAATATAATGATATGCTCGCATTTAACCAATTATTAAGGTGGACGAATGGCGGTAACTTGTTATATCGTAGCAACAGAATAAAGGCGTGGCATATTTTTCGCAGTAAGCAAATCAGTTAAATTAATGCGATCTTTTTAGAAGCTGAGCGTGTTTCTTAAAGATTTGATCGAAAATACCTTGTTGGAAAAATTTTAAAATATTTTTCAAGATAACTCAATGGAGGAATTATGAAAAAAGCAAAGCCAATCACCGCAGCGGAAAGAAACTACTTAATTGAAAAAGAAAAATTCGTTCCCGTCTCCGAATACTACGGCGAGGACACCTTTAATAATAAGGTAATGAAAGAAAAACTTCCGAAAGATACTTATAAAAAACTTATGGAAGCAATTAATGAAGATAAAACCCTGGATATTGCAACAGCGGATATCGTCGCTCATGCAATGATGGAATGGGCGCTGGAAAAAGGCGCCACCCATTTTGCCCACTGGTTCCAGCCGATGACAGGCATCACCGCGGAAAAACACGATGCTTTTGTTGATCCGGTTGGTATCGGAGAAGTCATGGAAAAATTCTCCGGAAAGCAGCTTGTTCAGGGTGAACCGGATGCCTCCAGTTTCCCCAGCGGCGGTATCCGGGCAACGTTTGAAGCCCGCGGCTATACTGCCTGGGACATGTCCTCGCCGGCATTTATCCGCCGCAACGGCATCTCCACTACTTTATGCATTCCCACAGCCTTTATTTCCTTTACCGGTGAGGCCCTGGATAAAAAAACTCCCCTCCTGCGGTCCAATAAAGCGGTTAACAAAAGCGCCGTGAATATGCTGAAACTTCTGGGCAATAAAAGTGTAAAAAAGGTTTTTTCCAACCTGGGGCCGGAGCAGGAATATTTCCTGATCGATATGGATTACTTTTTCAACCGTCAGGATCTGGTGCTTGGTGGACGAGCCATAGTTGGCGCACCACCGGCAAAAGGCCAGGAACTGGAAGATCAGTATTTCGGCAGCATCAAAGAAAGAGTATCCTCCTATATGCATGACGTGGAAGAGGAACTCTTTAAACTTGGCGTCCCGGCCAAAACGAGGCACAATGAAGTTGCGCCCAGCCAGTTTGAAATTGCTCCGGTATATGAAGAAGCCAATCTGGCCGTTGACCATAATCAGATCGTTATGGACACATTGAAGTCAGTAGCAAAAAAGCACCATCTGGCCTGTTTACTTCATGAAAAGCCATTTGCCAAAATAAATGGCTCCGGCAAGCATGTCAACTGGTCACTGGCCGACAACAATGGAAACAACTTGTTGAATCCGGGTAAAACACCTCATGACAACATTCAATTCCTGGTTTTTTTAATTGCCACAATTCGCGCTGTCTATAAAAATGCCGACATACTGCGGGCATCTGTAGCAACTTATGCTAATGACCACCGGCTGGGTGCTAACGAGGCTCCTCCTGCCATTATATCTATCTTCCTTGGCGATCAGCTTTGCAATATACTGACAAATATCGAAAAGGGAATAGTTACCAAAGCAACTAATGCGGAAATCATCGATCTCGGAATTTCATCGCTGCCTATTGTCAGCAAAGACAATTCCGACCGCAACAGAACTTCGCCGTTTGCCTTCACCGGCAATAAATTTGAATTCCGGGCAGTAGGTTCATCGCAATCTATTTCTTTCCCGGCTACGGTAATCAATACGATTGTTGCGGAAAGCCTGGATTATCTGTCTGAAAAAATCAAAACCAAAACCGGCAATATCAACCAGATTGTCTTCGAAGTATTGAAGAAAGAAATTAAGGAGATCAAACCGATCCTTTTCAATGGTGATAACTATACAAAAGAATGGGAAAATGAAGCTGCCAAAAGAGGGCTGCCGAATGATAAGACCACCCCTGTTGCTCTGAAGGCTCTAGTTACCGACAAAGCCCTTAATCTTTTCGAAAAATATCAAGTACTTTCCAAAGTCGAACTCAAATCAAGATATTTAATTTATCTCGAAAAATACATCAAAGAACTGGAGATCGAAGTAAAATGTCTGAACAATATCTGCATTAATAAGGTGATCCCGGCGGCCATCGCCTATCAAAAAAATGTGGCCGGGACAATTAATGAAACGAAGGCTGCTCTGGGCAGCTCCGCTGTTCTTTCTTCTGAACTGGAAATCCTGAAAAAAATAGTTGACCTGATCAATAAAATATATGCTGCAAATAAAGATATTCTGACTAAAGTAGAGGCGGCCAATGCCGTTCACGATGAGCAGAGAAAGGCCGAGATGCTTTGCAATAAAGTAAAAACATCCATGAACGAACTGCGCGATGACGTTGATGAACTCGAAGGCCTGGTGGACGAAGAAATGTGGCCCATGCCGAAGTTCTGGGAAATGCTGTTCATCAGTTAACTGGCAAGATGCCGGGGAATTGATATAATTATCAAAACCCCGGCCACTATCCAACTAAGGAGGTAATGAAAAATGATTATCTGCTGGACTCCGCAAGATGTCTTAAAGGTTGTGAAAGAGAAGAACGTAAGCTTCATTCAACTCTGGTTCACAGATGTTCTGGGAATGCAAAAGATTTTCAGCATCAGCCCCTCCGAACTGGAAGAGGGAATGGCGGAAGGGATGGGCTTCGACGGCTCATCAATTGAAGGATTCTGCCGCATTGAAGAAAGCGATATGATCGCCCTGCCCGATCCCACGACTTTTCAACTAATCGCCTGGCGGCCGAGCGACCGTCCGGTGGCCCGCATGTTCTGTGACATCCAGACTCCCGACGGCATTCCTTATGAAGGCGACCCGCGTTATGTCCTGAAACGGATGCTCGAGAAGACAAAAAACATGGGCTATACCTTCAATGTGGGACCGGAACTGGAATATTTCTATTTTGCTAATGATTCCTCCACCGAATATCTGGATCATGGCGGGTATTTTGACGGACTGCCCGTTGATCGGGCTACCGATTTGCGCCGGCAGACAATTTTTGCCCTGCAGGATATGGGGATTCGCGTTGAGTATTCGCATCATGAAGTAGCGCCGAGCCAGCACGAAATTGATTTGCGTTATGATGAAGCACTGGCTATGGCGGATAAGGTTATGACTTATCGCACAACCGTAAAAGAAATTGCCCGGCAGAACGGCGTTTACGCTACTTTTATGCCTAAACCGGTTTTCGGGGAAAACGGCAGCGGCATGCATACACATCAGTCTTTATTCCTGGATAACAGTAATGCCTTCTTTGACGGCAAAGATAAGTATCATCTTTCCTCGCTGTGTAAACATTACATTGCCGGTCTGATGAAGCATGCACCGGAAATTACGGCAATTTGCAACCAATGGGTAAATTCCTATAAGCGCCTTGTTCCTGGTTACGAAGCGCCGGTTTATGTTTCCTGGGCCCGTCGCAACCGCTCCGCCCTGATTCGCGTCCCGATGTACAAACCGGGAAAGGAAAAAGCAACGCGCATTGAATTTCGTTCACCCGATCCGGCCTGTAATCCTTATCTGGCCTTTGCCGTTATGCTGGCAGCCGGTCTGAAAGGTATCGAAAAGAAATATGAATTGCCTGACCCGGTGGAAGAAGATATCTATGAAATGAATGAGAAAGCACGCCTCAAGGCCGGAATAGTATCGCTCCCCGGCAGCCTCCAGGAAGCAATCTCGCTTACAGCAAAAAGCACGCTCGTTCGCGAAACTCTGGGCGAGCACATTTTTGAGAAGTTCATAGAGAACAAGAAACTCGAGTGGGACAATTTCCGTATTCATGTCAGCAAGTTTGAGATCGACCGTTACTTGCCAATGCTTTAATCATTGACGAGCAAGGAGAAAAAAGATAGAAAGCTCCCTCTTGTTGAAGCAGGCCAGAGGGAGATTTTCTTATACGGATTAATTGTTTTCCCACTCCATTTTCCGGCAGCTAACAAAATCCTGCAACAAGCCCCCGGATAGGGAGATTAGAGACAAATAAATGCCCCTGTTAAATAAAAACCTTAGCGCCTTGCTGGTACTGGAAGACGGCAGTTTTTTCGAAGGTTTCGCTTTTGCCGGAAGTGGCGAAACCATGGGAGAAGTAGTTTTTAACACAGGCATGACCGGTTATCAGGAAGTGATTACCGATCCCTCCTATAAAGGCCAGATAGTGGTAATGACCTACCCCCTGATTGGCAATTACGGCATTAATGAAGAGGACATGGAGTCGGCCGGCATTCATCTGGAAGGTTTTGTTGTTAAGGAATATCAACGAAGCCCCAGCAACTGGCGGATGCGCCAGAGCTTAAAATCATTTTTAGAAGATCAGGGTAAAATCGGCATGGAAGGGATCGACACCCGTGCGCTTACCCGACGCATCAGGCTTTCCGGTGCCATGAAAGGGATCATTTCCACCGAAACTAAAGATGTTGCGGCGCTGCTTGCAAAAATCAGAGCATATCCCGGTTTGGTTGGCCGTGATTTAGTATGGGAAGTAAGTTGCCCCAAACCTTATTTATGGAAAAAAGGTGCACCGAACAGCGGGAAAATCCCCGTCAAAAAGCCGGGAAAAAAGTTGCGGGTGGTTGTCCTGGATTGCGGCGTTAAATACAATATTTTAAGACTTCTGGAAAATAACGGTTGTGAGGTTATCGTTGTGCCGGCTGTTTCTTCCGGAGACGATATTCTGGCCTGGAAACCGGATGGAGTTTTACTCTCCAATGGCCCGGGCGACCCCTCCGCCCTCCCCTACATTGTGAGACCGCCCGCGCACTCGTGGGAAAGCTGCCCGTGTTCGGCATTTGTCTGGGACAGCAAATTATCGGTCAGGCGATAGGCGGTTATACCGAAAAACTCAAATTCGGCCACCACGGCATCAATCAGCCGGTAAAAAATTTACGCACCGGGCGTATCGAAATAACTTCACAAAACCATGGATTTGTTGTTGCCCCCGCTTCAGTAAGCACCAAAGCCAATAATACTTATAATAACTTAAATGATAAAACTTCCGAAGGCATGCAAATGTCCAAGACAATAAGTGTGCAGTATCATCCGGAGGCGGCACCTGGTCCACACGATTCCGAATACTTATTTTTGCAGTTTGTGCAGATGATGAAAGAGGAAAAGGAGAAATCATCTTGATCTTAATCATTGATTTTGGTTCTCAATATAACCAGTTGATTGCCCGCCGGGTGCGGGAACATCATGTTTACTGCCAAATTGAACCGCCGAATATTTCTCTTGCCGCCATCAAAGCACTCAAGCCCGAAGGCATTATCTTATCCGGAGGGCCGGCCAGCATTTACTCCAAAGGCGCACCGCGTGTCGATAAAGGCATCCTTAAACTGGGCATTCCTGTTCTGGGTATCTGTTATGGCCTCCATTATATGGTTGATTCTCTGGGAGGAAAAGTTATCGGGTCCAGCAAACGCGAATATGGTTTTGCCGAGCTTCTAGTGAAAAGTCAAAAAAGAATTTTCTCCGGTGTGAATAAAAAAACGCAGTGCTGGATGAGCCATGGCGACACAATAGGCAAGCTTCCGACCGGATTTGTCATTACTGCAACAACGGAAAACACTCCGGTTGCCGCCGCCGAAGACGTCAAACACAATTTCTACATCCTGCAATTTCATCCGGAAGTTGTTCATACATCGGCCGGTAAAAAAATACTGGCGAATTTCCTGTTTGAAATCTGCCATTGTAAAAAATCCTGGTCAATGAAATCATTTGTTAAACATACCATTGCCGAAATAAGGCAGCAGGTGGGTGACGGCAAGGTAATTTTAGGCCTTTCCGGCGGCGTTGATTCTTCCGTTGCGGCTGTTTTGCTGCACCGGGCCATAGGCCGTCAGTTAACCTGCGTTTTTGTCGATAACGGAGTGCTGAGAGCCGGTGAAGCCGAACGTGTCATTCAAATGTTCAAGAAACATTTGCAGATTAATTTGCACTTTTCCCGTTCGGGCCGGTTGTTTTTAAGCAAACTCAAAGGGGTGACTGATCCGGAAAAAAAGCGAAAAATAATCGGCCGCACTTTTATTGAAATTTTTGATCAGGAAGCCCGGAAAATAAAAAATGTGAAATTTCTGGCGCAGGGAACTCTTTACCCTGATTTAATTGAATCGCGTTCCGCTTTCGGCGGTCCCAGTGCGGTAATTAAATCTCACCACAATGTCGGCGGCCTGCCTAAAAAAATGAATTTGCAACTGGTCGAACCGCTCAAGCATCTGTTCAAAGATGAAGTGCGGCTTTTGGGCAAAGAGCTGGGGCTGGCCGATGATGTGATTTTGCGACAGCCTTTTCCCGGGCCGGGACTGGCTATCCGCATCATCGGAGAAGTGACTGCGCAACGTTTATCTGTCTTACGCAAAGCCGATACGATTTTGATCGAAGAAATCCGGACCGCGAATCTGTACTACAAATTATGGCAGTCTTTTACCGTATTGCTGCCTCTCAAAAGCGTCGGCATCATGGGCGATCAGCGCACGTATGAAAACATCGTGGCCATCCGTGCAGTCAACAGCGACGACGCGATGACTGCCGATTGGACCAGATTGCCGCAGGAACTTCTGGCACGTATATCCACCCGAATCATTAATGAAGTGCGCGGCATCAACCGGGTTGTCTATGATATCAGCTCCAAGCCACCCAGCACAATTGAGTGGGAGTAAAGCGTTCCCCCTCCCCTCAATCCCCTCCCGCGAAGGGGAGGGGAAGTACAAGACGTACAAAATATTTCCCTCTCCCTTATGAGGGGAGAGGGTTAGGGTGAGGGTGATTAACACTTGTTCAAGCCCATAACAACAGCGAGAAATCTTCGAAAAAAATCGACGTGTACGTAACAGCTATTATGGTCACGGCTTAGAGCAAGACAAATTGAGGGATGTAAATTTAGAAGACAGACACCGATCGGTAAATATATCGTAGATTTTGTTTGTCATGAGGTGCGGTTAATTGTTGAAGTGGACGGCGGACAACATTTAGAAAATGTACAACAAGACAAGATAAGAGATAAATGTCTTGGAGAGCAAGGTTACAAGATTTTAAGATTCTGGAATAATGAAGTATTAACGAACATAGAGGGAGTATTAGAAGTAATCAGAGATAATTGCAAATCTCCCCCTCCCCTTAATCCACTCCCATCAAGGGAGTGGAAAATAACAGTTAGGTAAGAAGAAGTGCCGAAAAGAACCGACATAAAAAAAATACTGCTTATCGGCTCCGGGCCGATCATTATCAGCCAGGCCTGCGAATTCGATTATTCCGGGACACAAGCCTGTAAGGCCCTGCGCGAAGAAGGCTATGAAGTTATTTTAATCAACAGCAATCCGGCGACAATTATGACCGACCCGGAAATGGCCAACCGCACTTATGTAGAGCCCATTACCCCGGAAGCAGTCACAAAAATTATTGCCCGCGAAAGACCGGATGCGCTCCTGCCTACACTGGGCGGGCAAACTGGGTTAAATACGGCCGTAGCACTGGCCGAAAGCGGCGTTCTGGAAAAGTACGGCGTGGAAATGATCGGCGCTTCGCTCCCTGTTATTTACAAAGCGGAAGACCGGGAAAAATTCCGCAATGCCATTGAAAAAATCGGTTTGAGAATGCCAAAGAGCGGTTTTGCCCACAACATACCAGAAGTAATGAAAATTGCCGGGGAAATCGGTTTTCCGATAATTGTCCGGGCATCTTTTACCCTGGGCGGCACCGGCAGCGGAGTGGCTTACAACCGTGAAGAGCTCATGGAAATTGCCCAAAGCGGCCTGGATGCCAGCATTATCCAGGAAGTAATGGTTGAAGAATCCGTCCTCGGCTGGAAAGAATACGAGCTGGAAGTAATGCGCGACAAAGCGGATAATGTTGTTATTATCTGTTCTATTGAAAATTTCGACGCGATGGGCGTGCATACGGGCGAATCAATAACTGTTGCTCCGGCCCAGACGCTGACTGATCGCGAATATCAACATATGCGCGATGCGGCCATAGCCATCATGCGGGAAATCGGCGTCGAAACCGGCGGTTCCAATGTCCAGTTTGCCATCCATCCCGAGACTGGCGAAATGATCGTCGTGGAAATGAATCCCCGCGTATCGAGATCATCAGCTCTGGCTTCCAAAGCAACGGGTTTTCCGATAGCGAAAATTGCCGCCAAACTGGCGGTGGGTTATACGCTGGATGAAATTCGCAACGACATTACCCGGGAAACAATGGCCTCGTTTGAACCGACTATCGATTACTGTGTCGTGAAAATACCGCGCTGGACATTTGAGAAGTTCCCGGAAACGGAAGATTTATTAACAACATCGATGAAATCGGTTGGCGAAACTATGGCCATTGGCCGTACTTTTAAAGAAGCGCTGCAAAAGGCCGTCCGTTCACTGGAAATCGGCCGTTTCAGTCTGGTATATCCGCTGCCTGAGGATCTATCGGATAATAAAGAATTATTAAAAAGCAAACTGATAGCACCGAACTCATTGCGTTTATTTTATATAGCCGCCGCCCTCCAAAAGGGGGTAACCGTAACTGAAATACAGCAACTGACAAAAATTGATCCCTGGTTTTTACATCAGATTCGGGAAATTGTTGAGGCTGAGGAAGAATTAAAAAATTCCGTGCCTTCCGTGGAATTGCTCCAAGCGGCAAAGAAAATGGGCTTTTCCGATCGCGCTCTGGCCTATGTCTGGGGAAAAACTGAAGCGGAAATTCGCCGCTGGCGAGAAGAGGAAAAAATCATCCCGGTATACAAGCTGGTGGATACCTGTGCCGCGGAATTTGAAGCTTATACTCCCTACTATTATTCTACCTATGAGACGGAAAACGAAACACGCCCTTCCGTCAAAAAGAAAGTGGCCATTATCGGCGGCGGCCCTAATCGCATCGGTCAGGGTATTGAATTTGACTACTGCTGTGTTCACGCTTCCTTTGCCTTGAGGGAAGAGGGCATAGAGAGCATCATGATCAACTCTAATCCGGAAACAGTCAGTACCGATTATGATACTTCCGACAAACTCTTCTTTGAGCCGGTTACACTCGAAGATGTTTTACATATTTTGCAGGCAGAGAAACCGGAAGGGGTAATCGTCCAGTTTGGCGGCCAGACGCCCCTGAATCTGGCCCGCGGACTGGAAGCCGCAGGAGTTCCTATTCTCGGTACTTCACCCGATGCTATTGACCGGGCGGAAAATCGCGACCGCTTTCAGGAAATTGTCAGAAAGCTTAATCTTAACCAGCCGGACAATGACACGGCAAGAACAATAGAAGACGCACTGATCGCGGCCGAACGAATCGGCTATCCGGTGCTGGTACGTCCTTCTTATGTGCTGGGCGGCCGTTCCATGGAAATCGTTTACGACCCGGAAACGCTGACATCTTTCATGGGTAAGGCAATGCTGGTTTCTCCGGATCATCCGATACTGATCGATAAGTTTTTAGAAGACGCCATTGAAATTGACGTCGATGCCCTGAGCGACGGGACAAATACGGTAGTGGCCGGTATCATGGAGCATATCGAAGAGGCGGGAATTCATTCCGGCGACAGCGCCTGTATTTTGCCGCCGCTCACCATACCTGCCGGTTTACTGGAGTTAATCGAAAAGCAAACAATAATGCTGGCCCGTGAATTAAAGGTCGTCGGCCTCATGAATATTCAGTATGCCATTAAAGAGGGGACATTGTATGTTCTGGAAGTTAATCCCCGGGCATCCCGCACTGTACCCTTTGTCAGTAAAGCTATTGGCGTTCCTCTGGCCAAGCTCGCCACCAAGGTCATGCTCGGGAAAACTCTTCCCCAATTGGGTTTTACTAAAACCATCAAACCGGAATATGTTTCAGTCAAGGAGGCTGTCTTCCCTTTTAACCGCTTTCCCAATGTAGATATTCTGCTGGGGCCGGAAATGAAATCCACCGGTGAGGTCATGGGTATCGACCATTCTTTCGGGTTAGCTTTTGCCAAGTCGCAAATGGCGGCCGGTTTCAAAATGCCTGTTGCCGGCACTGTATTTATCAGTGCGCACGATTATCATAAAGACAAAATAGTGCCGGTTGCCAAGATCTTCCAGGAGATCGGGTTCAAAATACTGGCCACGCGCGGGACAGCCGAACATCTGGAAAAGCATGGCATTAAAGCGCAGATGGTTTTTAAAGTCAGCGAGGGCCGGCCGAATATTATTGATCACATTAAAAACGGCGATATTTCCATGGTAATCAATACCAGCCTCGGGCGTAAATCTACCCGCGACGCTTATCATATCCGGCGGGGCGCGCTTACTTATAACATTCTTTACACGACGACCATCGCCGGCGCACGCGCTTTATGTGAGGCCACGCAGGCAATTATTAACGAAGATTGGCAGGTGTGTTCGTTGCAGGAATACCATAACAAAGGTTGCTAAGATATGAACGAAGATTATAATTCAAATGAGTCCGGCCGTCCCCGCGAGGAATGCGGCATTTTTGCCATTTACGGCCATGAGGAAGCATCGCGGCTGACATTTTTCGGGCTTTTTGCCTTGCAGCACCGCGGCCAGGAATCGGCCGGTATTGTCAGCTCCGACGGCTGCCAGGTCTGGGATCATAAGGGCATGGGGCTCGCTTCCGAAGTTTTCAAGGAACCTACCCTGCAAAAACTCCCCGGCAAATTAGCCATCGGTCATGTCCGCTATTCCACAACCGGTTCTTCCGTTCTTTCCAATGCCCAGCCTTTTCTGGTACATTTTGCCGATGAGTATTATGCCCTGGCGCATAACGGGAATATAATTAATGCCCAGCAATTGCGGCAGGAGTTGGAAAGCAGCGGGTCGATCTTTCAATCGACAATGGACAGCGAAATAATTATTCATCTGATGGCGCCGCACTTGAAGGATGGCTTGGAAAAAGCTCTGGTTGTCGCTCTTTCCCGGGTCGAAGGAGCATACAGCATCATCATGCTCACCCGTAATAAAATCATTGCCGCCCGCGATCCCAGGGGGTTCAGGCCTCTGGCGCTGGGCAAACTCAACGGCAGCTTCGTTGTCGCCTCGGAAACCTGTGCCTTTGATCTTGTTGCCGCCAAATATATCCGTGATGTTAATCCCGGTGAAATAATCATTATTGATGAAGACGGCTGCAAAAGCCTGCAACCCTTTCCCGTGGTAAAACCATGTCATTGTATCTTTGAATTAATTTATTTCGCCCGCCCCGACAGCCAGATTTTCGGTCAGAATGTATATTTGTGCCGGAAACGCTTAGGCCACGAACTGGCGCGCGAATATATTCCCAATGTTGATATTGTCATGCCCTTCCCCGATTCCGGCAACTATGCCGCGCTGGGTTACGCCGAAGAGTCCGGCATTACCTTTGAAATGGGAATGATTCGCAATCATTATGTCGGCAGAACATTTATCCAGCCGACCCAGCTCATGCGTGATTTTGGCGTGCGGGTAAAACTCAATCCCGTGCGGCCGCTCCTGGCCGGCAAAAAAGTATTAATAGTTGAAGATTCAATTATTCGCGGCACCACCAGCCGCAACCGCGTCGAGAATTTACGGGGAATCGGCGTTAAAGAAATCCATATGGGCATCAGTTGTCCGCCCACTACTCACCCCTGCCCCTATGGCATTGATTTTTCTTCCAAAGGAGAATTGCTGGCGGCAAAAAAGGGTAATGAAAAAGACATTGCCGATTTCATCGGCCTGGATTCTCTGCATTACCTGACAGTGGAGGGCATGGTTCGGGCCACCGGGATGAATGAAGACTGTTTCTGTCTGGCCTGCTATACCGGCAATTACCCTCTCGCTCCCCCGGAGGCCATCAATAAGTTTTGCCTGGAGCAGAAATTGCTATAAATGTGTCCCTACAACTTAGTATGTCAATAATTAAGTATACTGCTCAGGAATTCCCCTTTCAGCTTCGTTATAATCTAGTATACTATACCCGGAATTCTTAGTATACTGTCCCGGAAATTCTTAGACAAAAAGGATAAAAATTATGTGGAAGGATAAAATCGTTTCTCCAAAAGAAATTCTCTCTAAAATAGAACCGGGCATGACGATTTTTATCGGCACGGGAATGGCCGAACCGCGGACGCTGGTTAAGAATCTCATGACTTCGGAAGAATATAACCTGCAGGATTTGGAATTAATTCAACTTGTAAGTATCGGGGATACGATACCCATTGATGAAAGATATTCACGGAAATTTCGCCTGAGGACATTTTTTTCCGGCTGGATTGCCTCGGAGGCCGTCAGCGCGGGCAGAGTTGATCTTATTCCCAGCAGATTTTCCAAAATCCCTTCGCTGTTCAAATCGGGGGCCATCCATATCGACGCGACCTTCATTCAAATTTCACCGCCGGATGAAAACGGTTACGCCTGTCTGATCGGCGTGGATGTAGAACGGCAGGCTATGGAATCCGCTCATCTGGTTGTCGGCGAGATTAATGAACGCGCTCCCCGCATCATGGGTGATACGCTGGTTCACGTGGATGAATTCAACTATTTTGTCAATTCCACGGAGCTTCCCCTTTATATTCCCCGTTGGCCGCTGGCGGATGTATTTTTGAAAATCGCCGCGAATATAGCAACTGTAGTTGCAGACAGAAGTTGCATATCTTTTGGCATAGGGCCTCTCTACGAAGCCCTGTCCGTGCAATTGGCCACAAAAAAGAACCTGGGTGTCCATTCGCCTTTTTTCACCGATTCCCTGATGGACCTTGTAAAGAGCGGTGCCGTAACTAACCGTTACAAAGGTGTTTTTCGCGGCAAATGTTCCTCGTCTTATCTGATGGGCAGCGAAAAATTAATGCGCTGGCTGGATCGCAATCCGCTTGTCGACTTTCAACCGGAAGACGTGATTACCGATCCGAAGGTAATCGGCAGCAATGACCGGATGATCGCCATTCTTCCGGCAAGAAGAATTGATTTGACGGGGAATGTCGCCCTCCACAGCGGCAAGGGAAATGTTACCGCCGGTCCGGGGAATGTGCAGGAACTTTTTATAGGTGCGTCGCTTTCGAAAAACGGCCGCACAATCTTCGGCCTGCCCAGCCGCAACCTCAAAGGCATGCCGAATATTGTCCTGTCTGTTGATAATATGCCTTTTCAGTTTACCAATCGTGAATCCATGGATCTGGTCGCAACAGAATACGGAGTCGCTTATCTTATTGGAAAGACAATGCGTGAGCGCGCGCAGGAACTGATTGATATTGCGCATCCCGATGACCGGGCAGAACTGGTCTCGCAAGCCAAAGAAGCAAAATTGCTTTACGCCGACCAGATATTTTTGCCCGAATCAGGGTCTCTTTACCCTTCTAAAGTATGCGTTACCCATGAATTTAAAGACGGTCTGAAGGTTTGTTTCCGGCCGATAAAACCTTCTGATGAAGAAAAGATGCGCGACCTGTTCTATCGCTTTTCGGACCAGGCCGTTTATTCCCGGTATTTCAGTTCGATAAAAACAATGCCCCATAAAAAAATGCAGGAATATGTTAACGTGAATTACCGTTTGGTGATGTCTATTGTAGGCGTTGTCGAGGTCTCTCCCGGCACGGAAAAAATCATTGCCGAGGCGCGTTACGCCCGCATGAAACAGGATATCTTTGCCGACACGGCATTTATTGTTGACGAAGAGTATCAGGGCCAGGGCATCGCTTCGTATCTTTTTGAATTATTGATTCGCACAGCTCGCGAGGAGGGCATTGCGGGCTTCACCGCCGACGTTCTGGCATCTAATAAATCAATGTTGAAAGTATTTGAAAAGGCACCATTCCCCGTTCAGACTGTTCTTTCCAGGGGCATCTATGAATTAACCATACCCTTCACTCCTTTGTCGGATTTGCAGGAAAAAGATTAAAATTTAAGGCTATTCTTTTGCTGCAGAGCGGCTGATAACAACTTCGCAATAAGCGTCACCCCGATTGAGATTCTTCGTGTGGGACACGGTCAGCGGAAAATCTTTGCCGAAGAGACCGCGGGCAAGACCCTGGTAGGTTTCAACTGTCGCAATGCCGCAATCGGCAACGCCCGCTTTGGCGATTGCTTTCTGCGTTTCACAGTCCGTTACCTTTACGGTGATGATATCGCCGTTTACAGCAACGCTTCTTCCCTCAATCTTCATGACCGTACTGAAAATCTCCAGGGCATCCAGAAAACTCCCGGGCCATACCGGGTCTGGTAAAAACCTCTCTCTCATATTTTTCCCGATGACATAGGAAAAACGTTTCCAGGCCGCCACGTCCACATCCCATGCGACGTCCTTGCCCATTTTTTCCGCCAGCGCGAGAAACCAGGCTCCGTCCAGCCGGACAAGGGCCAACCGGGAAATATCAAATAATTGTTCTGTTGTCAGATGCATCGCGATTATCTCCTTCCCTTACAGCAATCGTACGGGCGACTCTGATCTATTTTCCTATCGCCTCGATATTATCCTTGTTGGATAAGTGGAATAATGCATTCTCTATTACATAAACCGGCAGCGGAGTCAATCCGCCCCACAAAGTTTGTGCCGGCAACATTTTTCTTTCATTGATTTATTCAGGAAAGTCCCTCTTTTGGGTGACATGCGGAAAGCTTTGCACAAAGTCTCTAATTGTCATACCGGCGAAGAGGCTGTGTCAAATTAGGATAAAACAGCTTCAAAATTGTCATACCGGCGAAGGCCGGTATCCAGACGTCGTCCCGACGAAAGAGACTGTGTCGCAATTACTTTTTGGTCATTCCGGGCAAGCGAAGCGCGACCCGGAATCCAGTATTATCAGTATGTTCTGGATGCCGATTCGCGTGCCCTTTAGGGTATTCATCGGCATGACGCTATTGATAGCACTTTTTCTATTACGAAACAGTCTCGCGGGTCGGCATCCAGGCCTTATTAAATATACTGGATTCTCGCTTATCAAGTACGGGGCAGGCTCAAAGTCGCGCTTTGCTGGAATATAATCCGGCGCATGCTGGACGGAATGACTGCGAGAGCTTTAACTTAAATAATTTCCACACAGGAGGAATAGAATAATGGCTGGTGCAGAGCTAATTGGAAAAGAAGAAATTAAGGAAGTAATGGATGTGCTCGAAACGGGCATCCTGATGCGTTACAATTTTGATAAGGAAAGAAACGGCGTTTTTAAAGTTCGAGAATTTGAAGAGGCGTTTGCCAAATATTGTGGCGCTTCTTACGCTCTGGGTGTTACCTCCGGTTCGTCGGCGCTGAAAGTTGCGCTCACCGCACTTGATGTTGGTCCCGGAGATGAAGTGCTGGTGCCCGCCTTTACATTTCTGGCGACTTATGAAGCAGTTATGGAAGTCGGGGCCATTCCCGTTATGGTGGATATTGACGAGACACTCAATCTTGATCCAAAAGAAATTGAAAAGAAAAAAACGCAATATACCAAAGCGGTCATTCCTGTGCACATGTGCGGTTCGGCGGCCAACATTGATAAAATTATGGAGGTTGCCCGCAAAAATAAACTGCTGGTTTTGGAGGATAACGCCCAAGGGTGTGGAGCAAGCTTTCAGGGTAAAAAGCTGGGCAGCTTCGGCGATATGGGAATTTTCAGTTTTGACTATGTGAAAACCCTGACTACCGGTGAAGGTGGCATGATTATTACCAACAACCTTGATTTGTATCACCGTGCGGAATGGTATCACGACCACGGCCACGATCATAATCCCAAAGTTGGCCGGGGACTGGAAGGGAGAACTATTCTTGGTTTTAACTATCGGATGAACGAGTTGCAGGGAGCGTTGGGTCTGGCGCAATTGCGCAAGCTCGATTATATTGTTGCCGAGCAGCAGAAAAACAAAAAGATTATTAAAGATGCTCTGGCGCAAGTCCAAGGTATGGGTTTCCGTCATCTGCCCGATCCCGCAGGAGATTCCGCCACGTTTTTAGCATTTAATCTGCCGGATGAAGATAAAGCGCAAAGATTCCAGAATATGCTGAGTGCTGAAGGTGTCGATACCGTCTGCTACAAGAGAAATGCCTGGCATTATGTTCCGAACTGGGAACACTTCCTGGCGCGCTCAACGGCGAATTCCAAAAAATATCCGTTTACGGATCCGACATACAAAGGCAAGGTTCAATACTTAAGAGAAAGTATTCCTCAGGCGGAAGATATTTTAGGCCGCACACTGGTAATGGGTTTATCGGTGAAGATGAGTCCGGAAAAACTGAATCAGATTAAGAAGGGGATAGAACAGGCCGCGAAAAATATGTAATTTCCCCTTTCCCAATCAAGCGCTACCTTTGTTGGCGTTGTTGACGGCTTCCTCAACGTATGTATAACGCGTGACCTTCAGGTTATACGTCTCGTCGCCCTCCTCCTAGCCGCCGCGGTATCATCTATGATTTGGAAAGGGAATAATTTGGGATGTGCCATTACAGAGACAGTATAATATAAATAAAGAGCCGAACTGGAATTACTAAGTTCGGCTCTTTTGTCATTTCTACCTCGAAGAGGGCTATCATTGGTTTATCAACTCTACGGCCTGACGGCAGGAGAAATAAAAATAGTCGAACAGTCTTAATGTTGATTAAATGCCCGATTTATCAGCACAAATTAATTTCGCTGCAACAGAGGGAGACTTCATCTGCGACTTTGTAATTCCAATTCTCCATCACGCGCTATTTTTGTTGAGAGATGGAATAAAAAGTAATTTGACAGGCCTGTCCCTATAATGTATACTTACAATTACAACCCCTTTATTGGAGGTAGTTTATGGCGCAGAATTCCCGAAAATTGAACTTTATGATTGACAACGACGTTGCTGACGAGTTGGAGAAAATAGTTCCGGTGGGACAAAGAAGCAAGGTTGTCACTCAGGCTATTATTCACGAACTGGCCTTGCAACGCCGTAAAAGCATTACCAATAGTCTGCTGGATCTCCGTTCGCAGAATCGGCAAACGACGGGGGAAAAACTCATTTCCGAATTGGCGCAAGACAGGATGAGGTAGTAATATGGGCGCCTCTAATCTCTATATAATGGATGCCTCTGTGATTCTGAAGTGGGTTTTTAATACCTCCCAGGAAGTTGACGGTGATAAAGCATTGATGCTTTTGCATAGTTGGGTCAATGGGCAATGCGAATTTGTTCTTCCCTCTCTCTGGATCTATGAAGTCGGCAATATTATCGGAAGAAATATCCCCGATAAGGCCTCTGAATTTATGAAGATGCTGATTGAATATCGAATTGAAGAGGCACCGCTAACGGTGTCGCTTGCCCAGCGTACACTATCAATCATGGCGGATTGCGCAGTTACGTTTTATGATGCAGTTTATCATGCCGTTGCCCTGGAACGGCATGGGACGCTGGTGACTGCCGATGCGGCATATCTAAAGAAAGCCGGTAAAATGGGTAATGCTGTCTTACTTGCTGATTTTGATTAGTCTTACGGAGAAAATATGAAAAGAGATGTAATTTGCATTATACCATCGCGTTACGAATCGAGCCGTTTTCCAGGCAAGCCTTTGGCCGACCTTTGCGGGAAGCCGATGATTCAGCATGTCTATGAACGGGTGGCTAAGGCCAAAGCGATTCCTTATGTTGCTGTAGCCACTGATGATGAACGAATTTTTGCCGCAGTTACGAAATTCGGCGGTAAGGCCGTCATGACTGCGGCAACTCACCGGTCCGGCACAGATAGAATTGCCGAGGCCGTGGCGGCGCTCAATCTTGCGCCGGAGGCGATTGTCGTCAATATTCAAGGCGACCAGCCGATTTTTGAGCCGGTGCAGGTAGATGAAGTCATCGGTCCGCTGCAGGATGATCCGTCAATAAACATGTCCACGTTAATTTATAAAATTATCCTGGATGAAGAAATTACTCATCCCAATGCTGTAAAGGTTGCTTTTGACCACGCAGGCTTTGCCTTGTATTTTTCGCGGGCGACCATTCCCTATGTCCGCAGCAAAACGATGAAAGCCGATTACTACAAACACCACGGCATTTATGCTTACCGCCGTGATTTTCTGGATATTTTCACCGGACTTTCTGAGGGAACGTTAGAAAAGCTGGAAGCTCTGGAACAACTCAGGGCATTGGAGCATGGCTATAAAATCAAAGTAGTCATTACTCCTCATGACTCCGTGGAAGTGGATACTCCCCAGGAACTGGAGCGCGTGCGTCAGATTATAATGAATAAATTGTAGGGGCTGCTCGCGAGCAGCCCCTACTACGGTTCACGAACCGCCCTGTTAGAGTAATTTTATGGTTATTGAACATAATCGTAAATCACTGCGATTAAAGGGTTATGATTATTCATCGGCAGGTGCGTATTTTGTGACGATATGCACGCAAAATAAGGAAAATAAGTTTGGTGCTATAGTCAATGGCGATATGCAATTGAACGAATTTGGATATATTGTTCAGGAATCATGGATATGGCTGCCAAAACAATATGAATATTTGGAATTGGATGAATGGGCAATAATGCCCAACCATTTTCATGGGATTTTAAAAATAAACGAATTTGGTAGGGGCGGTTCGCTAACCGCCCCTACGTGTGACATAAGCCACATTAAATCATTAGGTAGTTTGGTCGGTGGATTTAAAACAGTAGCGGCGAAACGTGTTAATGAATTACGGCATATGCCTAGCAGCGTTGTTTGGCAGCGTAATTATTATGAACACGTTATTCGCAATGAGGACGATCTCCATCGTATCCGAGAGTATGTTGTTAATAATTCGCTGAAGTGGGAAAATGATGAATATTACAAATTGTAGGGGCTGTTCGTGAATCGTAGGGGCTGTTCGCGAACAGCCCCTACAGGGAAGATCAATAATCGCTCGGATCAATTTTGCCCTGTACCATAATTTTGGTCAGTACCCAGGCAATGTTATAGGCAGCGGTGTTCAGGCGGGCGGCAAAACCGGCTCCCCAAACCTGGGCATAAGGATTGCCGGATCTGCTGTTTACATTGACAATACCGGAGAAAAGTTTTTTCCCATCGGCGGCATTGGTGAAAGTAACATTGCATATAAATTCATCAGGCCGGGCCATCATGAAACTCCAATTCAAGATAATCTTGGTAACAGCCACCTCAACAATTATTCCCCGGCTGACTTTATCCTCACGATTAATCATGACCACCTTTTTGTTATTAATATTTGCTTCTTTCAACAAAATAGGGAAGGCATCGGCAAATGATTTGGGAATATCTTTGTTGTCGGTATCCCATTCTCCGGAATTTGCATAACCCAGGTCCTTGGGGTTGATGGCACTGAAATCAATTGGTTTGATGTTGAACTCATTTGCGGACTGAATCATATTTGAAGCCGTGGATGGTTGCTCCATCGTCGTGTAATAGGCGGCAGCTCCACATGATGTGGCAATACCCCAGACCAAAAGACCTGTAAACAGAGCGATTATTGTATGATTTTTTTTCATTTTTCCGGTTCTCCTTTTATTAAATTTCTGAGTAGGGGCTGCTCGCGAATTTGGTAGGGGCTGCTCGCGAGCAGCCCCTACGACTATTTTCCCGAGGCCAGTTCTCGGGAGCGCTTTGTTGCCGCCTCTACTGCGGATATCAGCGTTGCCCGGATTTTTCCTTCTTCCAGCACTTTGAGGCCGGCGGCAGTAGTTCCGGCCGGTGATGTAACCATATCTTTTAATTGCGCCGGATGTTTGTTTCCCTGAAGACAAAGCTTGGCGGATCCCAGCATCGTTTGTGCAGCCAACTGCAAAGATAATTCCCGGGGCAAACCCATTTGAACACCGGCATCGGAGAGCGCTTCAATGATGACAAAACAATAAGCAGGGCCGCTGCCACTCAACCCGGTCACTGCATCCATCAACTTTTCTTCCACTTCCACCGTAATTCCTACGGCATCAAAGATGGCTCGTGTCAGCTTGATATCAGCAGCCGTGGAATTAGTCCCTTTGGCCACTGCAGTCGCCCCCGCCGAAGCCAGTGCCGGAGTATTGGGCATTACCCGGACTACACGAACTCCTTTGGCTAAATATCCTTCCAGAAAACCGGTAGTGATACCGGCGGCAATGGAAATCACAATTTTTGATTTATTAACAGCAGGAGCAATCTCCTGTAATGTTTGAGCCATATTTTGCGGTTTTACGGCCAGGATAATAATGGCGGCATTTTTTACCGTTTCCTTGTTTGCACCGGACACCTGCAGTCCCATCTCGGAGCTGATAAATTTCCGGCGGTCCGCATCAACATCGGTAACAGTAATATCTTTTGCGGAAATAATTTTCCGGGAGATTAATCCCTGGGCGATGATGCTCCCCATTTTCCCGCCGCCAATAATGGCGATTTTTTTCCCTTTGAGCATATTGCGATCTCCTGCGATTAGGGTCAGGCTCCGTTTTTCATGCGCACTCCCGCATGATGTCCGACCAGCGCTGCGCGGAAAGTTGCTTGCGGAACAATCTCCGTCTTCCCGGCAAATAAGTTATACGAAAGACACACTTGCTCTGTCAACACAAATCAGCTTTTTTATTCCATTTCCACATCTCTCGCTGGCTTTGTTGGCAAATCCTGCCCCTGCGCAGGAGACTGTGTCGCAATAGGATAAATTGCCATTTCGTGTCCTCCGCTGGCGGAGGTGTCACGGGGTGACGGAGGTGGACTAAGGAGTGCCAATGTGTAAATTATTAATATTACAGCCACTTAAAAAACATCCACCCCCTTGCCCCCGCCAGCGGGGGACATTGCGAATAGACTGCAATCAGCATCTGTCAATTGCGACACAGTCTCGCAGGCCGGGGTCGACGGCATCCTCAACGTATAACCTGATAACCTGAAGGTCTCTCGAGGTCACAAGTGTGCAAAATACGCCTCGTCGCCTCCCCCTAGCCCTGCTGCTGCTGAATAATTCAACTAACGATTTTCACTTCACTGCGTTCTTGAAAATCGAGTTTCATTACCGCCGCGCTATCATCTATGATTGGATTATGATATTCTTCCATTGCATAAAAATATGCTTTTGTTATAGTAAAGGCCTCAGGAGTAAACAAAATATGATTAAGAAATTCAGCATCGATAACACAGAAATAGCTTGCTGGCTAAATCCCGGCGATTTTGGAGGGCATCAGAAGAGTCTTGTTTTTCTTCATGGCTCCGGTAGTGACCATAGCTGCTGGTCGTATCAATATTCCCAGCTGCATAAGCAATTTAACATTGTCGCCGTTGACCTTCCGGGGCATGGCTCATCAGCGGGCGGAGGGGAAAATGATGTTGATCAATACTGCCTCTGGATAAAAAAACTGCTGGATGTTTTGCAGCTCAAAAATCCGGTTTTAGTCGGCCATTCGCTGGGTGCGGCCATGGCAATGAAATTGGCTTTGCGTTACCCGCAGGACGTTGCCGGGATTGTTCCGGTCGGCGGCGGCATAAAAATGCCTGTGAACCCTGATTTGCTCGCCGGTCTGAAAATAGATCCCGCATTAGCTATGGATCTGATCTGCAAATTTTCTCTTGCGCGCGAAAACAGGCCGCAACTTTTTGATTCTTTAAAGAAAAGCATGGCCAAAACCAATGTTGATGTGCTTTATGGCGATCTGTCCGCCTGTGATAAATTGGATTTAACCACTGACATTGGTAAAATAAATACGCAGGCTCTGGTCATTTGCGGGATGGAAGATAAAATGACACCGCCCGATTTTTCCCACCGGATTGTTGCCGGCATTAGCGGTGCAAAAATATGTCTTATCGCAGGCGCCGGACACATGGTGATGCTGGAAAAACCAGCGGAATTTAATAGGGCATTGGCCGATTTTGCCTCTTCAATTTCCTGAAAAGATTTAATACTTGTGAGGTTTGTATGTTCGTTCTTAGTAACTTTATTATTGCTCTGGCCAGAATTCTCGAGATTGTCTTGACAATATATATGTGGATTATAGTTTTTCGCGCCGTGATCTCCTGGGTAAATCCTGACCCCTATAATAAAATCGTTGTCCTGCTGTATCGCGTAACCGAACCGGTGTTGAGTCCTATTCGCCGTAGATTGCCCTGGCGCAACACGGGAATTGATCTTTCTCCCATCATAGTCATGCTGGTAATCCTCTTCTTGCAGTATTTTTTAGTGGAATCAATAATTGGGCTGGCCCGTCGTTTATAATCTACCGGAAAGGCAAAACGCTTGACCAATACCTTGCATATCCGCGAAACAAAAGACGGATTATCCTTTGACATTCATGTCAACCCGCACGCATCGCGAGCTCAAATTGCCGGTATCCAGGAGGGGTTGCTCAAAGTGAAAGTAACCGCTCCGCCGGTGGAAGGGGCGGCCAATGAGGCCTGTATCGAAATGCTTGCCAAAAAACTGGGACTGCGGAAAAGCCAGATGAAAATATCTGCCGGCGTCAGGGGACGCAAAAAAACGATCCTGGTCAGTGATATCAGCAAAGCCCTTTTGGAACAGAAGATCAATAAACTGGATATCGATCAGCAATAATATAATCCGCAAACGATTCGCCGACAGTTGGGACGCGGGATCTGAAATTAGACAATGGACAATCAAAGCACAAAATCGGAAAATGCCCGCGTCGCCAAAGCTGCCGGAATTGTGGGCGCAGCAACGCTGGTCAGCCGGGTTTTCGGATTGTTGCGTGATGTGGTTATCGCCGCCTTTTTCGGCGCAAATTGGATGACTGATGCGTTCTGGGTGGCTTTTCGCATCCCCAACATGCTCAGACGATTACTGGGTGAGGGCTCGCTCACCGTTTCCTTTGTTCCGGTTTTTACCGAGTATCTGCAAAAAAAATCAAAAGAACAAGCCCTCGAACTGGCGTCCAATGCTTTTACTATCCTGTCCATCATACTGGCCTTTGTATCGGTGCTGGGTATTTTCCTCTCGCCATTAATCGTCGGGCTGATAGCACCCGGTTTTATTTCCGATCCCCGGCAGTTCGCGTTAGCTGTTTTTTTAAACCGCCTGATGTTTCCTTATATCTTTTTTATTGCGCTGGTGGCTTTATGCATGGGTATTTTAAATTCCTTCCGGCATTTTACGGCACCGGCTTTATCTCCCGTGATGTTAAATATCGCTATGATCGCGTCTGCGCTGACCCTGCGCTCCTTCTTTGCCGAACCGATTACAGCGCTGGCTGTGGGCGTCCTTGTCGGCGGTGTTTTGCAATTGGCCATGCAGTGGCCGGTTTTGCTGAAATTCGGAGTTAAGATAAAATTTCGCTGCAACTTGCGGCATCCGGGCGTTAGGCAAATCGGCTTGTTAATGCTTCCGGCGATTTTGGGTGCGGGCGTAACCACCATCAATGTTTTTGTCGGAACGATTCTGGCTTCCCTGCTGCCGGGCGGCAGTGTTACATATCTTTTTTACGCCGACCGGATCATGGAATTGCCGCTGGGAGTTTTTGCCATCGCCATCGGTACGGCCACACTGCCGAGCTTTTCTCGGCATGTTGCCGCGGGCAATATGGATGAGTTAAAATCCAGCATTGCTTTTTCACTGCGGCTGATGCTTTTTTTGACCATCCCGGCAATGGTTGCGTTAATGGCGCTGAGCTTGCCGATCATTTCCGTTTTGTTTCAACGGGGTGCTTTTGATGCTCAGGCCGCCATTTATACCGGTCAGGCATTGTTCTGTTATGCGCTGGGCCTCTGGGCGGTTTCGGTTCTCCGGGTGTTTATTTCCTCTTTTTATTCTCTGCAGGATTCTAAGTGGCCGATGAAGGCGGCAATTATCACACTGATCGTCAATGTTGTTGCCAGTGTCGCGCTGATGTTTCCCTTAAAACACAATGGCCTGGCGTTGGCTAATTCCCTTGCTTCGATGGTCAATGTTATTATTTTGATTATCGTTTTAAAGAAAAAAATCGGCATTTTTTTAGACCGTGGATTTTATGTTTCCACCATTAAAATAATTATATCCTCTCTGGTGATGTGGGGCTCAATATTGCTGGTTGACTTTGTCCTTCCCTGGGATACGCAGGCCCAGGCTAAAGCAAGGCTGATATACCTGCTTGTTGCGATTGTGACAGGAGCAACAACTTATTTTGTCTGCGCTTATCTTTTGAAGAGTCCGGAAATCCATAGTATATTGGGGCAAATAAAAAGAAGATTTAATCGCTGACCACCCGCAAATTATTCCAATTCTAAATCAAAGATGAGGTCGCAGCCGCTAGGGGACTGTGTCACAATAGCAAGAAGCGCCATAAAAGCAGTCATACCGGCGAAAGCCGGTATCCAGAACTTACTGAAAATACTGGATTCCCCCGTATCGAGTACGGGGCAGGCTCTTCATCGCGCTCCGCTTGTACGGAATGACGAAATGGTGATTAAGACATAGTCTCCAGGCGGAGGCGACGAGGCGTATTATACATACATTGAGGAAGCCGACAACCCCGGCATACGAGACTGTGTCGTAATAGGATAAATTGCCATTTCGTGTCCTCCGCTGGCGGAGGTGTCACGGAGTGACGGAGGTGGACTAAGGAGTGCCAATGTGTAAATTATTAATATTACAGCCACTTAAAAAACATCCACCCCCTTGC
>JANYAY010000151.1 GCA_025361065.1 Deltaproteobacteria bacterium
TTTTATGGCCTAAGTTTGCCTGAAATCTTCCGACAAACATTATCGCTATGTCAAATGGCTCTTGCTTTTACTCCCGAACCAAATCCTATCTCTCTTTTCATTTATCCGTGCTAGTTTTCATAAAACTTTTGACACTACCGTAAAGTTTATTTTTGATAACAACTTCTTAAAAAGGCAGAGCCATTTCTAACCCTGCCTTTCTTAAATTTAAACCGCTTATGTGTTTCGTTACTTCTTAAACTTTCTCCTCACTCCTGCAATACCCATCAGTCCGAGTCCGAGAAGCAGCATGGTGGCTGGTTCGGGTACTGCGGGAACTCCTGTTTGAGAAACTGTCAAGTGGCCAACGCCGGCAAGTCCTAGAGTATTGTACTCTCCTATTTTGCCAAAAGCACCAAGCTCAAACATGTAATAAATAGCAAAACTATTGGTATCGGTCGGTGGATCTTCGTCGAACGTAAAGTTTATATAATCTTGACCTTCCCAAGCCGGGTAAAACCCCACGTAGTTTAACTTGTAAGGTGGTGTCCCGGTCCCGTCAACCTCAGGATAAATGGATGCTTCATACCCGGTGAAGAAATTCTCGTTCGCACCAATGAATGTATTGAGTGTAATTTTGAATGAGCCCGCCATACTCGGAGGACCATTCTCAATACCAATAATGGAAGTGAAGAAAATGCCGAAAACTCATAAATGACACTTGCACTTGCACCACCGGCCCAAACGCATATCAATGAGGCACATACTATACCTATACCTACTTTTGTCCGTACTACTTTAGCCAATCTGGTAAAAAAGTTTTCCACGCTTCCCTCCCTAATTTAGTCGAGTGTTAAAGAATTAAAGTGTTTATTGCTTCATCGTGATGACAGCAATTCAAATGCCAATCTCCCGCTGGTTTTGTCGACTTTATTAAATAGAACCGATAAGGGGCTAATATTGCTAATCATTAATATTTCTGTTCTTTTTTGATATCCACTGATTACAGTCCTTATATCCAGTTGCTGCATGCTTTTTGTAAAGAATCCCGACGATAAAAAGGCCGTTTATGAGGTGTGTGAGAGGTAAAGCGGCATTATATTAAGTTATATCAGTATGTAGAAGTGATATGGGTAACGAAGTGGAGTTGTAAAGAAATCCGACACTCATCTACTTTCCGCTTCGATTTCACTCTCTTTCGAATTGAAACGGTGGATACCCGTCAAAATCCCCGGACGCTCTCTTTCAGGAAGAACTTTGGCCCCTCATAATGTTTCACAATCTTTAGTGCCGCTTTGCCATTGTGTCCCTCAATCAAGGGTCGCGACGAATGCTACCTCCCTGGGAACCTTGTAGGAGGATAGGTATGTCCGGCAATGTCGCATGATTTCTTTTTCGTCTATCTTGTCGCCGGGCTTCTTTACGATTAGAGCTTTGACAATCTCTCCCCGCAAAGGGTCTTTCTGACCGACGACTTTTGCTTCGACAACCGCGGGGTGCATATGCAGGATTAACTCCACCTCTTTTGGGTATACATTGAACCCGCTGGTAATGATCATGCGTTTCTTCAAACCGACCAGGAAAACGTATCTATCCTCATCCATGTAGGCAAGATCGCCCGTGTGAAGCCAGCCGTTGCGTATGACCTCAGCAGTTGCCGCTTCATCCTTGTAGTAACCCTGCATAACGACATCACCGCGGATGACCAGTTCTCCGACCACTCCCGCCGCCACTTCACAACCGGCATCATCGATGACTTTTGCCGCAACGCCTGGCAGGACTGTTCCTATAGACCCGGGTTTCTGAACTTTATCGGGCATTGTGAATATACAGCAGGGAGATGTTTCCGTCAGTCCGTACCCTTCCAGGACCTGAATGCCCAGATGTTTTTCCAGCTCGGGGAATAGTTCCGGCGGCATTACGGACCCGCCTGTGATGCCCAAGCGCAAGGAGCGAAGATTGTATGCCTTGATCTTATCGTGAAACAACATTCCCATAAAGAGGCGGGGAACGGCTGCGATATAGGTCACTTGTTCATTTTGGATAGTCGCAAAGATGCCATCCATCGTTAAGCGATCCGTCAGCACGACCCCGGCCCCCAAACAGATGGGGGACAGCATGTTGACGGCGGCGCCGAAGGAATGGAAGAGGGGGATAACGGCGAGGCATCGATCGTCTTGAGTACCGTTGCAGATTGTGCGCAGCAGAACCGCCTGGGTTGCGAGGTTATTATAAGATAAAATGGCCCCAAGGGGTTTTCCCGTGAGGCCCGATGTATAGATCATAACTGCCGGATCATTCCCTTTAAGATCGGGGCAGTCCGCGGTCACAGATCCGCTACGGATGATTTCATCAAAAGGAGATCCGGGATTCAAACCAGTGGTCGTGATCAGGTGTTGGCAAAGGGGGAGCTTCTCCTGGATGTCCCGGAATCTCTTCGCAAGGTTTTCTGACGTGATAAAGACTTTGGCATCGCTATTCTCCAGGAGATGCTGGAGTTCATAGGAGGTGGACATTACATTCAGGGTTACGGCGATGGCTCCGATCCTTAAAGCGGCAAAGTAGGAAATGATAAACTCCGGGCAGTTGGAAAGCATAACGGCGACTTTATCGCCTTTCTGGATACTGAGACCCTGTAAGTGATGGGCAAGTGCCTCTACGAACTGGTTCAGATTTTTATAGGATAACCGCTTGCCTTCATAAATGATGGCCGGGTTTTCCGGATAGCAATCGGCGGATTCCTGAAGCATTTTTCCCATATTCATCTCGTCCTGATATACCCCCCTCCTGTATTTTTAATGCCCGCGGTGCTCGTCAAAAGGTAAAAATACAAGGATACAGGTCATCCTGAACACAGGGAAAAACCCTCCTCTGGCCCGGCACTCTGTGGCTCATCTGAGTCGAACTGACCGGTTTCTCTCGATATACAGGTTGATGTTTGTTTTCTCTGTTTGCATGCTCGACATAAGGCTGCCAGAACCCATACCGCCGTGAAAAAAAGGATTATTATGTTTAGTCTATTCGATATTGGCACTGACAACAGATGCCATTTGCATCATATCGATAGTCTGGCCTTCTTTTAGCTCTGTAAAATCAGTTAATTTGCCAGTCTTGCTGGTCGTCTTGGTGTTGTTAAAGATTTTAATTAATTTAGCATCAGCCACAATATTCTTGCCAGCATTTTCTGGCTTGCCATTGATTGTCTTGGTTTGAAGTTTGTTTGCCTTGATGTAATCCCACAATTTTTTGGTTATCTCAGTACGAGGAAGTGAGTTAGCACCCAGGAATGCCGCCAAGTCGGCTTTCAATTTTACCGGCTTATTCAATCCTTTTTCTTCTGTCACGTTTATGCCTCCGTCCTTTAGTTTGATCAGATATTGCGGCGAAGTATTAGAACCTTCGGATTTGTATGTCAAGAAAATACTATCCGCAAAATATGTAGTGTGGTGTTGATATTCGTCGTTGGGTGTGAATTGTGTTTATTTAGACTTGAAAGGGTGGATCTCCGTCAAAATTATCGAATGTTTTACTACAGGAAGCAACAAATCGTCATCGTCTTGACAGTCATTGCTAAGAATAATTCGTCTTATGACAGGTAATAATCATTTTTTCTCGCGAGCTGAAAAAGAGATTTACATAGAATATGCCGCATTATTTTGCTAAGTTCCCCTCTCTATTTCCCTAACACTCATTTCAGGAGAAAATGCATGCAACAGATGAAAAGATATGCTGGTTTATTTATTGTTTTACTTTTTACCTTGACGGCCGGAACAGGCGCGGCCGCTGAAAATGGGAAATTGACGGATGGGCTTTATGCAAGACTCGTGACGTCCAAAGGCGATA
>JANYAY010000154.1 GCA_025361065.1 Deltaproteobacteria bacterium
TTGGGCGTATGAATATGACTTGTATCGGGCCACGGCAAAACCTCAGGTATGGATTCAAATGTGATGAGTATTCCTATAATAGATTGCCGGTATTGTTCAAGTGTTTTAAATGTCAAAACTGACTTTTTCTACAGGTTCAACACTCGATTCAGCGCTATTACCTTCCGCGAAAAACCGGGATAAATCTTAGGTCTTGCGATCTCAGAAAATTAAAAATCATTTCCTATCGTCAATATTCAGCCAAACATTAGGCAACCTGCTGGCCGGGGTAAAAGCAATCACCGGCGGTAATGAAGGGTAAATCGTATTTATTACTTGGCTAAAGTAACGAAAATTGTTACTTTAGCCAAGCGATTGATACTGGCGGGACGATATGCATGGACAAAAATTCATATCCGAGTTGACGGCAAACGGGCGTTACAGCTTCACCACGGAATACGCGATCAAGGCACTAGACGCTTCGCCCGTGGCGGCACGTGCGGCGCTCCGGCGTTTGCGGCAAAAAGGCGAACTGGCCATGCCGTATAAAGGTTTTTACGTCATTGTTCCGCCGGAATTTAGAAATATCGGCTGTTTGCCGGAAAGCATTTAGTAAAAAGTTACCGGAAATCATTTCGCTCCAATATTGTTAGAATTGCGCGGTCTGATCATTGCAATTTCTTTAGATTCCCTGCCTTTTAAGAGACTGTGTAGTAATTACTTTTTTGTTATTCCGTCCAGCATACGCCGGATCATATTCCAGCGAAGCGCGACGAAGAGCCTGACCGTACTCGATACGGGGGAATCCAGTATTATCAGTATGTTCTGGATGCCGATTTTCATCGGCATGACGCTATTGATAGCACTTTTTCTATTACGACACAGTCTCTTTCGCCGGTATGACGATTTTGAAGCTGTATTTTCCTATTACGAAACAATCTCCAAGGGGAGGGGATGGGTTTTATTCCGGACGATCCTTCTGTTTTTCCCTTTCTTTCTCAGAAAGTTTCCCCTGACCTCGTTTTTCTGTGTCTTTTTCAGAAGGCATTTGTTCCTTCGACTTTTCAAGATCTCTTTCCGGCGGTTTAACCATTGGTTTTTCAGTCGCTCTATCTAATGGTTGTGCAGGCTTCTCCGGTTGCGCCGGTCTGGCAGGAATGATGCGCTCGGGCTTTTTGATTTCGCGAGGCTTCTCCTGTTGAACAGGTCTCGCCGGTACTATACGTTCCGGTTTTGCCTGTTGGGGTGGAGCTGGTCTTGCCGGCATGACACTTTCCGGCCGCGCTTTTTCCGGTTGCGCAGGTCTCGCAGGACTGATGCGCTCGGGCTCTTTGATTTCGCCCGGCTTCTCCTGTTGACCAGGTCTGGCCGGTGCTACACGTTCCGGTTTTGCCTGTTGGGGTGGAGCTGGTCTTGCCGGCATGACACTTTCCGGACGCGCTTTTTCCGGTTGTGCAGGTCTGGCGGGACTGACGCGCTCGGGCTCTTTATCCTTACCCGGCTGGATTTGCGGCACTACACTTCCTTTGCTCTTGACCTCCCTCTGGGGAAGTTTTATTTCCGCTTTTGGCCGTTTCACTTCATTCGCCGGTACGATATAGTTCGTGCTCCTGGGGGCTTCGATACGAGCTTCGCGTTTGACCTTTCCTATCTTGATGTTCTTAACTTGTTCCTTTACTGCGACAGCGTTTTCTTTCTTGCTCTTCTGAATAACCGGTGCGTTTTTCTCGATTCGTTTGATCACCGTATCGTGGGGCTTCTCCTTTACCGCGGCGGTCGTGAAGTTATACCGCTGCTTGTTTGCCGTGTAATTATTGATAACGGTATTGCTGACGACCGGTGCTGCGCGATAGTTATTGATGGTGGTGGAGCTTATGTTGGTCACCCGGACATCCCGGTAATTGTTCACCCGGTAGAAATTGTCCCGAGGGACGACGACAGCGTGCCTTGCGTAGGCATAGCTGCCGATATTGATATTGATCCTGCTGATGTTGATGTTGGTGACAACCACTTCGTGGGGGCCTCCCCAATGGCGGTGGCTATAATATGTCTCGCGCGGCGCCAGAGGAACCCATCCCACATAGGTGTCCCGGTGAATCCAGGAAACCCTTCCGGGAGACCAGTAGAAACCGATGTTCAGAAGGGGCAGACCTGCGCGCATATTCAGCACTGGCGGGGCCCAATACCAGTAATTCCCCGCATAGATCCAGTTGCCGTAATGGTGGGTGACGTAACCGAAAGACTCTGCAGGGATCCACACCTGATCATCATTCCAGTCTGTCCAGCGACCCGCGGTAAAGGGCGACCATCCCGCGGTAACGTTTGTGGGCCGCCAGAACCAGCGCGACGAACCTTCATAGGGGACACTCTCCCACCGTCCGCTTTCTTCCAGGGCATACGCCTCATCGCGCAGGCCCGGCGGAAGATATTCCAACGAGCGACCTTTCACCCGGGCCTTCGCCGCCCAGAAGTTTTCCCGGGTTGTGTTCCACCGGTTCCAGTCAGGATCGACAGTTCCGTCGCCTGAGGACACCTGCTGCGAGTCGGCGAGAATCGACGGGGATCCGGCTGCCACATTGTATTGGGCATCAGTTGCTGTGTGGACGAAAGTCACTTTCCCCTTTATGGCGACCGCTTCGACCGAGTTTTCACCCACGTAAAAGTCGAAGACCGTGCCGGGGTAGGCCAGCACGTACCCGAAAGCACTTGTAGCTTTGATGAATGATTTGGGGCTTTTGTTATAAAACCTCGCCACGCCTGAAGCCACGTCTATTTCGGACAGGTCCGTGTCGAGAGCGATAAACTGGATCTGCGTATTGTCTCCAATCCTGATCCATGTCCCGTTGGGGACGATCATCTCTGCCATCCCCCGGTTTCCTGAATAGATTGTATCCACTTCACCGAAGGGTGCGTCTTTGACCATGGTCACCCAGTCCTTCTCCTGGGGAACATAACGGAGCAGATCTCCTTCGATAGCATAGACGCGACCAACTACTACTGCCGATGCATCCGCCGCCGGGGCCGAAGAAACTATTGCCACTGCCGTCAGAAACAAACACACCGCCAACCCCATCCATTTTTTCAGCATCGATCTTCGCTGCACCGGCTTAGGCCTCCTTTGTCTCACCACGGGTCAAAATCTCTTTTGTCTTCTGGCGCGCCTCGGAGAGATGTCTGTCGGCATCCTTCTTTAGCTCCTTCGCTTGATGCGCGGCTTCCTCAATGATTTCTATTGCTTTCGTACCGGCATCGTCATAAATTCCCTTGGCATCCTTGAAAACAACACTCCCTTTCTCCTTGATGTCAGACCTCAGCTCTTTTCCGGCTTTCGGTGCGAACAAAATACCTGCCAAAACGCCCAAAGCGCCTCCAATCAATAATCCCATCCATAAATGACATTGTGGTTTTTCCTGCTCTTCCATATTAAATTCTCCTTTCTTTCTTTATTTTCTTCTTTTTAGAGATAAGTCCAATCATCTGCTGCGAGCTATATCCGCTTATTCTCCTCGTTACTGATTGGTAATAGCAAATGGCCTGCCAAAAACTGAAAAAATCAGAAGTTTTAATTCAGCCTTTAATAGCAGATGGTTACATAAACTAGAGGGGATAATTGGGAGCTGGGAAATTACTTATCTGACCTCCATATGCAGTGGAACCTCAACATATTGAGAGATACTATGAAGGGAAATGAAGAGTCTAATCTGTTTTTTGTTTCCTTAGCGACTATTCCCATCTTAATGCATCCTCGCCCGCAGGGTACTCGGGTGGAGACTCAGGATTGTTGCGGCCCCGTCCTTTCCCTTGATGCGCCGGTGGTTTTCCGCAAAGGTTTTCAGGATTTGGCTTCGTTCCATCTCTCCCATGGTTCTTACTGTGGATTCCAGGGTAATCGATAACATCGCCAGTTTATCCGCAAGTTGCAATGCCGGCCCGGGGCACATGATCATGGCCGGTTCAATAATGCTTTCGAGTTCCCCGATCTCGTCGAGGCAAAGGGTGGAACCATTGGCGATCTCTAACCGGCCTATCTGCCGGGTATCGGCGCCGGTGAAGGCCCCTTTCTTCCGCCTGAACAGCTCGCGCTCCATTAATTTGGCCGGCAGGGCGGCACAGTTGACGGTGATCAACGCCCTTTCCTTGCGCGAAGCCATTTTTTTAAAAGGATCGTGTAAGCACATAGTAAGCAGCAGGGAAAACCTAAAAAAGAGTGTTAATATTTCTGCTTATATAGTATTTCACTCAGAGAGCATATGCTGTAAGGAGAATGGATTTTGATTGAGTTGTTTATTCATACATATTTTAAGATGGTGATTATCCTATCGCCATTTTTCGTGGTCTCATTCTTCCTGTCCGTGACCAGGGACATTGATGCCGTCGTAAGGCGAAGCATCATTTTAAAGGCTATTATCGCCGTTGTGCTGTTTTCCTGCGGACTCCTGTTTTTCGGAAAGTTCGTGCTGGAGATTTTCGGCTTGACTCTGGATGCTTTCCGCATCGGTGCGGGCGCCGTTTTATTTCTCTCCGGCATTTCCATGGTGCAGGACGATGACACACGCAAGCAAATTGTTGACCCTTCAGGCATTGCCGTGGTCCCTCTGGCGGTTCCGGTTATCGTGGGCCCAAGCGTAACCGGTGCACTGCTGGTCCTGGGCGCAGACCTTTCGGGGCCGGTCTCTTCCATTGTGGTTTGCGCCGGGCTCCTGGGAGCTATTCTTACGCTGATGCTTTGCCTCTTCCTATCCAGTACACTCGAGCGGATTTTCAAGGCGGGGGGATTGAAAGTGCTCGTGAAGCTAAGCGGACTGATGATTGCTTCGCTTGCCGCTCAGATGATTTTCACGGGGATACGAAATTTTCTAAAGTAAATGCCTTTTGCCATTTTGGACCGGACACATGTGTGCCTGAAATTGTCTCTACGAGCGCTTCCGACTTCCGTTAGTCGGTCTGATAATCACTCAAAAACACAAATCAAATCTCAATCGGCAATTGTCTTATTTTTCTTTTTACTTACCTGATCTTTAAGCCTCTTGATATGGCCCCTGCCGAGACCTTTTACCTCACAGCCTAATTCCAGATAGTGGCGGATGCGGTCGTCATCAAGGATGCCGAAACAGTCGATGACGGCAATCGGGTGACCTGCGGCCTTGACGATTTTTGCGGGATCGAGATTCAGATAGTCTTTATGACGGACGGCCAGCACCAGGGCATCTATATTCTTCAGGGATTTGTTCAGATCCTTTTGAACCCGTAAGTCTTTCAATTTGTTCTGATTGCGAAAGAAGACGGACTTACTGTTATTGGGATAATCTTCCTGATTTTCGAACTCAAACCAGTGATCGACGTAGGGGTCTTGTACTCTGATTTCGGCGCCCATTTCAGTGAGCCGGCGAATGAGAATTTCTGATCCGCTGTATCTTGTGTCGTCCACATCTTCCCGGTAAGAGGCGCCAAGGATGAGTACTTCCGCGCTGGCAATGGGCATGCTCATATTGCGCAGCGCATCGCGGACGAGTTGGGCGGCGTGGAGCGATCGGGTGTCATTGATGTCAATGGCCAGCGGAGTCATCCGAAAGGTGTCGTCTTCAAAACCTAGAATATGGCGGTTCGCCCAAACGCCGAGGCCACCGTCTTTGGGAAGACAGTAACCGCCGATGCCGGGTCCGGGGAAAATCATATTCGAGTGTGTTGGCCTTACTTTGATTGCTTTGATGACTTTGATGATATCGACGCCGTTTCTCTCGGCAAACAGGCTCCACTCATCGAGAAAGGCAAGAATGGTGGCGCGGTAACTGTTCTCCACAACCTTGGCCGTTTCTGATTCAATGGGCCGGTCCAGTACGGTGAGGGGGAATTTCTTGGTATTGAGCACCTCATTGAGGAACTTGACCACTCTTTGTTTGGCCGCTTCGTTGACGCCGGAGCAAACGCGCCAGAAATCGCGAATGGATGCCACATAATCCTTTCCCGGCATGACGCGCTCGTAGCTGTGGGCGATCAGCGGGTCACTGGTTATGCCTCTTTGACGAAAAACCTTTCTCATGGCCGGCAATGCTACCTGCTCCGTGGTACCCGGCGCCACGGTCGTTTCGATAAGGACAAGGCATTCGGAGGGGATGCGATGGGCGATATTATCAAAGGATTCTTCCAGGGCGGTCATCTCGACCTGGCCGTTTCTGACATTGCCCAGTTCGTTCTTGGCATAGTCCAACTGAACGTCCACGACCACCACATCGGCCAGCTTCAGAACATCGTAAACGAATGTCGCCACCAGGGTTTTTTTCTCTAAAACGCAGCGCCTGATCATGGGGTCCACTTCCGGATCCTCCGCCTTAACCGGTGAGATGCCCTCATTGATTTTGGGTATTTTCCAGTAACTCCGTGTGCTGGGTCGTTGCATGCCGATTACGAACTTGCCGGACTTGCCTTTTTTATCCGTGGTGTCGGCAACGATGGCCGCCATGACCGATCCGACGAAGCCGAGCCCCATAACGACAACGATCTCCTGCCCCTTTTTCCGGGCCTGGGCTACCAGCTTCTCGATGCGGGCTATTTCCTTTCGGTACTCTTCTTCCCGGGGTAATGGATATTCGATGCCGTCCGGACTAATGGAAATGGGCTGATTCATGATTACCTCCCTGAGTTTGTTTTTTAAAGAACTTACCTTAATCCCGCTCCCGCGGGACGAGCGCTAATTCTCGTGAGTTCGTTCGCGATATATTGACTTTCATTTCATGCCTCGAGGGCTTGCTGCGAAGTGGTTGATTTGATGTGAGTATAAGAAAGACGCCACTGCCTGTCAACAATAAACTGGCCGCAAAAAATATAAAGCTTCATATCCGGCTCAAAGCGAAAGCATGCAGGCCCCGGCAGAAATATACAATCTCGAAGGGAATAAAGTTGGCCATCAGGAAGGTGATGACTTTATTGCTCATTGGCCTCTACGGGACCGCATTATTGCCTGGATTAGCATGATGAATAAGGGAGCATTAAAACAGTAATACCTATCAAGTATTTAATATCACAGGAATTATTATTAAAAACTGCTAGGTAGTTGGCATGGGTAATGCTATGTACCGGTGAGGTTGCCAAAAAGAATTAGTTTCCCGGCAATCTTTGTACTTGTTTGGGTGGGTGCCGGAAAATATTTCCGGCGTGATTTATTTTTAACGGATACAAGAAGAGACATTATTAATTTTCCATTTTGTTGTCCGTTCTCAAGAAGGATTAAGGTTATGTTGTCAATAGCGGAAATAGGTTCAGTCAGTATTTTTAATACATTATGGAGTTTTTTAAACAATTTGGCAAGTCCGGACTCATCCTCCAGAATAGAGTCTGATAGTTATGATACAGATTCGCTGTCGTCTTTTGGGAGCAAGGAAGAAACTGTCAGCGCCGTCATGGTAAATATCAGGGAGGTATTTCTGACGACGTCAGTATTTTGGCGACTTGTTTTTCCGGTGGTTCTTTTTTTTCTTCTCTTTGCTTCCCATTCTCATGCCGGTCAGGCAACTCTGATGTGGGATCCACCGGAGATTTCTACAGATGTGACCGGTTACGTAGTCGATTACGGCACAGCTTCCGGCACCTACACACAGGGAGTAAACGTAGGCAATATTACAAGCTATACTTTAGGCAACCTGTCTGACGGGCAGACCTATTATTTTGCCGTTGCCGCTTACAATTCCGCCGGTGCGGAAAGCGAATATTCCAATGAAGTCAGCAAAACAATGGACATCCCAAATTCTCTTCTCACTATCAAGAAAACCGGCACGGGATCGGGTGTGGTAACCGGGAATGGCATAAATTGCGGCTCTATATGCAGTGCATCCTATACAACGGGCACTATTGTATCTCTTTCCGCAAAGGCTGATACCGGATCAACCTTTGTGGGCCTGTCAGGAGGGGGATGCAACGGCATCGGACTCTGTGTGATCACAATGAACTATGCGACCACCATTACGGCTATATTCAACACAAATATCGCCAATTATCTCATTGTTGCAACTGTAAATGGTTCGGGAGGCTCAATCTCTCCTTCCGGTACCTTATCCGTGAGTCCCAACGGGAGTAAAACATTTACCATTACTCCTAGAAGAGGCTATCGAATTGCCGGCGTCACGGTGGATGGTAGATCCGTTGGCTCGATCTACAGTTACACCTTCACGAATGTCACTGCCAACCACACTATCTCTGCTTCATTTAGAAGGAGTTGACAGTCATGATTGAAATATTGAAAGGTGCATAGACTGGAAGTGTAAAAAAATAATGGCTGAGAGCTTTGCATAACTACATAAAACTAACAATTATGTCATTCCGTCCAGCATACGCCGGATTATATTCCAGCGAAGCGCGACGAAGAGCCTGCCCCGTAATCGATACGGGGGAATCCAGTATTTTCAATGGTTTTCTGGATACCGGCCTTCGCCGGTATGATGATTATAGTGGTTGTGCAAAGCTCTAGGCTATTGCCTGTTTCTCCAGGAGAAAAAGTGGAAGAAAATGATTTAAGCCATTTTCTTCCACTATCCTTCTAATTTAAACCCATTTATTCTCTGCCGCCGCGTTTCTACCGGCAATGCGGCCGAAAACTAAACAATCCAGCGTCGCACAGCTGCCCAGACGAACGGCACCATGTACGCCGCCTGTGACTTCTCCGGCTGCATAGAGTCCGGCAATAGGTTTGTCTGTCATTACGTCCAATGCCTGCGCTTTAGCGTTGATGTTCAAGCCGCCCATGGTGTGATGAACTTTGGGGCTGAGCCGCGACACATAGTAGGGCCCGGCACCGAGGGGCTTCTGATCCTTCTGCAAATATCTGCTCCATTCTTCGTCTTTTCCCGCTAAAACAGCCTTATTCCATTTATCAATTGTTGCTTTGAGTGGTTCGACGGGACAATTGTATGCCGCCGCCATCTGTTCCAGGGTGTCATATTTTTTAACAACGCCTCTTTCCTGCATTTTCAGCATTAAAGGCTCTCCTAAAAATTGCTTAAAGATCGCGTAACCTCTGGCATCAGTAAAGGCGATACAGTTATTGCCGGCATTGATTATAGCATCGGCGCGGATCTTCCTGTCGGCCAGTTCATTGACAAAACGCTTGCCTGTCCTGGGATCTATCCAAAGCCCGTACATGGTGCATCCCCCGGCGAAAGTCGGGCCGATTCCCATGCCTTTTTCATCCGGACTTGTCCAGGGGCCGAGCTGAATCCAGGAAAGCTGCAGGGGTGTACAGCCGATGCGGAAGGCCTCACGCAGGACTTCCGCTGTGGCGCCGGGTTGATTCGTGGAATCATACTGGGCCGTCAACCGGGGGTCTTGAATCGTGCGGAACGCCACATCGTTCCCGAAACCGCCTGATGCCATGACAACAGCCTTTCTGGCTTTAATATTCTTAATCTTTCCACTGTCGGCATTCGGGAAAACATATTTTTCACGGATCTGAACACCTTTCACTCGCCCGTCGGCATCACGGTATATCTGAGTCAGGAAACTTTGCGTTTTCGGCTGTAAACCCAATTCTTTAAGTTTAGCCAATTGCTGCTGAACTATGGCTGAACCGCTCGAATTGTAGGTGGTGTACATCCGGGGCACAGAATGTCCGCCCTCCTGTGTCAATCTGCTATCCTTGTATTTGACGCCAAGCTCGTCGATGGTCCACAAAACCGTGTTGGTGGATTCATAAGCTACCATCCGGGCCAGTTCGACATGGTTCAGGTTGAGACCAGCTGCAAGCATATCTTTCAATAACAGTTCCGGTGAATCCTTGATGCCTTCCTTTTCCTCCATCGGCGATCCCGCTGCTGAGATTACACCGCCGTTGATAATCGAATTTCCGCCGGGAGTGCGCATTTTTTCCAGAATGACCACGGATGCCCCAGCCTTCTTTGCTTCATAAGCAGCAGCAAGCCCGGCAAATCCGCTGCCGATCACTACAACATCATACGTTTCATCCCATTTTTTAGGCAGAGTGGCGCAGGCCGCTTCCGCCTTCCCGGGGATTAAAGCCAGGCCGCTGGTTGCCAACCCAGCGGCAGCAGCGGCTCCTCCGGCCGTCTTTAAGAAATTTCGTCGAGTTAATGATTTTTTGATTTTTTCGTTTTGTTCCATAATTTGCCTCCTGATATTTTTTCTGTGGTTAAATTGCCGAGAAATGCCCACTTATTTTCGAATATTGCTGTTTCCTATACTGCAGTTGCTTCTAAATGGCAATCTCCTGCTGCAGATTACCGATGGAAGCATAAAGATCCTGCTTCCATCCATAGGTTTTGTATCCTAACATGCTTATACTTAATTCTCATTGTAAATCACGGCATATAATCTTATTTAAACAACGCAGATGCGCTGGCAACAAATAACTGAATATATTACAGCATGTTATCAACTCTATAATTGGATAAAGAGATAAGATATGAATCAGCAGCAAATCACCGAACAAATACTGGATTTTGACAAAACTGTCCTGGAGAACACATAACTGTTTAAATAAAACTGCCAACCGGGAGGTTATATGAAAAAACATTACACTATAATGGCCATAATGCTTTTGTTGCTAATCACTGCCTGCTCCGCGCCGCGATTCAATCTTTTCAGCAACGCGCAGGAGCCCCTTAAAGAGTTCACTCTGGAAGGAACCGGCACCGACAAAATTTTATTAATTCCCATAAATGGGATAATTTCGGATTCTCCTAAAAAAGGTGTGATCTCTTCATCACCGAGTATTGTTGAACAGGTTGTTTCCCAACTGCATAAAGCTGAAAAAAATGGCGACATCAAAGCCGTTCTTTTTAAAATAGACTCTCCCGGCGGTTCCATCACCGCCAGTGATATGCTCTATCATGAGATAATGTTATTCAAAGAACGAACAAAAGCAAAAATCGTTTTCTCGATGACGGATCTCGCCACATCGGGAGCTTATTATATTGCCCTGCCCGCCGACAGCATTATAGCCCATCCGACAACAATAACCGGATCGGTGGGGGTTATTTTTTTGCAGCCAAAAGTTACCGGCTTAATGGACAAAATCGGTTTGGTTGTTGATGTAAAAAAATTCGGCAGATACAAAGATATGGGTTCGCCGTTGCGCAACAACACAGAAGAAGAACAAAAGCTCATGCAACAATCAGTGGACGTTTTTGGCGAGAGATTCCGTAATCTTGTACAAAAACATCGTCAGATGGGGAAACAGTCGCTCGATGAGGTTGCCACAGCGCGAGTGTTTCTGGCTGATGAAGCTTTGAAAATCGGTCTTGTAGATAAAATCGGCTATCTTCGCGATGCCGTACAAGAAACGAAAACAATCGCCAATTTAGCTGAAAATGCCCGAGTAGTTATGTTTCGTCGCGAAGAAGCTGCTGATATCAATTACTATAACAGCGGTGCCGTCGCCTCTGCGGCTTGGAATATTTCTGTCATCAATCTGGAACTTCCGGAAGTCATCAATTTCCGGACCGGATTTTATTACTTCTGGCCGGGAGCAATTACCAGCAGGGAGTAAATTAAATTACTTATAGAGAAGAACATGGAATTTGGGGAATACCCGAAGTTGCGTGACTTATGGTTACTTGATGGACACTATCAAAGCCAGTTGTGTTCGAGTATCGGTGAATGAAAAATAATCGTCTCTTGAATATTTCCGGAAGATGGTTTAAATTTCATATTTTCCGGAGAGATGAAAATGACGCCAACTCTTAATGAAGGCTATCCCGCTCAATATGAAAGCCGGCTCTCACTGAAAAATGGCCAAGAGGTATTTCTCCGACCTATTCTACCGACAGACGAATGTCTTCTCGTGGATTTATTCAACAAACTTGATTCCTATTCCAGGCATATGCGATTTTTAGGGATTCTTGATGACCTTCCGGAAAAGCTGCTTTTTCGGCTGACACATATCAACTACGTCAGTGAATTTGCCCTTGTCGCCGTAATCCGGGAAGACGGGAAAGATGCCATTATTGCCGTAGGTCGTTATGCTTATGATTCTCAGGAAAATGCCACGGAATTTGCTGTTGTGGTTCGTGACGACTGGCAGCATTATGGCCTGGGCAAATTATTATTGGTAAAAATCTTTGCTGCGGGCAGGGAACAGGGTTTTTCCCGTTTCGTGACTATGATCGATCCGGAAAACAATATCATCAAGCAGATCCTCAGTGGACTCGGCTATACTGTGACGTATGCCTCCAGAAGCGGATATCTGCAAGTCGAGGTTCTCGTTTAGAGGATGTTGCTCTTATTTCATTGACACACAAAACCTATTGTTTTAAACTCCGACCATCAAAAGTAATGTCTTATCAATTGGCCACATTTTCATTCACAGGTCAGGAGATTCTTATGAAATTCAGCGGGCTCGACAGCAAGGAAGAGATAATCCGCCGGTTTGCCGACCATGTCAATCCGGGAAAGGTGGAGACTTTCCAGTCCTATAACATGGCCTTCGTCTTCGGGAGGCGCGAGGGGCCTTATGTCTGGGATGCTACGAGCGGCAAGAGGCTGATAAACTGCCATTGCAACGGAGGCGTTTTCAACCTCGGACATGCCCACCCGCAGATCATTGGGATACTTCAGGAGAGCCTCCGGGAACTCGACATCGGCAACCATCATTTCATCAGCGAGCAGCGCGGCAGGCTCGCCGCAAAACTTGCCGATTTAATGCCCGGAGATATCGATTGTACCGTTTTCGGAGTCGGGGGCGGTGAGGCGATCGATCTCGCGATCAAGCTCGCCCGGGGCACAACCGGCAGACATACCGTCATCTCGGCCGCCGGCGGCTACCATGGGCACACGGGGTTCGCCCTGGCCACCGGTGACGAGCAGTACCGGGCGCCCTTCGGTCCCAATCTCCCGGGGTTCCGGCAAATCCCCTTCGACGATGTCGGTGCGCTCGAGCAGACCGTCGACGACACTACTGCCGCGGTCATCCTGGAAACGGTGCCGGCGACCCTCGGAATGCCGGTGGCCCGGCCCGACTATTTTGCTCAGGCGCGGAGAATCTGTACTAAACAGGGGGCATTGCTTATCATCGACGAGGTGCAGGCGGGGCTTGGCCGGACCGGCAGGCTCTGGGGGATCGAGCATTTCGGCATCGTGCCCGATATTATCGTCATCGGCAAAGGGCTCTCCGGCGGCATCTACCCGATGAGCGCCACCTGCTACCGCAAAGAGTTTGCCGACTTCTTTCGAAAAAATCCCTTCATCCACATCTCCACCTTCGGCGGCGCGGAAGTTGGATGCCCGGTTGCCATAAAGGTCCTGGAGATCTCTTCGCAACCGGAGTTCCTTGCCCATGTGAACGAAATCGCCGCCGTATTTCAAGAGGGATTTGCGAAAATCAAGGAGAAACATCCGAAAATAATCGTTGGCTTAAGACGGCTTGGGCTCATGATGGGTGTAGAGATGGTCAATGACATGTGCGGTCCGGTGATGACCAAGACCTGCTATGACCGGGGGGTGCTGGCCATTTACGCCAATAACGACAAGAGGGTCCTCCAGCTGCTGCCGCCGCTCATCATTGACCGGGAAGTTGCCGAAGAGATACTGGAGTGTGTTGATGGAGCGCTCGGCGACGCCGAGGTGTTCCTGGAGATGTAAGGCGCCGGGTATTTGCCGCAATATGCGAAATCCGGGAATGACGGATGATCAGGTTCCAGCGAGGTGATGCCGATGAATATTGATGTTGAGTCCTTGAAGAGATTTGAGGATGGGCTGGACCCCGAGCACCCGGAGCGCAGCGCCATACCGGCCCGGATTCTCGGCTACGGGGAGATAAGCACCATCTTCGAGATCGATGCCGAATCCACGAAAGGAACGGCCTGCAAAAGGATGTCGATCTTCAGTACCGAGCAGGAGGTCTCCGAATATGAATCAATCTACAACGGCTACAATACACTTCTCCAAAAGGAGATTGGGATCGGTGTGCCCGACTATGGGTTCGCCTGGTTCTTTGCGGCGAAAGGAAATATCGTCGCGTTCGATATTCAGACCAAGCTGGCGCCCGAATCGATTGCCCACCGGGCCCTCCATCTGATGGACACGGAAAATGTGAGGGCATTGTTCCTGCTCATTCTCCGCCAACTGACGAAAGTCTGGGAATTCAACCGCCTCCATCCGGACCGTGCTGTCGGCATCGACGGGCAGATATCGAATTGGTCGTTGGCCGGGTTTAACCCCGCCGACCCGAAGATCGGCCCCGATTCGAAGCTCCTTTATTTCGACACATCGACTCCGCTCATGAAAGAAGGCGGTGTCGAGCAGCTCGAACCGGAGCTTTTTCTGAGGAGCGCCCCGTCGTTTCTCCGGTGGCTCATTCGGTGGTTTTTTCTCCGGGGCGTAATGACCCGCTATTACGATGCCCGGCTCGTGACTATTGATATCATCGCCAACCTCTACAAGGAGCAGCGCCCGGAGCTTGTGGAACCAATGGTCGATACGGCCAACAGCTATTTTGCGGGGGAAGGCGCACGTTTCCGTATTGAGCCGCTGACCATAAAAGAGATTGAATCCTACTACAATGAGGATTCACGTATCTGGATTGTCTTTCTGGCTCTCCGGCGGTTCGACCGCTGGCTCCACAAGCATATCCTGCACAAACCTTATATTTATATCCTGCCGGGTAATATCAAGCGTTAGGATGTCTATATTCTTCATTGGATTAAATTCGGGAAATATGCAAAATTGCCGTCGCTAATAGCTGGAAACACCACGCCGCTTACCGGCAGGAAAGCAAATCTCCACTATTAGATGCACGACAAGTCATTCTACTGGAAAAGCATTTATCAAACAACCGGAGGACCACTTATCTATGACCGGAAAACCCACCTATGAAGATCTGGAACGAATAATCCAAGAGCTCGAAGAAGAATCAATTAAAGGCAGGCAAGCGGAAGATGCGCTGCGGGAGAGCGAGGCCAAGTATCGTAATGTCGTAGAGAATGCCCAGGAAGCAATCCTCATTGCCCGGGATGCGAAGCTGGTCTTTGTCAATCGTGCGGCTTTAAATCTGACAGGCTATTCTGAAGAAAGATTTATCTCCGAACCATTTACCGAATTCGTCCATCCCGATGATCGCAATATGGTAGCTGATTATCACTTAAGAAGATTAATGGGGGAGGAAGTTCCCCCTGTTTATTCTTTCCGGGTTGTACGCCAGGACCGGAAAGTAAGGTGGGTTGAGATGAAGGCGGCAATTATATCCTGGGAGGGAAAACCCGCCACCCTGAATTTGTTAAGTGACATCACTGAGCGCAAGCGGGTAGAGGATGCGCTGCGGGAGAGCGAAGAGAAATACCGCCACCTGTTTGAAAATGCGGGGGAAGGAATACTCATTACCAGCGGCGAGATTATTGAGTTTGCCAATCCCGCTCTTGCAAAAATAATGGGACAGACCATGGACATCATCAAAACCAGACCCATTGCCTACTTCCTCCATCCGGACGATCGGGAAATGGTTATCGATAATCAGCTAAGAAGAATGCGGGGTGAACCCGTTGAGACGGGCTATGATTTCAGAATCATTACCGCCGCGGGGCAGGAAAGATGGCTGCACATTACTTCCCAGGTTATTCCCTGGAATGGCAGGCCGGCATCGCTGAGTTTTGTTATGGACATCACCGACAGCAAGGAGGCGGAAGCGGCGTTGCGGGAGAGCGAGGATAGATTCCGGGAACTATTCGATAACATGAAAAGCGGCGTGGCCGTTTACGAGGCTGTCGATGGGGGCAATGATTTCATATTCAGGGATTTAAACCGGGCTGCGGAAAAAATGGACGGTGTCCCGAAAGAGAGGGTCATCGGGAAGTCCGTTCTGGAGATCTTCCCGGCAATTAAGGAATTCGGCCTCTTTGATCTCTTCCAAAGCGTCTGGAAAAGCGGGATTCCCGGAAACCTTCCAGTCAGTCATTACAAAGATGCCTGCATCGACGGTTGGCGGGAAAATTACGTTTACCGGCTTCCGGCCGGCGAACTGGTGACCATTTATGACGATGTCACGGAAAGGAAAAAGATGGAAGAGGAAATCCGGATGCTGGCGATAACGGACGCGTTAACCGGATTATTCAACAGAAGGGGATTTATCGCCCTTGTAGAGCAGCAGCTGAAAACGGCAAACCGGATCCAAAAGAAACTGATTCTGTTTTATATCGACCTGGACGGCATGAAGGCCGTCAACGATCTCTGGGGGCATGAAGAAGGTGACCAATTGCTGGTTAGTGCAGCAAATATTCTGAAACAGACCTTCCGGGAATCGGATATTCTCGCCCGCCTCGGCGGGGATGAATTTACGGTTCTTGCCGCGGACGCTGACAATATCCCGGAAATTGCGCTCGCGCGTCTCCACGATCGACTCCGGCAGCACAACGCCCTGCCTGATCTGCGCTATGAAATATCCATGAGCATTGGAACGGCCGTTTATGATCCTTCAACGCCCTGCACGATCGACGAGCTGATGTCCCGGGCCGATGCTATGATGTACGCGCAGAAAAAAGAAAAAGCCGGCCGGACCGTCAGGACTAAAGCGCCGGATTCCCAATAAGCATCCTGGCGATCGGGAAGGTACGGCTGTCTGCAGCAATGAAAGACCTTCATCCAAAACAGGATTGTCGGGAAACCATTTCCCGTTGCCATAACAAAACAAAAATTTTGCCCCCATCTTTTGTTCCCCGGGATTTCCCTTGTGTCGGTCGTATAACCGATATTATTTTATCATCTGGTCTTTATGAATGGCATGATCATAAAATATCACTTGAAATCGTGAAGGCACTAATTTATAGAACAACAAATATGAGTTCGGTCGACCGACCGACCTATCTGCCTCGTCAGGAATTCAGAAGCTTTTCATTCAGGGGTGTAGAACATGAAAGAACGCAAAGTCAACGAAACAATACCATGCCGCACGCGGATTATCACGGTCGCACGCAGGCTGATGGCCGAAAAGGGCATCAAGCAGACAACGCTGGCCGATATCGCCCGGGAAGCTCAAATCAGCCGGGGCACTCTCTTTTACCATTACCCAAGCAAAAATGAGCTGATTTATGCAATTTTGGAGAAACATCTTTCTGATCTAACCGATGCGATCTTTGCCAACCTGCCCCGCCGTCGAGATGCCGTTGATCTTTCCGTCAGACTGCAAAGCGCGCTGACAAAACTCCACCAGGACGAGTACGGCGGTAGGATGAATCTTTATCTATTGCTGGAAGCGATTGTCGAGAACGGCGAACTTAAGGAACGATTTGCCGTCAAGTATCAGACTTGGCGAGAATTGATTGCCGGCCAGGTCGCCCGCGTTCTGGGTATCTCTGATCAACGCCAATTGTCGACGCTGGGCTCGCTCCTGCTGGCCGTGATCGACGGCCTGACCATCCAATTCCTGCTTGCACCCCGCAATGTTAATTTTCCGGATTTGGCGGAGCAATTGGCCAAGATGCTCACATCCATCGAAAAAGATGTTCCGGATGAACCGGTTGCCACCCCGTGAGCACAAAAGCTATTGCAATATTTTCCAAGGTAAAATTTTAGTAGAAACCCGGAGAGTGGCATTTGTAAAGAAACTATCGATCAAAACGGTTTGAATCCGGAGAGGGAATCGGGCAGAGTGCAGGAAGCCCTGCAGCTTTTGGCGGGATCCACAGGATACCTTTGTGATAAATTGCAGCAGGCTTTCCGGATTGTCGACGGGATTGGTGCCTTTTCCGTAAAGACAATAATTTCCCGAATAAACTGGCTTACCGGCCTTTTCGGGCGGCAAGTCGTGTCACTTCCTGAATTTTTTTGATGACTATCTTATCGACATACGAAGCGGGCAGAATCTTCATGAGTTGATATTCAAGTTTATTTTCCGCAACAATATAGCGTAATTTCGGATCCGCCGCAGTTAATATGTGATAAACTGTTTTTGCGACTGCAAGCGGGGGTAATCCACTGGTCCTTCCCTTTTGAATGGCATACTCCCCCATGGCCTTGGCTTCTTTCCAGAATAGGGACTGAGAATATTTCTCATTCTTCAGAATTTGTTCCCCTTTATCCCAGATCGGCGTCTGGATCCGGCCGGGTTCTATCAGAATCACTTTCACGCCGTAGGGAGTGATTTCCCGGCGTAAAGAATCGGAATATCCTTCCAGGGCAAATTTGCTCGAACAATAAGGACCGACAAAGGGAGTGGCAAAAAACCCGCTGTCGGAGCTCATCATGACAATTCGCCCTTTTGCCGGCAACAGTAAAGGAAATAATGCCTGAGTGATTTGATGGACGCCAAAGACATTAACTTCAAATTGAGCGCGCAGCTCTTCGATGCTTACGTCCATGAGCGGTCCGGCTTTGATGATTCCGGCGTTGTTAATCAATCCGAATAATCCGGTTTGTTTCTGTTCGATGATTTTTTTAACTTCGCTGACATCTTTTGTGCTCGTCACATCGAGCTCAACGGGAGTAATGTTTTTATTTTTAGACAAATCTTGCAAATCACCGGCATTTCTGGCTCCTGCATAAACATGAAAACCCTGAGAGGCAATATAATCTGCCGTCGCCCGTCCTATTCCGCTGCCGGCACCCGTAATCAGAATTGATTTTGCAGTATTCGACATAAATATTTTCTCCCTGCCTCATTTACTGTGATTAAAAAACTTGCGCCTGCAATAATTTAATGTTATTAATTTAATACTGTTAAATCATGAAATCAACAAAAATATTCCTTTTTGCATTTTATGAAAATTTTTTATTCAATTAAAGAGTTTACATATTCATGCCTCTTCACAGCTGGAAGCACCATAAAAAAAATATTAAGAAAACGGCTTTTTTCACTTTGCTGAATAGCGCCGTCTTACCTGATAAATTTCATTCCAAGGAGGTTTAGCTATGAAGATCAAAGATAAATTGGAAACGTTGGTCGAAACAAACCATTCCCGGCGGAAATTTCTCACCACTGCGGGAAAAGTTATTGCTCTATCCTCAGCTCTGCCCATACTGAACTTCAAGGGAAAAAAGGCCAACGCCGCGCCGGTAATAAACAAAGATCCGAAAGCGGCAATTTCCCTGAAGGGAGGAAACTACACGATGCTGAAGAACGGCACTATTGTCGATGGCACGGGGAAAAAGAGTTTTAAGGGCAATCTGCTGATTTACAACAATAAGATCGAAAAAATCTCCGCCAATGAAATCAATGCACCCGGTACGGTTGTGGATTGCACGGGGTTAACCATCATGCCGGGGATTATTGATGCACATTCTCACATGGACTGGTATCTGCCCATTTCAGGGCATGATGAGCTGAAGCTACCTTTCACGGCCCAGGGTGTGACAACTTTTATGGCCGGTCAGTGCGGCTATGGTGTGGCGGGATTCCGCAAAAAGACTTCCTATATGGACATGATTCAGAAAAAAGGGTTGTCCGATCTCACTGCCATTCAGTGGGAAACCATGACGCAGTACTTCGATTATTTGAGACACAACGGCATGACCCACAATATGATGACGCTGGCCGGTCACGGTACGACTCGAACCTCAATCCGCGGATTTAAGGCCGATCCCCTGAACAAAGAAGAAATGAACGAGATGCTCGCTCTGCTTTCTCAATCAATGGATGAGGGAGCCGCCGGTGTTTCCCTCGGCCTGCAGTATGAGCCGGGGATTTTTGCCAATACGGCTGAACTGCGCGAAATCGCCAAGCTCGTTAAAAGTAAGAATAAGTTGCTGACAGTGCATCTACGGGCTTATTCGGCGCTCTCGCCGGGATACCCGATGAGCACCCCGAAAATACTACTGGATTATGTTTCTCCTTTTGACGGTTATGAACCGCATAATCTGCTGGCCCTGGACGAAATGCTCAATATAGCCCGTGAAACCGGTGTGCGGCTGCAGATTTCTCATCTGATATTTGTGGGATCACGAACCTTCAAGACCAGTGCGGAAGCGCTGAAACGCATTGATAAAGCCATCAAACAAGGTGTAGATGTTAAGTTCGACACTTACTCCTATCATTGCGGCCAGTCCATTATCAACGTCATCCTGCCTTCGTGGTTTCTGGCAAAAGTTCCTCAAGCCTTCAGCGACAAAAAGATGCTCGAAAAGCTCAAAAGTGAACTCGGCCTGATTCAGCGATTCCTCGGTTTCGGATACAATGATATCCAGATAACCTATGCGCATAATGAAGAGTTAAACCAATTCAACGGTATGTTCCTGGGAGAGATCGCGAAAAAACGGGGAATGGACTGGTTTAGCAGCACCATGGATATCGCTCAGAAAAGCAAAGGTATTGCCGCAGTGCTCAACCACCAGTATAGTAATCTGCCGATCGTTGAAGACTTGATGCGGCACCCGGCTTCCCTGTTTATGACCGACGCGCTTCCCGCTCTCCGCGGTGTGCAGAACCCGGCGTTCTCCGGAAATTTCCCGCGCTTCTTCCAACTTGCCCGTGAAAAAAAGCTCATCTCTCTGGAGGAGGCGGTCTATAAGATGTCCGGGGCAACGGCCGAGAGATACCGCATCAAGGATCGCGGCTTTCTGAAAGAGGGATTGACTGCCGACATCACGGTTTTTGACTGGAAAAATATCCGGGACAACAACACCCTGACCGAAACCAGCAAAGCCCCTGCGGGAATAGAAGCTGTGTTCATCAATGGCAAGCGGGTTGTAAGTAAAGATAAGGTTAATGGTACGATTAAAGCCGGTGAAGTAATCGTCTAATATCAAAAATATTAATGATATAATTATTCCGCAAGGTTCAGCCGGATTTTTGCTGAACCTTGCGGATAGTCCGGTCCATGAGCGCCTCCGGCAGCGCCGGGAACAGGCGTTTGATCAAGTAAATGAGCTTTCCTGAAAGGCCCGGGATAATTGCGAATGACTGTTTTTCCAGTCCCTTGTACATGGCCGCGGCAACATATTCCGCAGTTTTCAGACCAGCGTTCCCCGCGATGGCGATAGTCTCTTTTGGTCTCGCCCTACCTTGGGTCTGCATCATGGGCGTATCCGTATCCGGCGGGCACAACACCGACACGTTAATATTTAAGCTTTTGAGTTCGGCCCTCAGACATTCGGAAAAACCGACGACGGCGAATTTGGAGGCGCTGTAGGCCGTATATCCGAATACCCCGATAAATCCGCCCATTGAGGAAACATTTACTATATGCCCACCGGCCTTCTTCATGAACGGAAGAAGCGCGGCTATGGTATTGCGTATTCCATACACATTAATCTTCATGGTGTCGTCGAAACGTTTATAGGGAAGCTCTGCGAAATGAAATGCCCCGCCCAGGCCTGCGCTGTTGATGAGGATGAACGGATCGCCCGTCTCCTTAACAGCGAGTTCCATGACGATTTCCACATCGGCATTGTGTGATACATCCAGCTGATAGGCGTTAAACTTCTGGTCCGGCGCCACACGACACTTTCCGATATCCGCCAGAGCTCCGGTAAGGCGCTTACCGTCGCGCGCAAAGATGGCCACACTCGAGCCCCGGGCGGCTGCATACTGTGCGCAGGCCAGCCCAATACCACTGGATCCCCCCGTAATAAAGACAGCTTTGTTTTTTAAATCCATGTAATGCTCCCGATAGTATGATAAAAACACCAATGAGCAGATACCTCTCTGGTATTGCCGGTTCAAAACTTGATGAGTTCAATATAGATGCTTCCCAGCGTACTTTCAGTATCGAGAAATGCAGTCCCTATGCCGCTGGGGTGCTTTGTCCGCTGGATGACCTTCCCGCCTTTTGCGGTCCACTTATCTACAGCGGCGTCGAGGTCGTCGACATATACACCCAGGTGGTGGATGCCGGGACCGTGCTTGTCGATGAATTCCTTCACCAGATGCTCACCTTCTACTATCTCCATGAACTCGAGGTCCATGGAGCCGACACGCGCCAGGCCGATCTTCGTGGTGAAGCTCACCTCGCGGCCCCGCAGCACTGCATGTGCCTGCGGCATTGGAATAATGAGCACTTCGATGCCAAGGTTATTTTTCAGAAACTGCGCGGTTTCCTCCAGGTTATGAACGGCTATGCCGATCTGGTTGAACTGTGAAATGACAGTGTTCTCTGTTTCCATAGATGTGCTCCTGTTGCTGATGTTATTGTGTATGATATTTGCGGTAGAGTGACCGGGTGCACTTAGAGCTCCATGAGCTGCCCACCGCAGAGATTGATGGCCTGGCCGGTGATATAGCGCGATTCCTCCGATGCCAGGAAGGCCGCGAGGTCCGCCATTTCTTCTACGGTTCCGATCCGGCCCAGCGGTATGGAAGCGCACATCTCCTTCTCTCTGTCGTGAACGGTTCCTCCGAGGAACTTCGCTTCCAGATCAAGCTGCCAGGTTAAAAGGTCTGTACGAATCTGGGCCGGGCAGATGGCGTTCACACGGATGCCCATACCTCCCAGTTCCTTGGCCATGACTTTGGTAAGCATTATAACACCGGCCTTGGCAACCGCGTAGGCGCCGTTGAACATGGCCGGGAATTTTCCCGCGCGCGATGCCGTATTGATGATACTGGCTCGGCGACCATTCATTAGCGGCGCCAGGGCCTTAGAGACGCGAAAGGTGCCATGCAGATTTACATCCACAGTCCGCAGCCATTCCGCTTCGCCGTAAGTGATAACGGCATTCGGGACGCCAAATGCCGCGCCGGCATTGTTGCAGAGAATATCCAGGCCGCCAAAGCGGGCCTTTACTGTTTCGGCCATAGCCGTAACGGAACCGGTATCGGTGACGTCCAGGTTCAGTGCCATAGTCTCAGCGCCGTGCCGTGTGTGCAGGTCGTCGACGATGCTCTTCATGGAATCGGCGGTACCGCTCCCTGCGACAACAGCAGCATCGGTCTTTCCCAAGTCGGCGATAATTACGCGGCAGCCACATAAAGCCAGTTTGTCGGCGATGGCATAGCCCATTCCGGTTCGTTTCCCCGCGCCGGTGATCAGCGCGACTTTTCCCTTTAAATCGTCATACATGATATCATCCTCCGCAATTGCTTTTTTCAGTCATATGAACATTGGACAGGGCATTCCTTTGCATAAATCCCCTTTGCCGTTGATGAACACAGCCTCCGTCCACGGAGCGACAATAGGTTGATCGGCCCTCCGCGGCAATATCAGACATATTGTATCAATTGTATCAATACTCCGTCCGGATCCTGGACAAAGGTGGTCCATCGGTCGGGACGCGGCTGCAGGGGCTCGAAGAGAAGCTTTACCCCGTTTTCCTTAAAACGCTTTGCCAGGGACTGAATGTCCTCCACGACAAGACCTATATGGTTGAGGCCGGTCATGGTACCGGCATTGGCCTGCGTGTCGCCCTGATTGCCGCCCTCAATTTCTATCTGAAAACTTTCGTTTCCTACAAAATAAAATTTTTTCTCCATGATGACGACGGTCTCAATTATCTTCAGGCCCAGAATATCGCAATAGAATTGAAGGCTCTGGTTTACGTCCTTTGCCTTTATTCCCAAATGATAGAATTTCATTTACCGCCTCCGAACTTACCCTTCACCAGAGTAAAGCACTCGCCGGCGATGTCAATGGTCTTGTTAATGTCCTCATCTTTCATGGCAGCGCATATGAACCAGTTGTGGTGCGGATGGAAGAAGATGCCCCGCCGCGCGGCTTCCCCGCAGAAGTAACGGTTAATTTCGAAGCCCGGATCGTTGGCGAAAGTCATGTAGGGCATGGCTGGCGGACCGCTAAGGTTCACTGTTACGCCGTTGGCGGAGGCGGCGTCTTTTAAGCCATTCATGAGCTTTGTGCCCATGGCATGGATCTTCTGAATGGCGCCGCTTGCCCTGATTTCCTCAATGGTGGCCAGCGCGGCCGCGAAAGGAACTCCCGAGAAGAAGTGCGTGCCGGTGAAGAAGATTTTTTCGGCGGAGGACTTCAGTTCCTTCTTCCCCATTGCCACGGCTATCGGGTACCCGTTGGCCATGGCCTTGCCGAAGCACTGCAGGTCGGCGTTGTAGCCGTAATGCGCGGAGCTTCCCTCGATCTGGAGGCGGAAACCGCAACGGATATCGTCAACAATAACCACAAACTCTTCGCTTTTTGCCAGGGAATTGATGGCGTCAACAAATTCCTTTTTGGGCAAAGCCTGATCCTTCATGGCATCGTGACAGTGCGGCGTGACTATCACGGCGGCCACTTTACCCTTGTTTTCATTCACCAGCCGGGTGAGATCGGCCGCATCGTTGTAATTGAAATACTGCACATGGGTTTTCCATTCAGGAGGTACACCCTCTCCGTGAGGCTGGCACCAGAAATGGGAACCGTGGTAGGATCCATTGGCGAGCAGGATCTCTGTCTTGCCGGTGAATACCCGGGCAACGGTAATGGCATAAGAGGTTACATCGGATCCATTTTTACCGAATACGCACCAATCGCCGCCGTCGACGGTTTCGACCATCTTTTTGGCCAGCGGTACCCAGAGGTCTGATGGAAGCGTAAAACAGTCGGCATTTTCCTGCTGTTTGCGTGCTGCTTCCTCGACTTTAGGGTTTCGCAGTCCCAGCAGATTTGTCCCGAAGGAGCACATGTAGTCGATGTATTCATTGCCATCGACATCCCATATTCTGCAGCCGTCGCCTCTTTTAATAAAAGCAGGGTAGGACCCATAGGTAAGGAATGCCGGAGTCCGCGGACCATAGATGCCGTTGGGAACATAATGCTTGGCTTCTTCGAATAACTGATAAGATTTTGTAAAGTCATAAAGTTTCATTGTGGATGTCTCCTTTGATTGATAAAATATTTCAGCGGATACCGCCGACGTTGCACCCTCCCCGAATGAAAAGCTTCCGAATCATTTGAAGGGATATAGATCGGTCGTTAGACCGAGATCATATTTATTTGTATAAATAAAATCCGTCACGATATCAAGCAATATTTTATTATAACCGCATTTATAAAGACCTTTATATGAATTAATATCGGTTATGCGACCGACGGGGGGAGACTAAGATCAAAGGCGATGAATGGCAATAATTAATATTTTCCAGTATTTTCTTTGAATTGATAATCCTTTTGCCTCATAATAAGAACGTTACCGAAACAGGATAATATTTTTGGCTTCCTTTGTCTGATATTATTTAACTCATAAAAGATTTAGGTTTCATGTTTTTGGCCGGAGAAAACTTGATTGATATATCGACATATTTTAATTCTCTTATTCTTTGCTGAGGTGTTGTGGGAAAGTTATGTTTTTATGGTTTTGGAGCCTATATGTTTTTTTCAATGAGTTTGACAGATGACAACAATAACTTCCAAAATTGTTTTAGTTAACGTTGTATTTAATTTAATTCGTTAGGTATTTTTTTCTTGACTTCATGATTTATTCGTTTTATAGGGATCTTCAGTCGGTCAAGCGACCGACAAACTATTAGCCCCATTCGGGTTCATCAACGCGACGGTAGGGAGGAATATAGTTTGGAAAACCGCTTGTCTTATAATCCTCCCATCCCCAAGCAATAACTTGTCAACAATGCACCTTATCTGTCCCCGGACTGCATGATGATTGTGTTGTCCGGAGTTAAAAGAGCTCCGCGATAATTAGTATTTTAACTTTTTTTGATAAAAAGAGGGGGTCTATATCATGCCAGAGTCCACAAGCAAAGCGGGTTTGGCACCAGCCGGACATACAGGTAACGCGCAGATGCTCTCGAGAAACACGAAAAGCGGCAAGCGCGCTATGAGAATCATGTCTTTCGCGCAGTGCATCGACTTCACTGAATCGCAGATTCTCAACACCATGTTCGTGTCGATCCAGGCGTCACTGAAACTCGCCGACAGTTCATTGGGCTACCTGACAGCGGTAAAGCGCGGCGTGGAGACAGTAAGTGTATTTTTTTGGGGAATGCTCGCCGACCGTTTCCGCCGCAAGGAAATTCTCGTCGCGTCAACACTGCTTGCCGCCATAGGATCGATCATTACAGGCTTTTCGCAGCAGTTCGCATTTTTCTTCGTGGTAACCATGATTGCCAATGTCGGCGCCTGCGCAATGGAAGGCCAGACCAACTCGGTGCTCTCGGATTTTTATCCGGTTTCGGAGCGCGGCAAGGCCTTCGGGCTTCTGCGCGGTCTGGCGTATTCCGGCCTAATCTTCGCGCTGATCTCTTTCAGCCTGCTCGCGGACAATGCACCGGCAATCGGCTGGCGCATAGCATACTGGGGGTTCGGAGTGCTGGGGATCATTGCCAGCATTACCATCTGGTTCGGAATGGATGAGCCTACGCGTGGACAGACGGAAGAGGCGCTCGCCAATGTATCCCTTGACGTCATCAAAGAAAAAGAATCCCAGGCCTTCAATATACGTGTCGCTATGAACCAGTTCCGCGTGCCCACCGTGGCAGTGGACTGCGTTAACCTTATCCTGATGGGCTTTCCCAAGATTATGCTGGTGAATTTCTCTGTTACTTTCTTCGTGATGGCCAGGGGAATACGCGAAGGGCAGGCTATACTCATTTCGCTTTTGGGATTAATCGGCTTCATCACCGGAAGTATTATCGGCGGCATTGTGGGAGACCGCATGGGAAGGGTCCTCGGAGAAAAGATGCGCCTGGTAACCGGACACTTTGTGCTGGCAGTGCTGGTGGGATTAAGTTATGTCATCTTCGGCATTGATCTGGGCCCTCTCGCCATTTACATGGTTGTCGCCTTCTTTACTGCTTTCTGTGTTGAATTCATGTACAGCATCACACGTGTTGTGGTTTCGGCGGTGCTGTTGCCGGAAGTACGCACAGTCGGCTTCTCCATAGGGCGAATGGCCGATTCCATCGGCTCCGTCCTGGCAAGCCTTATCTACGCGTTAGTAGTAGCGTCGGTGGGTATAAACAGTTCCGTCCTCTGGCTGAGCGTGGGTGGCGGGGTGCTGGCCTTTTTTATGTATTTTGCTTATTATGTAACTTTTGCCCGGGACGCAGCGAGGATGCAGCAGCAATTGGCCGAACGCGTGGCTTGATCTCCGACTGTTGCTATAACCGGCAGCAAATTATTCATAACCTGAGACATTTGCACAACTACATAAAACTAACAATTATGTCATTCCGTGCAAGCGAAGCGCGACGAAAAGCCTGCCCCGTGCACGATACGGGGGAATCCAGTATTATCAATGGTTTCCTGGATACCGGCTTTCGAGACTGTGTCGTAATTACTTTTTTGTCATTCCGGGCAAGCGAAGCGCGACCCGGAATCCAGTAAAATTAATAAGTTCTGGATGCCGGTCTGCACCGGCATGACGACCATTGTGGTAATTTCCCTTATTGCGACACAGTCT
>JANYAY010000005.1 GCA_025361065.1 Deltaproteobacteria bacterium
TGTATTTCCTGAAAATGCTTTCCAGTGCCATCATCTCCCCGCGGCAGGTGGAACAACGGCCAGCCCAGAAATGAAGGATGGCTACTCGACCGCTGAAAGCGGCAGGGATGACTACTTTATCATCATTAAGACTGCCAAGATCAATGTTAGACAGGGCATCGCCTATGCCTGCAACGGTTTTTGCTTCACAGGAAGTTAAAGCCGGGATTACAAGACCAAGCCCCGCCGCCACACTTGCTTTTAAAAATGATCTCCTTCCTCGCAGGGAATAATCCATTTTGACTGTTCTCCTGTAAACTTGTTATCTGGTTTCGACGGCTTTTCCAATTCACGGTTTCCGGCGGTATTTATCTGCGGGTTCTTAATACCCTTATTATTCAGATAAGAATTACCCATCTGTTTTCGACAGATACTCAGTCGTTTTATTAAAGATACATAATGATCTGTCTGAATAAAATCGGGTTGCCGCTTATCTGCAGTTACCCGATATCTTAATTTTATATCAGGGAAAAGATTGGCCTTAGCTCTCAGATCGCCTCTTGATTAAGGAAGAGCGAAAATTACACCAGAGTATTTTACTTCTTGCGAAGAAAGATAATATAATCGATGATACCGGCAATCTGTTCCTTCGTAAGTTCTTTTTCAAAACCCGGCATTTTATCCTTGCCGGTTTGAACGATCGCAATCATTTCGTCGCGGTTCATAGTACTTCCTTTCAGGGCTAGTTTCTTCGGGTCAACCTGCATCAGCCTGGCTGTTTTTGGAAGTAAACTAACGTTTGCTCCATGGCAGCCTGCACACTTGTATTTATAATCTTCGCGTCCGTCGGCAAAAGCATTACTTGCTGTGGCAAAGAAAACCAACAACAGCCCAATCAACAAATTTTTCATCACTATCCTCCTTTATCAATTTATTGAAATCTAAACTTTAACGGGAAATTATCATTAGAACATAGATTGCCAATGATTCTTCCCGGAGATAGAATAAATGAAACCGTATTAGAAGAGGCTGAGAATCAGTCTTTTGAGCACATCTTCCGAGGCGCCGCCGAAAATTCTATACCGGACAATGCCCCGGCGGTCGATAATATATGTACGAGGAACATCCTTCACATCATAGAGAGCAGTTTTCCGTCCGTCCGGATCAATCAGGATCGGGTAGGATACCTTCAGATCAGCGGCAAAAGACTTTACGGATTCTTTCGGTTGACCAACATTGACCGCAAGAATCTCCAGTCCCTTTCTACGATATTTAGTATACAGAACATCCATAGCCGGCATATCCAAACGGCATGATGAGCAGCCGGCTTGCCAGAAATGGATAATTGCCACTTTCCCGGCGAGACTTTCAGGAATCTTCACGGCATTGCCGGTTATTGAGCTCAAGGTGGTCAACGGCACGGAATCTCCTATACGCAAACCGGCGGCGGCTGTACCCGACGCAGTAAAAAAGAACAGCATGATCAGCACAAGGGTCAACATGTTGTCTTGTTGCCTCATATTGCGGTGCGGCATCGGCAAAACCTTCTCCCTCTTACAGATTTCCCTGGTCATTGCGTCACCTGATTTTCTTCATCTCAAAGTTCCATTTCCATATCTCATAAATGGCCGGATAAACCATCAGTTCCATGAAGAAGGAGGTGAATATCCCCCCCACCATTGGCGCAGCAATATGCTTCATGACATCGGCGCCCGTCCCGGTAGCCCACATTATAGGGATGAGCCCAAGGAACATGGTGGTTACTGTCATAGCTTTGGGCCGGATGCGCTGGGCAGCCCCCTGCCGAATAGCCACGCGCAAGTCGGCAAGCGTATTGAGGCGCCCTTCCCTTCCTGCTTTTTCATAAGCCAGGTCGAGGTAGAGCAGCATAAAGACACCTGTTTCGGCATCCACCCCGAGAAGGGCGATAAGCCCCACCCAGACGCCGATACTCATATTGTAGCCCAGTAAATAAATGAACCAGACGGCTCCGACCGCCGAAAAAGGAACTGCCAGCAGAACAATGGATGTCTTCACCAGGGACCTTGTATTCAGATAGAGCAGGAGAATAATGAGCAGGAGGGTAAGAGGCACGACGATCTCCAAACGCTCCCTGACCCTTTGCATCGCCTCGTACTGGCCGCTCCAGGTAACGGCATAGCCTCCGGGTAATTCCACTTTTGCTTTGATGAGCCGGCTCGCTTCGGCGATGTAGCCTGCCGGATCCTGACCGGCAACATCTATATATACATAGCCAGTCAGCAGTCCGTCCTCGTCGCGGATCATCGCCGGCCCCGCAGCCACGCTTACTTCAGCCAGTTGCGATAAGGGAATTTGCTTTAGCTCGCCGGCAACGGGTATCAGAATACGGCCGATAGCTTGCGGATTGCTGCGAAAGTCGCGCATATAGCGGACATTTACGGGATAGCGTTCGCGTCCTGAAATAGTTGTGGCAATGTTTTCACCGCCGATAGCATTACTGATGGCTTCCTGAGCCCGGTCGATGGAGAGGCCGTAACGAGCCAGTTCGTCGCGGTTCCACTCGATGTCGAGAAAGTAGCCGCCGCCGGTTCGTTCGGCAAAAATGCTCCGTGTGCCCTTCACGTTGCGCAGAATTGCCTCGACCTGTCCTCCAATCTGCTCAATCTGTGTAAGATCGGCGCCGGAAATTTTGAGGCCGACAGGTGTACGGATACCGGTGGTGAGCATATCAATTCTTCCCTTGATCGGCATGGTCCAGGCATTGGATAAGCCGGGCCGTTTTAAAGCATCATTCATCTCACTTGTCAGTTCCGCCGTCGAAAGCGTATCAGGTGTAATATGGCGCAAAACCCTCCGGAGCGATTCCGGAGCCCAGTTCGAATACCAGGTGTCAACTTTACGCCACTGGCTTTTTGGCTTGAGTGTAATCAATGTCTCCAGCATGGAAAAAGGCGCCGGGTCGGTGGAAGTCTCGGCACGTCCCGCTTTCCCCAGCACCTGATCTACTTCCGGGAAGCTTTTGATGATCCGGTCGGTCGTTTGCAGCAGCTTTTGCGCCTCCGTCACGGAAATCCCCGGCATGGTTGTGGGCATGTAAAAGAGAGCACCTTCATCCAGTGGAGGCATGAATTCAGAACCAAGCTTCTGAAAAACGGGAATGGTCAGAATTACCAGAATTACGGCAACACCTATTACCTGCCACTTCCGGCGCAGCGACCAGGCCACAGCCGGATCGTAGATGCGGATTAAAAAACTGCTGATCACATGACGGCTCTCGGCATGGATCGTTCCTCCGGCCACGGCGTTTACCGCCCGGCAGATCCAGCGGGGGCGGAAGTTAAAGTTGTGCATATGAGTAAAAAGGAGTCTGAGCGCCGGATCCAGAGTAATCGCCAGAAAAGCGGCCACAATCATAGCCAGAGTCTTGGTATAGGCCAATGGTTTAAACAGGCGTCCCTCCTGGGCTTCGAGTGTGAGAATGGGCAGAAATGACACCGCAATGATCAGGAGGGCAAAAAAGCTCGTCGCACCAACTTCCTTGACTGCAGTAATGATCACATCCCGGTAATCGGTGCTGCGGCCTTCCCTGCTCCAAATTTCCAGTTTTTTGTGCGTTTGCTCCACGACTACAATGGCGGCATCGACCAGTGCTCCGATGGCAATGGCGATCCCTCCCAGAGACATGATGTTGGCAGTGATGCCCATCAGGCGGAAGGGAATAAAGGAAATAAGAATGGCAACGGGGATGGTGATGATAGGAATAAGAGCGCTGGGGATATGCCAGAGAAACAGAAGAATCACCAGCGAAACGGTAATCATGACCTCTATAATGGTGCTCTGCAAATTACTTACGGCACGATTGATCAATTCCGACCGGTCATAAACCGGAACAATTTTGACTCCGGGCGGCAGACCGGGTTCGATATCGCGGATTCTTTTCTTAACCCGTTCGATTACATCCAGGGCGTTTTGCCCCTGGCGCATGACAACTATCCCGGAGACCGCGTCGCCTTCGCCGTTGAAGTCGGCAATCCCGCGGCGCAGGTCGGGGCCGAGGACAACTTCGCCTACATCCCGGATGCGGATCGGTGAGCCGCTCTCGCTTCCGGCCAGAGCAATATTTCCGAAATCCTCAAGGGATCGGGCATAACCCCGGCCACGGACCATATACTCGGTTCCGCCGAATTCAATGAGCCGCCCTCCCGTATCGTTGTTATTGCCGCGAACCGCTTCCACAACGCGGTTTACGGAGATGTTATAGAATTGCAGCCGGTTGGGATCAAGATTGACCTGGTATTGCCGGCGGAAACCACCGATGGATGCGACTTCCGCCACGCCGGGCACCGCCTTCAGGTAGTAACGCAGCGTCCAGTCCTGATAGGAACGCAAATCCGCGAGGCTATGTTTTCCCGAGGAATCCACCAACACATACTGGAATATCCAGCCCAGTCCCGTGGCATCGGGACCCAATTCGGTCTGCACTCCGGCGGGAAGCTTGGTAAGAGTTGTAGAGAGATATTCCTGAATCCGTGAGCGGGCCCAGTAGATGTCCGTCCCTTCCTCAAAGATGACATAGACAAAAGAATAACCAAAGTCGGAGAAACCGCGTACGGTTTTAACTCCCGGCGCACCCAGCATAGACGTGACAATTGGATAGGTAACTTGATCTTCGATTAAATCCGGAGAGCGATCCCAGCGGGAATAAATGATCACCTGGGTTTCCGACAGATCCGGAATGGCGTCCAGAGGCAGATGCTTCATTGACCACCATCCGCCGATCGCCGCAACCGCAACAATCAGAAAAATAATCAGCTTGTTCTGGGCGGAAAAGTCGATGATCCTGTTAATCATGGTTATGACCGCCGTCAGTTGTTTTCATCTTTTGACCTGTCTTGGGCGAATCGCCTTTAGGTGGTATCATTTTTCCGGCGTCGTGTGCTGGGTGATCTATCGCGATATTTACTTTTGGTTGCAAGGAAGATACGGTCACCTGAGTTGCTGCGGACGATAAATAACGCTGCGGTGTTTTTGCAAATTCATCACGGCATTCCGTTGAACAAAAGAAATATTCCTTGCCCTGATAGGTTTTCATGAAGCCCGCTGCTTTGGATCGGTCTTCATCGATATTCATGCCGCAAATGAGATCGCGTCCCGCCTTTTCGGTGATACCCAATGCAGCCTGCTGCATTCGGGACTCGGAATCGATTAGAAAATTTCCCGCAACAACGATTTTTTCACCCGGCATGAGACCACGGGTAACTTCAACCCGATCTCCCAGCAAGCGTCCTGTTTCCAATTGCCGCGGCTCGAAATAACCGTTTCCGTGATCGACAAAGACTGTTTTTCTCAATCCCGAATCGACGACCGCATCCGTGGGAATAATGATAGCCGGAGGACCGCTCATCGGAAGCTCCACATTCACGAACATGTCGGGACGCATGACATAACCTGGATTGTCTGCCTTCAGGCGAATCCTGAGGGTGCGAGTGGCGGGGTCGAATTGCGGCAATACATTGCTCATTTGAGCATACAGAGACCTCTTCTGGTAGGGAAGTTCAATTTTGACACGCTGACCGGGTCTGAAAAAAGAAGCTTCATTTTCGAAAACATCGGCCAGGATCCAGACACGGGAAAGATCAGCAATCCGGTAAAGTTCTTTCCCCTTCTCGAACCGCAGTCCCGTCGTGACATTACGAACGGTTACAAAGCCCTTGGCCGGAGAGCGGAGCTGGATGTTTTCAGTATACTGACGCGTCCTGCGGATTTCCGCGATCTGGAGCTCAGACATCCCGATGTTTCGGAGAGCATCTTCGTATTGTTTGACATTCTTATTCGTTAATTCTATTTGCTGAGGAGGCTCTTTGGAATCGGCGCTAAAGCGATCCAGTGACCCGAGAGCATAGATATAGGCCTGCTCGGCGCTCAAAAATTCGGGGCTGTAGAAAGAGGCGAGAATTTCGTTCTCCTTTACAATACTTCCCGTTGAGTTGTCGTAAATTGCTCGGATCCAACCTTCGACAGACGAATTGATCACATACACAAGCGCCTCATCCGGTGTGACCCGCCCCAGTACCCTCATGGTATAAGTCCATGGGGACTTTTCGACGTTCATTACTTTCACGCCAATCAACTGCTGTCTTTCAGTGGATATATAGATACTGCCCGGCACCGCGGATGCCTGGACACCGGGATCAGTCAAGCCCGAACTGATTTTATCGGCATAAACGGGCTCCAACGCCATGCCGCAGGGAGCTATGCCCGGCTTAGCAGATTTGAAAGCGGGATTCATCGGGTCAACGTAATAAAGAATTTTGCGCTCCGCTGTCGATTTATGATTTCCTCCATAGTACGTAACCAATGAACCGGTGAGAAATGCACCAGCCGCAACCAATAGAAGGAGTACGATTCGATAACCTGTTTTCATTGTCCGGATGCCCCTAGTAGCGCTCCTTTTCATTTTAAAGCCACAGACAGCCTAATGATAGCTCTCAGAAATTTAGGCTTGTTCCGATTACTTCGTGCGCAACATTGACATGAGTCTTATATATTTACGGAAACTTTTCCATAGGGTGAAGGCTTTATAGAGGAGCATAAACATCTTAAACATCCATCAGGCAATGGATGAATTAAGGGCATTGATGTTTTCCGGAAGATATTCCTGGTCATATTTCATCAAAACAGATCATTATGGAAGAGTAGGACTAGAGGATATTCAGCAATAATTTCTTTAACTTACGCTTATAGTAAAACATAATATTACCATATCTCATAGTCTTTTCCTCCTATAAATCATTAGAACTTATACCATTGTTAATTTCATTAATGAAATTTAGTATACATCAAAGGCAATAATCAAACCATTAATGAAAGGAGGCATATAATACTGAAAATATTTCATCGATTTAAAAAGAGAAATGAAAAGGAAAAAATCAAGGAGGTTAAAATATTATGAAAAAATGTTTTCAAGCAACAGTTGTAATTACCTTTGTTTTGTCTGTTTTAATGCTGCCAACCCCAGGCCTTGCTGTCCAGGGGGCAACTGCATATGGAGAGGCTTCCATCGGGTATAACAGTCTTACATTCTCCCGGACGGATTTGAACTGGTTCGACATGACATTTGTCCTACCGCTTGACACTCGTGGCAGCAACGCGGGTGTTTCGGTTACGATGGGGGGCGTCACTGATCCTTACCACTCCAATTTTATTGACGTCGCACCCTGGGGCAATGTCAGCATGTTGCCGCCGGAGTCTGCACATAATTTCTCGACTCCCGCTAACACAGTGGTTGGAAGCGCGTATACGAATGTAACAAACACCTTGCAACCGGCCCTTTTTAGCAATGCAAACGTGGCATTGACCAATTCGTCCTTCCCAGTGCCAGCCGGCCAAACGCCAGTTCAAGAGCCTGTCAGCGGAATCGGCAGCGTTGATTTGGCCCAGGCCCTGTTCGGTGGCCAATTTACCGTTCTCACAAACGGTTTGCTGACAATCACAGCAAGCTATTCTCTTCTCTATAATTTAGGGCTCCTGCCTTTTGTTGGAAGCAATGCATTTGCCAATGCATATGTTGATGCGGGTCTGGCATTGTATGATTTGAATGGTTTTGATTCCGCAACGCAGCAGTCACCGCTTCTCGCCTCGGACGTGAGATTCTTGTCCGGAGCGATCAATCTTCCTGGTTCGGCATCAGGCAGCGATTCCGATGTTATCAATCCATTAGGCCCGTTAACATTGACTTACTCTCTCTTAGCTTTGGATCCTAGGGATCCCAAGGGACTTACCCCTATGATCTACGATTTTGAGGCATCAGTCAAAGCACAGAGTTCGGCCAAGGTGCCGGAGCCAATGTCTGTTCTCCTCCTTTTGAGCGGATTGGCGGGTCTGGCTATTTTCAAGAAACGATTTGTATAAAATAAAATTATTCGCATAGAAATGGTAGTGTCAAAAGTTTTATGAAAACTAGCACGGATAAATGAAAAGAGAGATAGGATTTGGTTCGGGAGTAAAAGCAAGAGCCATTTGACATAGCGATAATGTTTGTCGGAAGATTTCAGGCAAACTTAGGCCAT
>JANYAY010000008.1 GCA_025361065.1 Deltaproteobacteria bacterium
ATGGCCTAAGTTTGCCTGAAATCTTCCGACAAACATTATCGCTATGTCAAATGGCTCTTGCTTTTACTCCCGAACCAAATCCTATCTCTCTTTTCATTTATCCGTGCTAGTTTTCATAAAACTTTTGACACTACCATTTCTTGGGTTAATAAAGAAATCAAAAACCGGACTTTATGGCGGCATATTGTTATTCTTTTTCGGTCAAGGAGCTTCTCCTTTATACTGCATGATTTCAAGAACTGCAATGGTTCTCTTGATTGCATGACATGGTGCAATGATTTCTTCGCCGGCGCCCGGCAATGGGGTATTCCGGGATACTTTCCAATTATATTTTCCACTCAGGAATGATTATTTATCGGGAAAAACAAGGTTGACAGCTTAATTATTTGCTGATAAACGGGAATCGCAAATCGGGGGTGGCTTCTTTTTTTGAGGTCTGAGAATATACCCTTTGAACCTGATACGGGTAATGCCGGCGTAGGGAGAAAGAGATAAACATTAATCAACCCTTTCGGCCCGTCAGCAGGCAGGAAGGGTTTTTTATTTGCCGGGAAAAGTAATTGATAATTGCAGTTTATTGGCGTTAGATGAAATGTGAGGAGAGCAGGAAATCATGAAAAACAATGCAGCGGAAATCTACAGATCAATTGAAGCGATCAGGTTCAAAGCGCCGGTTGTTCATAACATTACCAATTATGTAGTAATGAATAATACAGCCAATGCTCTCCTGGCCATTGGCGCCTCGCCGGTTATGGCCCATGCTCCGGAAGAAATGGAAGAAATGGTGAATATCGCTTCCGCTCTGGTTATTAATATCGGGACACTAAGTGAACGCTGGATTTATTCGATGTTTAAGGCGGCAGCACAGGCCCGGAAAAATGGTATTCCGGTCATTTTTGATCCTGTCGGCGCCGGGGCGACAAGCTACCGCACTAAAACAGCCAGGGAACTGGTTGCCCAGGAACCGCCGGCGATTATCCGTGGTAACGCTTCGGAAATTATGGCGCTGTTCGATGACCAAACCAAAACGAAAGGTGTGGACAGCGCTGCATTATCGGATGACGCTGTTGCCACTGCCCAAAAGCTGAGTGAAACATACAACTGCGTTGTTTGCGTCAGCGGGGCTACTGATTACATTGTGGAAGGCAAACAAATCATTCAGGTCATGAATGGTCATCCTCTGATGACCAGAGTTACCGGCCTGGGTTGCACGGCTTCCGCTCTTTGCGGAGCTTTTGCCGCAGTGGAAAAATCTTTCCTTTCCGCAACGGTCAAAGCTATGGCTGTTATGGGCATTGCCGGAGAAATGGCTGCAAAAAAAGCGGCAGGACCGGGCAGCCTGCAAATGCATTTTCTGGATAATCTTTATTGCCTGTCTGAAGATGACATAAGAAAGCGGCTGAAAGTTGAGGAGTAATCATGAGAGGGCTTTATCTGGTGACCGACCGCAGTTTGTGCGGGCGGAAGTGTTTGGAAGATGTTGTTTCGCAGGCAGTAAAGGGTGGTGTATCCTGTGTGCAATTACGGGAAAAAGATATCTCCACGCGCTTGTTTGTGAGGGAGGCGCAATCAATTATGAAGCTTTTAGAGCCATTCAAGATTCCGCTGATTATCAATGACCGCATTGACGTTGCCCTGGCCTGTGGAGCCGCTGGAGTGCATATCGGTCAGGATGATATGCCGTATGCAATCGCCCGGAATCTTCTGGGACCAAAAGCAATCATCGGTTTATCTGTGGAAGCCTGGGACGATGTCGAAGAAAGCCAGAAGCTGGATGTTGATTATATCGGTGTCAGTCCCGTTTTTGCTACGCCAACCAAGACCGATACTAAGGGCGTCTGGGGACTTGACGGACTCAAAAAGATAAAAGCATTCAGCCGTCATCCGGTAGTGGCAATCGGTGGTCTCAATGAGTCCAATGTCGGGGAAACCATTGCCGCCGGCGCCGATTGTGTCGCCATAGTCTCGGCGATCTGCGCCGCTCCTGATCCGGAGGCGGCGGCATGCAAACTAAGTGGTATCATCGAGGCGGCGATGGTACTCAGGTGAAAATTGTTTTACAATGATGTCATTGCGATGAGCCCGAAGGGTGAAGAAGCAATCGCGCAGTTCGTCAAGATTGCCACGGTTCCTGAGAGTCGCCTCGCAATGACAGTGCGGAGGAAATAGCCTTTGCCAAATAAGCTGATCATTTTTGATTATTCCGGAACTCTCAGTATTGAGGCGGCCGCATTTTCCCGTCCTGATAACCTGATGCGGTATTTGCAAAGAAGCGGGTTATTTGCCTTGGGCGTGGATAGTGCAGCTTTGTTCTGGTCAATAGTTGATGCAACCTGGTCAAAAGGCAGTACCACCCGCCTGGGATACAAGACCGTACTGCAGGAGCGCATCGGAGAATTGTTTCCGGAGCAGGCCGTTGTCCACCAGCCGGAAATCTCCCGGAGCGTTGCGAATTTTGTTGATGCCTATCTTGATCATTCCGGAATTGATGAACATTGGCGGCCGATTTTGAAAAAACTATCTCGGGATAAATCGGTAGAAGTAATTATCGCCACCGACCATTATGCCGAAGCGACTGCGGCAATTATTAAATATCTCGGGGAATGGGATATTCCGGCAATGCCGCTTAATGCTCCCGGAGAGAACAATATTGCTGTGGTCAATTCTGCCGACATCGGCCTGCATAAAGTTTCGCAACAATTCTGGCAGACGGTGAAAAATGCTTTGCGGCAAAATTATCAGCGCGTTTTACTGATAGATGATTTCGGGCAAAATGAACAGCAAGGTGATGCCTATAGTGATCCCATGAAAATCAATGAACGCAGTCAGATGACCGTCAAGATGCTGCACACGGTATTTGAGGCTGATGTGGAAAGCATTTCCTTTGTCGTCCAAGATGAACACGCAGGCGGGTTGATTGCCGAAACGTCGGCGATAATAAATCAATTTTTATTAAGCGGGGGTACATAGGGAGTTTCCAGATATTTCTTGGCCTCAATCTGGGCGGTTCCTCCTCCTTCCTTAACATCCAGTGCTTTGGAATAGTACTCTTCGGCTTTTTTCCGCTCTTTTCGCGAATCACTGATCATTCCCAGTCGGAGATACGCCCACGCCCGTACCCGGGCATTATAAGGATTTGTATCTTTGAGTGCCTTTTGCAGGGATTCTTCAGCTTTGGCATAATCGCCCTGAGTAAAAAATATTCTTCCCATGAGCAGATCGTAACGCGGTTGGAGTTGAGGGGCAAAAGGAGGGAGACCTGCCCGGATATTTTTTTCAATCTCCCGGGCCATGTTAAAAGCATCGTCAAATTTGCCCAGATCGGAAAGAGCGTTAGCCTGCGCAAAGAGCAAATTATAATTATTGGGGAACGATTCCTTTAATTTCCGAATAATGATCAGCGCCCGTGCCGGTTGCTTTTCAAAATTCAAATAATCGGCAGAGAGTTCCGACAGCGCCAGTTGTTTGAGGAGATCGCCTTTTTGTGCGGCCAGCTCCAGTTCTTGCAGTCCTTTTTGCCTGTCTCCGGAAGTAACTATCAGCGAAGATATGAAGCGGGTCAGGCCGGGGAGATGGTCAATATGATAACGAAATGAGCCCATAAGAAAATAGATGTCGTAATTTTGCGGGTCATGCTCTTTGGCTTTTTCCAGATATTCCCAGATGGCCGAGGCTTCACGGGCCATGCTGAAATATTGTTTGTGATGGCTGTACCAGTTAAATTTGGCGATTTTGGCCATAGCTACAGCCATGTAAGCCTTACTGTCTTTGGGATTTTTCCCGATTCTCTTTTCTCCCCGGGCAATGGTCTCGTCAACATAGCGCAACATCGAATCCTGGTAATTCTTGCGGACATTTTCGTCAAAGCTCATTTCATAAGCGAATAAATTAATTGTGGCCAGATAGGCATAGCCCTCGGGATTTTCCGGCTCCAGCTGCACGGCATTTTTTAAATAATTATTTGCATTAAGGAATTCCATGTTGAAAGCTTTTTCGATACCCAGTTTGAGCAGAGAATGGAATTGGTTTGGCTGTGGTTGGGCCAATGCCATCTTTGCACCGTTCAGGGAAATAAAAAAAATTGTGCAAAGGACAGAAATAAGAATTGCTAAATACTGTCTTCTCATAAAGTACATCCAGGGAAAAGGTAATATAATTATCTTCCACTAATAATATTTTGTATAGTGCCGGATCAATTTCCCGGCACAACGGCAAGGGCAATATTTAATTATCAGAGTTTCTTCATATAATCAACCACCTCGCAGCATGCTGTCGAGACATGAAATGAAAGTCATTATATCGCGAGCTCGCTCACGAGAATGAACGCTCGTCCCGCGTGAGCGGGATTCAATCTCAACAGACACGCTTTGTTTTCCAGCACAGACATGTTATATAAAAAATGATATGAAATTGTAATCAGGGATGTGGTAAAAGCAATTTACTTTTGCAATGTTCCGAGTCATATTCGCGACCATTTATGGATGCTCCGCTATTGGCAGCGGTAATTTTCGGTGGTCTTTGGGAGGTAGCCATGATTGTTGATGAAATTCGTAATTGGAAAATTCATTTTAAAAATCCTGTTTGGGAATTAGTTTTTGCCGAGATCAAATCCTTGAATAATCGCACACCGGATAGGGAAAAGAAAATTCAAAATGATGATATTATTCTCAAGGTTTTCAGCTACGAAACTGTTGCCCCGACAGACCCGGCTGCTGAATTGGAAACGCATAGAACATATATTGACATCCACACTACTATTACCGGAAGTGAAAGAATTGACTGGTATCCGGCTTCATTGCTTACAGCCAAAGGTTTTTATAATGAAGAGGAAGATGCGATATATTATGAAAGGGAAGAACCGTCGATCGGGGCCGCTGTTAAAATGTATCCGGGAATATTTGCCGCTTTTTGGCCCGATGATGCTCATATGCCGCGAATAATGACCGGGGGGAAAGCCGAACTGATCAAAAAAGCTGTCTTCAAGATAAAACTTGATCTCATTACATTTTAAATCAATGACACTCGCTGAAAACAAGCGAAGTGCAGTTTGAAGCATTAGTGGAATTGATCCCGAAAGCGAAGTTCAGCAGGCGGAGCTATTCGGGATCCAGAGGGTTATATTCCCCGCCCCTTGGGGTGAATAGATTGAGGCATAATCAGTATGATACACCGCTGCTTGCGGCGGGCAGCCGTCCGCTGTATAACTGCTGATATCCGGAGAAAGCCGACGAGCCGGTATGCCCGATGTGTACGGGGTGGTCATTGTGGTGCAAAATGAATCTCTCCAAAATTTTCCGGCAGGTGAAAATTCAATTCGCGAAGCGGTGACCATGATCCCCAATGCGGTAGGGAAGTATCGTTGCCACATTTGTAAAAATTAGCCCGCCAGACTTGCCCGCTCACAGCGTCCAGTGTTCCGGCATATTTTCCCAGGATGGCAAAAGGAATAGAAAATCCCAGAAACCAGACAATTGGCCCGGTGATCTCCGGTTCAACAATCCGGGGTAAATTATGATAGCGCTTTATCTGCAGATCGTCTTCCGGCGTGAGCGCGATAAATTCCCTGACCTTGCCGGCAATGCGCGTCGGGTCTGTAATGTATGAAGCGAGCAGCGCCCCGCCGCAATTAAATTCAAAATTGAAATAACCGCCTGTAGCTTTAGGCTGCACAAAAAATTCCACGCAACTGTCTTTAAATACTTCAGACTGGAATCCGGTATGGACAGAGCGCACATGCTGATCGTTAACGCGGAAGATTCCGTAAATACATTCGCGGTCATAAAGCAATTTTGCCTGAGTCTCCGGACGATGCAGACCGCTTTCCGGCCGGTAACAGGAAATATCCAGCGCCGGCATATTCTTCCATACCGCACCATCCCACAGGCTGTCCATTTCCGGCGGCTGCTTGGCAAAAATGACTTTGTATTTTTTCATATTCACATCGATTAGTACCGTTTTTATTTGCCAAGACTCATTGCCGGATCAAATTTGCCTGCTAACGTGTTATCCTTTGAAAGCGAATTGGTATGTCCTATACTTAGCTTGACAGACATTGTCCATTGACGTTCTGTCTTATTGTTAACACCTATAAAGAAACAAGCATGTTGAACATATATTTTAATGAGTGGCGTTTGAAATGTTTGATTAATCGCTACAGTTAAGCTGCGGGCATTCAGGAATTGACCAAAGCGAACCCTCAACTTCAACAGTGTGTTAGACCAGCTTAGAAGAATACTTCATCATTCTCATTTGTCAATCTTAAGCCAATTTAGTGCTGCATCCTTGTCAGCGTATTCAAAGTGCCTTGCTTCGGCCTGTATAAAATGATTGGCAACCTGCGGCATGATCGATAGAAAAGTGCCGTCTGTTACGGCCGAAATCTTCTTAATTTTCTGATGATGGTTCTTGACAAATTTTATATGGGAAAGGAAGGCTGCAAAACTATCCCATCCTGGGAAGGATTTGGCATAAATCATCAAGCCATTAAGTTTGCCTTTTTCTTTGATATAGGGATCAACTTCTTGGACTAATTTTTCGAAATCTGCTGATTCCAAGGGGCCACTAGGCATAATAATCAATATGCTCTCCGTGCGATTTAATTCATATTTAAGCATTGGCACTCTCCAGTCTTTAATAGGTCTAATACCGTTTGGGACTTTACGGCAGCCCCCCATACCGGCCACTCTTTCTCTTCAACCTTCCAGCTCTATTTTTTTGTCAGTTGTCTTGTCCAAAGTGTCAGCCAGATGACGACAAATAGAATCATTCCGAAGCCAAGTTTAGATGCCACCATTGCCCACAGCCAGATAGTACGAATTTCCGACCAGTTAACTCCTTCACCAAAGAAGCAACGTATTCCTGCCGGTTGCTTGGTAATAATCAGCAAATAAGCAGGCCATTGAATCAGCAGGATACAAGAGGCGATTAGTAAAGTCCACCATCCAGCCACTGCCGCAGCCCGCACTTTTTTTGTAAATATTTCATCCATGCTTATCTCCTATATATTTTTTGTAATTTATTCATTCATATAATTAAAAGGATCATATAAATAGTAACAGCAAATAGTAGACCAATAGCTGAAGGGGAATCAGAAGTTTGGATTCATCCTTTAATGACAGTTAGTTGGGCTAACAGGAGCGAACCTGAGAAAAGGATTAAATGACCCGTTTGGCCTCAATATTTGGTAGAACCTCAGCATATGAAGGGATGCTTTGATAGTATGAGAATAGTTCGGCGGATGTTTGACGTCTGGTAAGAATTGTGTTTATTACAGGAAGTTATTCATAGTGGTTGTTTTACACTTGTAGCCTAATAAACTTGGTTTTCTGATATTATTTGCCAAATTAAACAAATTGCTTTTTTGACAGTATTGTAATAAATATATAACCACAGGGGTGCCTGATGGGGCTGAGATTATACCCTTTGAACCTGACCCGGGTAATGCCGGCGTAGGGATTGGCAGTTGTGAAAATAATTTAAGCCATATCCTTAGGAGGGTCAAAAGGGTGTGGCTTTTTTATTTAATCCCGCTCACGCGGGACGAGAGTTAATTCTCCGCAGTGAGCTTGCGATATAATGACGTTCATTTCATACCTCGACAGCTTGCTGCGAGGACGTTGATTGGAAAAGATAGGGGAAAAACAAGAACTGGATTGCCGGATCAAGAGACTGTGTCTTAATAGCAGATAAAACCATTAACCCCGTCATGCCGGTGAAAACCGGCATCCAGAACATATTGGAAATACTGGATTTCCCCGTATCGATCACGGGGCAGGCTCTTCGTCGCGCTTCGCTTGCACGGAATGACGAAACGGTAATTACGACACAGACTCCAAGTCCGGCAATGACAAAGGAGCATGTTGGCAGATAAATAATTATGACTCAAAAAATAATCATAATAAGCGGCGGAAGATTGGGTGATCCCGTTTTTTTTCAGAAGCGGCTGGCAGACATGGACAGCTTCCTGACTATTTGCTGTGACGGCGGCATTCGTTATTTAGCGAACTTGAAAATTCCGCCTGATGTGATTATCGGCGATATGGATTCAGCCAACGCCAGCGAGTTGGAAGCTTATGCGGCTCGCGGAGTGAGAATTTTAAAATACCCGTCGGACAAAGATGCTACCGATACCCAACTTGCCCTGGAACATGCATTGGGGCTTGAGCCGGAGGCAATTGAAATATGGGGCGCGTTGGGTGGGAGAATTGATCATGCATTGGCCAATTTATTTTTGCTAAACATGGGTCAAAAAGCCGGAATAAAAATCAGGTTGATTGATGAATTCTGTGAAACTTTTATCATGGAAAGGGAAACCACTTTTGCGGATGCTATCGGACAAACAGTTTCTCTATTTGCGTTGAGTTTCAAAACAGAAGGTGTAACCCTGCAGGGTTTTCAATATTCCCTGGATAACGAGGCGCTGGAAATGAGTAATCCGCGTGGCATCAGCAATATCATTGTCAGCTCTCCGGCGATAATTTATAGCAGTTCCGGCAGTCTTCTGGTAGTCCGGTACTGGAAGAAAGATTTTTTCCCGGGGGCTGATTGAAAAATGAAACCTGTTAAAGTCAATGACACTCGCTGAAAACGAGCGGAGTGAAGTTTGAAGCGCTAGTGGAATTGATCCCGAAAGCGAAGCCCTGCGGCTGCAGGGCGAAGCTATTCGGGATCTCTGAGGTCAGATTATTATGAAACCAGTCAAAGTATTGTGCATCGGTGGATCGGATTCCAGTGGCGGCGCCGGTATTCAGGCCGATTTGAAGGCCGTGACCGCCTGCGGTTGCTACGGACTGAGTGTGATTACAGCGGTAACAGCGCAGAATACTTTTGGCGTACAGGATATATTGGAGATTGCTCCGGAATTTGTCGCCAGACAAATTGACGTCGTATTGAATGACATTGGGGCGGATGCAGTAAAAACCGGCATGTTGCTGACGGCGGGTATAGTCCTTGCTGTTGCCGGGAAGATCAGGGAACATAATATTGAAAAATTAGTTGTCGATCCGGTAATGCTGGCGAAAGGCGGAAGGAATCTAATGCTGGCGGCAGCCAGGGAGTCATTGGTGAAAAAACTGCTTCCTCTGGCTCTGGTTGTTACTCCCAATATTCCCGAAGCGGAGAAATTAGCCGGGATGGAAATCAAGTCTGTTGCCGCGATGAAGAAGGCAGCGGTTATTATCCACAAGTTTGGTATGCAAAGTGTTTTGATTAAGGGCGGCCATCTTCAGAGCAACAAGCAAAAAGAAGTTATTGATGTTCTTTTTAATGGGAAAAATTATCAGGAATATTCTTCGTCGCGCATAGATCTTGCCGACTCTCATGGTACTGGTTGTACCTATGCTTCAGCTCTGGCGGCGGGACTTGCCTTGGGGAAAGACGTTGCAACTGCGGCCGGGTTGGCGAAAAAGCTGGTTACTTCAGCTATCATTAATTCTGTAGACTTGGGGGCGGGACACGGCTCAGTCGATGCTTTGGCCGGAAAAATCAACCACCTCGCAGCAAGCTGCGGAGAATTGACGCTCGTCACGCGTGAGCGGGATTGAAAAAGTAAGCAAAGCTGGTATTACGAAGTACAAAGATTGGAAAATAATTAAACGTCTTGATAAAGGCGAAGTATTTGGAGGGTAAAATGACACAACTGGAAATGGCCCGCAAAGGGATGATCTCGGAAGAAATGAAAGTCTGTGCAAAGGCCGAGGATGTATCACCGGAGTTTATCCGGCAGGGAATAGAAAAAGGAACAATAGTGGTCTGCCGTAATAGTAATCACATCGGCATTGAACCTCTGGCGATCGGTGAAGGATTGCGCACAAAGGTTAATGCTAATATTGGAACTTCCAAAGACCATGTCGATTTAAACGTGGAATTAGAAAAGCTCAAAATTGCCACGGACGCAGGGGCTGATGCTGTGATGGATCTTTCCACCGGAGGTGATTTAGCGGCCATCAGAAAAGCCATCATGGATAAGGCAAAAGTAGCCATTGGTACAGTGCCTATTTATCAGGCTGCCTGTAAAATTATTGCCCAAAAGAAAGCCATTTCGGAGATGACGGCCGATGATATGTTTGCTGTGATTGAAGAAAACGGGCGTGATGGAGTTGATTTCATTACCGTTCACTGCGGGGTAACAAGACTGAGTGTGGCGGCGATAGAAAAGCAGGGCCGGGTTTTGGGTATCGTCAGCAGGGGCGGCGCCATGACGGCCAGCTGGATGGCCTGCAATGATCAGGAAAATCCTTTATACGAACAATATGATCGTTTGGTGGAGATTGCGCGGCAATATGATATGGTTTTGAGTCTCGGAGACGGTTTACGTCCCGGGGCTAATGCCGATGCCACTGATCGCGGGCAATTGCAGGAATTGATTATTTTAGGTGAACTCGCATCACGGGCGCGGGCGGCAGGAGTCCAGGTAATGATTGAAGGACCAGGCCATGTTCCCATACGGGATATTGAAGCGAATATCAGATTGCAGAAAAAAATATGCCAGGGCGCTCCGTTTTATGTTTTGGGGCCGCTGCCCACTGATATTGCACCGGGTTATGATCATATTACATCAGCCATCGGCGGTGCAATCGCCGGAGCAGCCGGTGCCGATTTCCTTTGCTATGTCACTCCCGCGGAGCATTTACGCCTGCCGACGCTTGATGATGTCCGGGAAGGCGTTATTGCCGCGCGCATTGCCGCTCATATTGCCGATATCGCCAAAGGTCTGCCCGGGGCCCGGGAGCGGGATCGAAAAATGTCCGAATGCCGTAAAAACTTTGATTGGCAGGGGCAGGTGGATTTATCCATTGATCCCCAAAAAGCAGAAGCGCTTTTAGAGAAAAGTAAAAGCGCCGAGGATGAAGGCTGTACAATGTGCGGCGAGCTCTGCGCGATCAGGTTAGGCAAGAAATGAAGGATTAATAAAAAGCCCCATATTTAATGAATTGTGACTTTGTGATATCGTGAGCAAGGAAAATATTCAAAAGGAGGGAAGCCATGATTTGTGTAATAGCCACAGTGAATATAAAAGAAGGTAAAAGAGATGATTACTTGGCGGAGTTGCGGAAAATTATTCCCGACGTACGCCGGGAGATCGGCAATATTGAATATGCTCCCTATATCGATTTTCCTTCCGGGTTTCCTGTGCAGCCGCCCATCAGGCGGGATACAGTTACAATTGTTGAAAAATGGGAAAGCATGGATGCGCTGAAGAAACACATGACCGCACCACACATGGGACCCTATCGCCTGGCAACAAAAGAAATTGTACAAGCAATGCAGGTGCAGGTTCTCAGTCAGGCCTAGAATAGACTGAAGGCTGATGGCCGAGGGCCGAGGGCCGAGGGCTGAAGGAACAGCGGAATGCAATGACAAAAATAGAAGGCAGAGAATAACTTGGAAAACAGCATCTACAATCATGCTGTAGAAATTGTTCGTAAGCTGAAGCGCGAAGGCTTTGAGGCCTATTTTGTCGGCGGTTGTGTGCGCGACTTTATCCGCAACGTTCCACCTGATGACTATGATATAGTTACCTCTGCTCATCCCGGACAGGTGATGGCAATCTTTCCCCATACAGTCGCTGTAGGCGCAAAGTTTGGTGTTGTTGCCGTTATTATCGAAAGTCATCCTTATGAAGTAGCGACGTTTCGCAGTGACGATGCCTATATAGATGGTCGCAGACCTTCCAGCATACATTTCTCTACCTCCTTTGAAGATGTATTCCGCCGCGATTTTACCATTAACGGCCTGCTGATGAATCCGGAGACGGAAGAGATCATTGATCATGTCGGAGGCCGAGACGATATTGAGAAAAAAATAATCCGGACCATAGGCGATCCGGATCGCCGCTTCAGCGAAGACTATCTGCGGATGCTGCGGGCAATTCGTTTTGCCGCTAATCTGCATTATGAGATTGATCCTCCCACAAATGATTCCATAGCGAAGTATGCTGCAAAAATTACACAAATCAGTGCTGAACGACTCCGGGAAGAGCTAGGTAAAATACTTACCCGTGCCGGAGCCCGTCGTGGTTTTGAAATTATGGCCAAAACAAAATTATTGCGGGAAATTTTGCCGGAAGTGGACAGGCTGCAGGGAGTTAGGCAACCGCCGCAGTTCCATCCGGAAGGAGACGTCTGGCAGCATACCTTAATAATGCTGGATCTGCTGCCGCGAAAGAGTAAGCTGGCGAATAATCGTCACTTGGCCTGGGCTGTGCTTTTGCACGACGCCGGTAAAGCCGTGACTCGAACTGAAGATGAAAAGGGAGTCCATTTTTATGGCCATGTGCAGGCGGGAGAAGAAATTGCCGCCGCCATTATGCAACGGCTGAGATTTTCGCGTACCGACCAGGAAGTGATAACAAGCCTGATTCACTATCATATGGTGTTTATGAATGTCCAAAAAATGCGGAAAGGACGGCTGAAACGATTTCTGCGTATGCCTGATTTTGATTTGCATCTGGAGTTGCATAGGCTGGATTGCCGGGCCAGCCACGATATGCTGGATAATTATGAATTTTGCCGAAACCAGCTGGAGCATCTGGAAAAAGAAGATTTGCACCCGCCGCGCCTGCTGACCGGTAATGATTTGATGGCTCTGGGCTTTGCTCCCGGGAAAATTATGGGGGAAATACTGCGCGCTCTGGAAGACAGGCAATTGGAGGGCACGATTGCCACTCGTCAGGAAGCGGAAAATTTTGTTCGAAGTAAATGGAACAAGTGATGAAAAATAATTGGCGAAAAACAGCAATTTTAATATTTGTTTCTCTATTGATTATCTCTTGTCATAGTAAGGCAGCGCGCATGGAATCGGTGTCGCCGCATCCTACTGCAAAATCGCTGGAGCTGATGGGCTTTACAATTCAGGCCGGAGCTTTTGCCAAAGTGGAAAACGCGGCACGCTTGGCGGAAGTACTTAAGGATCGCGGATTGGATGCCACCTACTTTGTTGCCGCTGATGGACTTTTTAAAGTTCGCTTCGGTAATTTCTCTACAAAAGAAATGGCCAGGCAAAGAGCGCAAAGATTGAGAGATGCCGGTGTCATCGAAGAATTTTATATTGTTCAACCCGATGACTACGCTGTTGCCCGGAGAAAACAATATGGAACAAGTTATTTTCGCGAAGCACTGGTAAAGACAGCTCGTGATTTTATTGGAGTCCCCTATCTCTGGGGTGGGACATCATCTGATACAGGCTTCGATTGCAGTGGCTTGACGATGACGATTTATCAATTGAACGGGTTGAATTTACCGCGGCATTCGGGGCATCAATTTGAAGCCGGCAATCCTGTGGACAGAGACCAACTGCAAAAAGGCGATTTAATATTTTTTGTCACAAAGGGTAAAGGCAATAAAGTATCACATGTCGGCATATATATCGGAGATGGCCGGTTTATCCATGCTCCCTCACGTGGTAAAAATATCCGCATTGATTCTCTCTTTGGTAGTTATTTCGCCGGGCGGTTCGTCGGCGGAAGGACTTATCTCTGAAATTGATTTCAATAACTATGAAATATGCAGGTAGCACGTCAGTCGGGATTGAAAATTCAATTCGATCATTCTTTCCTGATTATTCATTTTTATTTGCGGCAAAGGACGCTGCGATATGAGCTTCATTTTTTTCTGATAACTGTTAAAGCCTTGCCAATAAAGGATTACAGCGGTTAGATCAAAATGGTAATGATATCTTGTGAACTTCTAAGATAGAACGATTGGTAAAAGTTTGAATGAGGAAGTGATCTGTCAGAAGGAAGAAAAATAAAAAAAGTTTATTTTATTTTGTAGTTTTTGTTGACCGCAGATAAAAAATAAAGTAAAATCAAACCACAAGAATGCATGAGGATGCATTTGCGGTAAATAATTTAAAAAGCAATTTAACAAAAGGAGGCTTTACCTGATGACAGCAACAGCAAAGAAAGTCGTGAAGAAGGCTGCAAAACCGGCAGCAAAGAAAGCAGTAGCAAAGAAAGTCGTGAAGAAAGCCGTAGCAAAAAAAGCTGTGGCCAAGAAAGTAGTAGCCAAGAAAGTAGCAGCAAAGAAAGTTGTGAAGAAGGCTGCTCCCAAATCAGTCAAGAAGGCAGCAACAAAAAAATAAGCAAAGAGTAATAAACTTTTTGCAGTTGCAACTTTTAAGTGATTAAGTTCGCTTAATGGTTAGTTATGCCTTTTAAAAACTTTACTTTCCGCTGGATGTGGTAAAGTATTGTCCTTTATCGGACCGGATATCAATTGTTGATCCGGAAGTAAAGGATTGACTGGTGGTGATTAAATAAGCCTGAAAATGCTGGAAGCATTGGAGGGCATTCTTTTCTTTAAAACAGGCCGCCTATAGTTCAACTATTCATGCAGCTGGCCCGACCGGGTTATTTCGTCGTGGAGCAAGGTGAATAGATACTGTGGATTGCTCAATGGCGCGTACGTGCCATTTCAAAAGGGCATAAAAAAATATTGCCACGCGTTAAATCACATCCTGGTATTTGCCGCTGCCTTTCAATTTAATATATTATTCACCTTATTAATAATGCTTGACCTGAAGTGTGGTATGGAAGGAAAAAAAGCTTCTATAATATTTTTCATACGACGATTGGCCACTGGTCCGGTTGAAACTGCAAAGTAAAAGCGAAAGGATTATTAATCCGCAAAATGTTTAAAGATCACATCCTGTCTATTGACAACGGTACGCAATCAGTGCGGGCATTAATTTTTGATTTACGTGGTAATCTTGTTTACAAGACACAAATTCCTTTAGAACCTTATTATTCTCGCGAACCGGGCTGGGCCGAGCAGGATGCCGATTATTACTGGAAATCATTATGCCGGGCTTGCCAGAAGCTCTGGCAGGAATCTCCTGTGTCTAAAGAGGCGATTGCCGGAGTTACTATTACCACTCAGCGCGCCACAATGATCAACGTAGATAGAAACGGTAAGCCGTTGCGACCCGCGATTGTCTGGTTGGATCAGAGGCGCACCAAAGGTTTGAAGCCCATTGGCGGGTTATGGGGGCTTGCCTTTAAAGCATCCCGCATGGCAGAGACTATATCTTACCTGCAGGCTGAAGCGGAATCTAATTGGATCAAACTCAATCAACCGGAAATCTGGAGCAGAACCTATAAGTATCTTTTCCTTTCCGGCTATTTAACTTATTGTCTGACCGGCAGGTTTGTCGATTCTGTGGGCTGTCAGGTAGGTTATGTCCCTTTTGATTATAAAAAGAAACGCTGGGCAGCTTCCTGGAATTGGAAATGGGAGATGACGCAGGTAGAACCGGAAATGTTGCCGGAATTAGTTGAACCCGCAGCAATCATGGGGCAGATTACGCACAAGGCGGCGGAAGAAACAGGGATACCGGAGGGCCTGCCGGTAATTGCCGCGGCGGCGGATAAAGCATGCGAAGTTATCGGCGCCGGCTGCCTCGAACCGCATATCGGTTGTTTGAGTTATGGTACCACGGCGACAATCAACACAACTCATTATAAGTATATAGAAGCTATTCCACTGATACCTCCTTACCCTTCGGCAATACCCAATGCATATTCCCTGGAAATTCAGATTTATCGGGGGTACTGGATGGTAAGCTGGTTTAAGGATCAGTTTGCCCCTTTTGAAAAACAACTGGCGGCAGAGAACGGTGTGGAGGCGGAAACACTCATTGAAGAACTACTGCACCAGGTTCCGCCTGGAGCCATGGGGCTTATCTTGCAGCCTTACTGGTCTCCGGGGATAAAAGTGCCCGGGCCGGAAGCGAAAGGAGCGATCATCGGCTTCGGCGATGTGCATAATCGGGCGCACCTTTACCGGGCAATCTTGGAAGGTCTGGCTTATGCGTTGCGCGAAGGCAAAGAGCGTGAGGAAAAGCGCAGCGGGGTTAAAATAACGGAGTTGCGCGTTTCCGGCGGCGGTTCCCAAAGCGATGCGGCAATGCAAATTACAGCCGATATTTTTGGTTTACCCACTGCCAGACCCCATATCTATGAAACATCGGGCTTAGGTGCGGCAATCGACGCAGCGGTGGGATTGAAAATGCATCCCGATTTTAAAACGGCTGTGGAAGAGATGACACGTATCGGCCGGTTCTTCGAACCTGACCGTGATACGCATAAAATTTACGATCAGCTTTATAAACGCGTTTACAGGCAGATGTATGATCGTTTAAAACCTCTTTATGAAGAAATCCGTTCCATCACCGGTTATCCGAGCAGGTTATGATAAAAAAGAGATAATCAGGTTGGGCGAAGCACATTCAGCACAATGTGTCCGGAACTCCAGAGTTCGTCCAGCATGCTGTCCACCGCCCCACCGGTGATCCTGACGACGCACAATTTCCTGTCGCCCTGTTCCACCGACATCAAGCTGACAATATGTACATCCCACTTGAGGGCAACCGGAGCGAGAAACCCGAATATATTTTCTTCCTTGGCAATTTCGAAGGTAATGCGCACACCGCCCGGTCGGGAATCTAGTATGCCGACAAAAGCACGGAATATGTCTGATTCGGTAATCAGCCCGACAAGTTTCATTTTTTGAACTACCAGTAACGTGCTGAGCTTCTCATTCCTCATGATTCTGGCGGCTTCCTCAATTGGCGTTTCGGGAGTGACGGTTTGCAGGGAGCGGCTCATGATTTCCGCGGCTCTGATATGAGTCTGTTGAAGAGCGGAGACACCAATAGCAAAAGGATTTACATGGGGAGGGTAGGCGTGAAGGATATCTGTGGCGGTGATGATGCCCACCGGGTGAGGGTTATTGGCGTGCTTTTCTATGACGGGCAGACGGCGGATGTGTCGCTCGGCCATAATTGCCGCTGCTTCGGTAATGGGTGTATCAGGCTCAATCGTCACGAGGTCCCGAGTCATCCACATACTTACGATCATTGGTTTCTTGCCTCTTCTTTACAGGTTGGGACTAATTTACTAACTGGTGTATGGACATCTTTTTTGTAAGTCATGCAGGCGCATCAATCTCTGTAAAATCGTATATTGTCAATCCAGATAGTCCCTTCGGTGGTTGGATTACTCGGACTGAAAACACCGATTTCCACTGCTTCGACACGATGCAGACGCATGACTTGATCGCCGGGTAATGCCCCATATCTTGCTGCTCCCTGTTTAATCCATTGCCGGGCCAATACCATTTTGTCGAAGGGAATACGGCATCTTTCCCATTTAGTATCGATTTCAAAAGTGCCAAACCAATTATCAATTTTGTTTATGTCTTCCGGACTTGATGTCAGAAGATTAACCTGACCGTATAATTTTCCCGATCCCCTGACGGACAATTCGACTCCACTATATAATGTGAGATTGCGCTTCTTGCTGTTTTCGACAAAGGCATAAAAAGGGAGGTCACTGTTAGTGAACTTAAAGTCAATGCGTAATGATTTTTTCGAATCATCGGTTCCTGACTGCCGATCAATACCGCTGCGAGCATATTCGCCTGTTTGATTCCGTTTTTTGAAGCCGAGTTTCCATGAAGGATCAGCGGATGCAGATTCAAAATCTTCGTTCCAAGGGCCTGCATCGCGTAGTTCAGAGGGTTTGAAGAGTGCCGTTTTCATGGAAACCGCAGATATCGCCTGTCCCGTTCGTACATTGACCAGACGAAGATTAATATCCCATTCACCCATGCTTTCGGAAAGTGTTCCGGTTAAGATCAAGTCGGCTATCAGTAACTTTCCGCTGACTTTATCAGGGCTGTTTTTGGCCAGCCCGCTCAGACTCAGTTCCAGTTCATTAATGACTGCTTTGAGTTTGGACCTTTCTAATACCGTGAATTGTCCGGAATCGATCAGCGCCGATGTCAGCCCTTCCAGAGTAACCCTGCCAACCTCACGTTCTGTTCCTTTAATTACTTCAAAATCAACAACGGCCAGCGTCTTTTTCGGAACGGAAATACTTATTGATTTGCCTGTCTGATAATCAGCAGCATTTTCTACTTCTATCATGGCGGTATTTCCCCGTAATTCACGGATGATTACCGGTTTGCCATTAACTTCCGTTTTCATCCCTTCCAGCAGAAGACTTTTGTGCACAATCTGCTGAGTGATTTCTCCAATGGGTGATCCTTTGGTGGATTTCGTTTCCGGCAGCTTCAGAGATACGATAAGGTTGTTACCTTTAACTTCCTGTATGGTTCCATTGATGCTGAGGAATCCAGCTGAATCATCCTTTTGTGCCGGACGTGAACCGGCGCAGGAGATGCATAAAATAATTATTGTCATAAAAAATATTATTCTGCCCAGTTTCATTTTTATTTCCTCCTAATATTTTTATAAATAACTTCTTTATTCAGATGAATTATCAGCTTGTCGGGAATCATGCCTATTTTTTGATTCTCCGTCAACTAAATAAACCCGTTTTCCCTTTAAGCAGAAAAGATTTTGGAAAATATCCTTATTGACATCTAAAATATTCCATCATATAGCGACAAAATAAAATGATAATATGTATTCATGAAACTCCAATTTCAATAGCAAAGTGAATTGAATCTGACAAAACAGATTCCGTTCAGGGCGGCTGGAGAATACAATTTCCCTCTGATGTTTATATCCTTGATTAAGAAGGTAGGTTATTACATGCTCGAATTAAAAAATTTATATTTTACTGTGCCGGACGGCAGCAATGGCAATGCCGGAGAACGAAATATTATCGACGGTATTAATTTCAATTTTGAAAAAGGTAAATTTTATGCCATTACCGGTCCGAACGGCAGTGGAAAAACAACTCTGGCCAAGCTGATTATGGGAATTAATTCTCTATCCCGGGGTTCTATTATTTTTGAGGGTAGAGATATCTCTGCTCTTTCCATCACTGAGCGCGCTCGGGCTGGTATCGCTTACAGCTTTCAGCAACCGGCGCGTTTTAAAGGAATCACATTTCGCGACCTGCTTTCCATTGCTACGGGTGTTATAGATGAGAAAAAGCTTCTGGAAATAATCTCGCGGGTCGGTATTTGTCCTCTGTCTTTTCTGGATAAGGAAGTCGATGCCAAACTTTCCGGCGGCGAAATTAAGAAAATCGAACTGGCCACAACTATTGCCGCCAGTCCCAGACTGGCTATTTACGATGAACCGGATACCGGCATTGATTTATGGACCATTGGTCCGATGGTGGACTTATTGAAAAAAGAGCTGGCCTGCCATTCTACGACAACGATTGTTGTCAGCCATAATCGCGCTTTTCTGGAAGCTGCTGATGTCATTTTAATTATCGATAAAGGGCGCTTTGTTTACACCGGTAATTTAGAAAATTCGCTGCCGCTATTATCTGATCTGAGCGTGTGCACATACCACGACAGTTGTGAAGGAGAAGAGAATGCTGGATGCCTTAGATAAGAAATTATTAAAAACAGTAGCCGATCTGGAAGAGTTGCCCAAAGGTGCTTACAATATCAGAAAAAACGGTAAACTCCTGCACCGTCAGAAGTCGGCAAATATTAATATAGAAACAAATGCGGAAGGGACAGGAATTATTGTTACCATCAAACCGGGAACGAAGAACGAGTCTGTACATATTCCGGTTATTTTGAGCCAGGCCGGGCTTTTTGATGTAGTTTACAATTCATTTATTGTCGGGGAAGGCGCAGAAGTCACGATAATTGCCGGTTGTGGCATCCATTGCGGCGCAGCAGATCCCGAAGGCCATGCCGGCATCCACGATTTTCAAGTCGGCAAAAAAGCTAAAGTGACGTATGTAGAAAAACATTTTGCAATGGGTGAGGGAAGTGGACGGCGGACCCTCAATCCAACAACAAAAATATTTTTGGCGGAAGGCGCTGCGGCAGAAATGGAACTTACCCAGATTGGCGGTGTTGATGAGGCTAACCGGCTCAATGAAGCGACGCTTGACTCCGGCAGTCTGCTACTGATTACCGAAAGAGTCTTGACTGATGGCGAACAAAAAGCAGTATCGACGAATAATATAGTTTTAAAAGGTGCCAATAGCCGGGCGAACATGATTTCACGGTCAGTTATGAAAGGGAATTCCAAACAAACATTTTATGCCACAATGGAGGCGCTCAATAAATGCTTCGGTCATATTGAATGCGATGCCATTATCATGGATAACGGTACCAACGAGACAATGCCGTCACTCCAAGCCAAACATCCCGATGCCGAACTGACCCATGAAGCATCCATCGGCAAAATCGCCAGTGATCAGTTGACGAAGTTGATGAGCCTCGGATTGACGTATGATCAGGCGGTTAACAGAATAATTCAGGGCTTCCTAAAATAAATATGTGTCTTAAATTCAATAGAAGGAATTGGCTATGCATCATTTCTCTTTGAATAAACTCGTTTTAATCCTTACCATTGGTTTGCTCATTGGAATATATGGTTGCGGAGGCATGATGGGGAAAACAACATTAGCGCCGCCGGATATGTTGGTTAAAATTAAATTGCAAGGTCCGTATGATCATGAAATACCGGAGAACTTCATAAACCAGCTCAAAGGCGCCAGTCTTGTGTCTGATTGGGCTATTCCTTACCTCTTTGTGAGTGTGGGAATGCACTTTGAGTCATCAGGCGATGAAATGCGCGCCATCCACTTTTTTGACCGGGCAATATTGGAGTTTCGCCGTCGTAAAGACACGACTGGAGAGGGTACAGCCTTAAGCCGCAAAATATTTGCCCTGTATGAGTTTGGCAAGATTCAGGATGCTTATAATACAATTAAAGAAGCAGAGAAAAACTGGCCCAATGCTCCACTCAATGCTTTTGTTTATCATAATTATGGCCATTATTATCTGATGAACGGCGATTATAACAAAGCCCTGGATTATTTCGGTAAATCATTTCAATCCAATAAAAATTTCCGTAATGATTACAATTTATTGATGTTGAGACGTGATTCCGAACTCGAATATGGCATTGCGATAATTTTAGCTGACTACTATCCGGCCCTGTCCAAAAAATACAGCTTGCTGGATTTTGACGATGCTCTCTACAACGTCATTCGTCAGAATGTGGATGAAGGCATTGCTCATTTGCAGCAGGTCGTTATTCTCAATAAAGAAATCAGAAAAACCAGGATCGGCAAGTTTACTCCCGAAAATGTTTTTCAGGTAATGGAAGCCAATGTCTATAATTTTCTGGGTTTGTCTTATGGAATAAAAGGTCAACTTTCCGCAGCACTTAAACATTTGGAAACTTCCCTGCAACTGGCCAGGAAAGCTAATTTCCGTATCGGCGAAATAGATAGCATTTTCTTCCGCAATCAAATCTATCTGCTGGAGAAGAACATCACTGAGGGGCAAAAAGCTGCCCGCGAGCTAAATGAAATTGCGGATAAATATCATCTGCCTTTTTACCAGATTTGGGCTAAGTTTATCCTTTCCCGTTATTATCTGGGTTTTGGCGATTCTCCCCGCGCCATCGGTTTACTGAAGGATGCCATTACCATTATGGAGCAGCAGCGCTCTGGGCTGATTATTGATGCGCTCAAAGAAACTTATATGTTTAATCGGCAGGTGCTCTATGAATCTCTGATTGAACTTTTAGCTAAAGATGGTGACTACAAAGGTGCTTTTGAAGCTGCCGAAAGAGCTAAATCAAGGGTATTGGTTGACCTATTGGCGGGAAGAGATATCGGCAAAAATCCCCTTGAGACCGAATTGATCAAACAGGATAAACATTATATTGATGAAATGGCTGATGGATACAGAAAGGTGCTTTCAACAGCCGGCGGCGGTGATTTGGCCTTAAAAAAGGCGCAAGACAAAATCGAAAAAGCCCAAGCCGACCACCGCGATGTAATTCTTAAAATTAAAGAACAAAATGAAGAACTTTATTCATTAGTTTCTGTTGTGCCAATCAATGTCGAAGATGTCCGCCAGTTACTCGATACAAATACAACTCTGTTCAGTTATTATGTGGCTGATAAGGTTCTTTACATTTGGGCCGTAAACAAAGATCGTGTTCATTTAGAAAGAATCAAAATTACTAAAGAAGATGTATCCTCGCTTGTATCTTCATTTAATAGTGCAATTGCTGCTAAAGATAAAAAGCAGACGGCTGTGTTGTCCGAAAGAATATACGATATTTTTCTTAAGCCGGTGATTCCTTTTGTGAAAGGAGACAGGATTGGCTTCATTCCGCATGGGCCGCTTTACTATTTGCCTTTTGCCGCCATGAGCTATAAAGGGCAGTATCTCATCGATGGCTTTTCTATCTTTTACCTGCCGGGTGCCGGTGTGCTAAAATACGTGGCTCAGAAAGAGTCTTCCCACGGGCTCAGAGTTTTGGCTTTTGGTAATCCCGATTTAGGCAACAAACAACTCGATTTGCCTTATGCCGAAGCAGAAGTAGAAAATATAAAAAAGATTCTTCCCCAGACAAACGCATATTTAAGAACTGAAGCAACAAAGAATAAAGTCAGGGCAATGTTGGGTAATTATGATATAGTTCATTTTGCAACACACGGACTTTACAGCGAAGTCACGCCAATGAATTCGGGGCTGCTGCTGGCGGCAGGGACGGAGGGCAGCGGCAGACTTACAGCATCCGAAATATTTAAACTCCAATTTAAAGGAAGGGCAATTATCATGAGTGCCTGTAAAACGGCACTGGGGCTTTCCTCTACCGGGACGGAAATAGTGGGGCTAACCCGTGCCTTTCTTTATGCCGGTAGTCCTTCAGTGGTGGCATCTCTCTGGAATATTGATGATAAATCGACGGCAGTCTTCATGGGCATTTTTTACAAAAATATTAAGAAAAATGAAGATATTGCCGATTCCTTAAAAAAGACCCAAGTGGAAATGATCCGCCTCGGTTATGAACCGTATGACTGGGCGGCATTTACTTTGACCGGTAAATATTAGAAATGTAATTAAGAACAAATTGTATTTCTTGAACAAGAGAGTGAGAGTTGAATATGGAAAAAGATGAAATAATAATTCTTCTCGATATAATTGAAGAAAAAATGATTGATCAGGCAACTCTCGGTTTTTCTCCCGAAGTTCTGAGGATTCTGGATAATGTCGAAGCCAGCAATCAGGAAATAGAAATGCTCAAAGCCCGGATTAGTAATGAAATACTGATGCGGGTTTTCAATATTGCCAACTCGGCATATTATGGAAGCTTAAGAAAGGGCAGCATTTATACTTTTTATGAAGTTGTAACCCGCTTGGGGATGAACCATACCAAGGCGCTTATAATTGTTTTAGCTTTACAAATTCTGGCCCATGATGATAAGGAAATAGAAGTGGTTTTTGCCCGCAGTTTTGCTGCGTCTGTTTTAGGGAAAATTTTAGCCCAACAATTCGGCCTGCGGGAAGAAAATGCAAAAAGCGTCGAACTGGGCGGCCTTTTTTCTGAAATAGGGAAGATGATTATTCTTCTATATAAGAAACTGCATGCTTCAGATGATGAAAGGATCGATGAAGATTTTATCAGAAAATATCACCCTTATTTGGCCGAGAGAATAATTGAAAAATTTGCTCTACCCGATTTCTTAAACCGGATGATATTTTCCGAAAGCATAGCAGTAGAAGAAAATTATATAACTGTTCCCGGTATTACTCAGGTTGCAATCAATTTTGTTGCATCCAGCTTTCATAAATTTCATAACCACCTGGTTATTGAAGCCCTTGCACCACCTGTTTTGGGTCGTGATGAGACAATGAGACTCGAAAACATTATCGAAAACCAATTCAATGCTGTGGGTTTGAGTAAGTACCTGCGCATAATAAAGAAAAGAGAAAGACTGTTGCCTGAATATGAAGACAAAAAGAAAAAGTAGATCCGGATTTGATAATTTAATGGTAACCGGAGGTTGTGGATTTATCGGCAGTAATTTTATCCGTTATCTAATCGGGAATTCCGATTTCTCCGGCAGAATTATTAATGTAGACAAATTAACATATGCGGGAAATCCCGAAAATCTCACTGATATTGCCCGTTCTTTTCCGGGAAGATACATTTTTCAGAAAATAGATATTTGTGATGCGGTTAAACTGGAAAAAGCATTTCTGGAATATGATATAGATGCTGTTTGCCATTTTGCTGCAGAATCACATGTAGATCGTTCCATAAAGGATCCGGGAAGCTTTATCCAGACAAATATTGTCGGTACTTTTAATCTCCTGGAAATAGCCAAGTCCCGGGGTGATGAATTTCAGCTTTTTCATCATGTCAGTACTGATGAGGTTTATGGTAGTCTCGGCGCCGAAGGACTTTTTCGCGAAGATACACCTTATCGTCCCAATAGTCCTTATTCCGCATCAAAAGCCGCATCCGATCATTTGGTACGCGCTTATTTACAGACGTTCGGAATGCCGGCGACAATTTCCAACTGTTCCAATAATTACGGTCCCTATCAGTTTCCGGAAAAACTTATCCCCCTGGTAATTTTAAATGCTCTGGAAGGAAAGCCAATACCCGTTTATGGTGATGGAAAAAATGTGCGTGACTGGCTCTATGTGGAAGATCACTGCAGGGCCATCTGGACGATTATGAATAATGGAAATACAGGCGAAACTTACAATGTCGGCGGTAACGCAGAAATAGAAAATATTGTAATTGTGCAAATGATTTGTGATATTCTCGACGAGATATCTCCTGCAACTTCCGGAAAATCACGCCGGGAGCTGATTTCCTTTGTTAAGGACCGTCCCGGCCATGACCGCCGCTATGCCATAGATTTCACAAAACTAAAATCAGAACTGAATTGGTCTCCCCAGGAGTCGTTTCACTCCGGTTTGAGAAAAACAATCAATTGGTACCTGAAGCAAAAGAAATGGGTGGAGAATATTAAAACCGGCGACTATCAGGCCTGGATGAAAGAACAATACGGTTCATAGCACTAAAATTTCAGGTGAACGTTATTCTACATAAACCTTGATTTTTTTATTTGGTGAAAATCATGAACAGTCAATTGCTTGTTGATAATTTAAGGATCTTTGAATGTCTCTTGATGCAATAATAATATCTAATTTTGATACAGAGAGTCTTTCCGGTTCCAATCCTCAGCGCTTAAGCTTAAATGGCAGAGTTGCCGATATCCAGACCATTTTAAATTACATCCGGAATGATGGTAAAATTGTAAATCCTGTTGTTGGTTCCGATAGGGACAACTGGGCGGGAACTCCAACGCTTAATGGATTGATTCTTGCGAACTTTCTAACAAAAAAAGGATTTTCCGCTGAACTCATTAATGATTTCTACCGTGATAAAGACAAGTTCATCAATGCAGTTCATCGCAATCCGACATTGATCGCAGTATCAACATCTTTTATTTATTCTAAAGATCATCTTACTCGCGTAATTAGGGATATTAGACAACATGCCCCAGATTCTTTCATTGTTGCAGGAGGGCCTTTTGTTTATCAGTCTTATCTCATTCATAAGCGTTCTGATGAACCTCTTTATAGCTCGAAGGAAATACAACAATCGTATCTTTTTTTTGAAGATAGCAATCGACCTTCTATAGACTTATATATAGTGAGTCATCACGGCGAAAATATTTTATGTAATTTGTTAGAGATTCTACGCAATGGACAATCACCAAAGTCTATTCCCAACACTGCTTGGTATGAAAGTAGCTCCGTCCATTTTACCAATCGAATTGATGAAAAAGTGTCTATTGAAGATTGCAGCCTCAATTTGGATGAATTTGACGATTCACTGTTTTCGTCTAACGTCATGCCAATACAAGCAAGTAATGGTTGTCCATACCATTGTGCATTCTGTAATTTTACCAGTGATCGTCGTTTTGTGTTTTCCAAATCAATAGACGAAATTATTCTTGAACTCAAAGCAGTTGCTCGCCGAGGCATTCGTTATGTTTGGTTTGTGGATGACAATTTCATGCTTGGTTCCGGCGACCTAAATAAAAATCTTAACCGTTTGGCCAATGAAAATCTGGGTATCAAATGGATGATTTTTATACGAGCTGATGCCCTGAAAAATATCGATTTTCAGTTGTTACGCAGTGCCGGATGCGTCGAAGTCCGTTTGGGGCTAGAGTCGGCCGATCCCGGCATACTTCACAACATGCAAAAACGGGCAGATCCGGATACTTATCGAATAGTGGTTGAAAATATTCTGAAAGTTGGGATTAATTGTTCTTGTTATTTCATCTTCGGTTTTCCTGGCGAAACCTTGGAAACTGCTCAGCGAACGCGTGACTTTATAAAAAGCATCGAATATCCTGAACTGGAGGGCATCATGCAGTGGTCACTTTATCCATTCATGCTTGCGCCATTGAGTCCGATATTTGAGGAAGATCAAAGAAAGCGTTACGGCCTTAGGGGTACCCTTACACGTTGGTCTCATACAACCATGAATTCTGAACAGGCACAACAAGAAGTAATAAAAACAATTCTATCCACTGAGCGGTCAGGTGCAATTTACAGAAGCGACAATATGCTGCTACTAGATACAATGACTTCTGAGCAAAAGAAAGCTTTCTTCAACGCAAGGAATATCCTTTCGAAGAAATCTATGACGGGAGAGCTCTCTAGTAGCGAAATAGTAAAGGGATTTTGTGAGGTAATACCTTCCAGCATGTGGAATGTTTAACTTCTTTACTTATTGCAAAATTAAACTTTTTTAGAAGTTTATCAGTATGCAACTTGTGCCACTAGAGAAAGTTTCCATCCTCCTGTTTGAGTTCATAGCTTAAATGAATTGTGATTTATTGTCTTCATCTGCACTCATGTATTGTCCATTGTCGCCAACATGATTTGCTTTAAACGAGGAAATAACTTATACACTATTGTCTTGAGTTTACTTTGTCAGTCTGCTAAAAGGCGCAAATTAAAGTGAACGGATATGAGTTGCAGCGACGTAATAAAAGGATCGAGGTCCGATTTACATTATATTCCTGTCAAAGATTATATTTTATCCCTAGAGGAGAAAATGGTGGCAACAAAGTCGAAGTCGAATTTGACCAATTCTCAAGACTATCTTATGGAAAACGAAGACGAAGCGATCCGTCTTGAAGTGAAGACTGATCCGGCAGCCCTGCATAGACAGGCCCTCTGGTGTGGTTTGAAACCGGGCATGCGTGTCCTTGATGTAGGATGTGGTGTTGGAAAAACTACGGCACTGCTTTATGAAATGATCCAACCGGAAGGAAGTATCGTTGGTATTGATTTTTCTGAGTCGAGGATATTATACGCCAAAGAGCATTACGGTGGCAAAAAAGGTGTTGAGTTCTGTCGTCAGGACATACACGATTCAATGACAGGATTGGGGCAGTTTGATCTTATCTGGGTCAGATTTGTACTAGAGTATTTTCGTCGGGAATCCCTGGATATTGTCAAGAAACTAAAAGATTGCCTGAAACCAGGAGGCACACTGTGCCTGATCGATTTAGATTATAATTGTTTGAATCATTATGAATTGCCATCAAAAATTGCCGAGTTATTGCCGAAAATCATGGCTCTATTGGATGAGAAATATAATGTTGATACATTTGTGGGACGCAAACTTTATTCTTTCCTGTATGACAATAGTTTAGAAAATATTGAAGTTAATTTAGAAGCTCATCATTTAATATATGGCCCAGCAAAGGAAACCGATATATTTAATTGGACCAAAAAAGTAGAAATAGCAGCAAAAAAAGCGGATTATTTATTTAATGAATATGATGGAGGATACTCTGCATTTATTTCTGACTTTGAGCGATTTTTTCTTGATCCAAGACGTTTTACTTATACACCTCTCATTTTATGCAAGGGAACCCGGCCTTTACTCGGGTAAGTAGCATTATCAATTATTTTTCGAATATTAGACAGCAAATCATCAGGGTGATATGGCTTGCTGATAAATCCGGCAGCTCCTGTTTTGATTAATTCTTCTATCTGTTGCGAACTGGAGTACCCGCTGGTCATTAATACTTTAACACGAGGATTAATGGCTATTAAATCATTTAAACATTTCTTGCCTCCCTTGCCGGGCATAATCAAATCTAAAATAACCAGATGAATATTTTCCTTCTGAGCTTCATAAATTTCGCTGGCCTGTTCACCATTTTCCGCGCTTATTATTGTGTAGCCATATAAACTCAAGGTGTCGCTGCTTGTATCTAAAATGCTTTTTTCATCATCAACAAGAAGGATAGTTTCCGTACCTGTTTGTATTTGTCTCGGCTGCGGTAGTTCGATCACTTCTTGAGGTCTTATGGCTGTTGAGGCCGGGAAAAGAATAGTGAAAGTTGTACCTTTCTCCAATTCACTTTCACAGTAGATAAACCCATTATGGCTTTTCACTACTCCATAGACAACAGCAAGACCAAGCCCCGTGCCTTTGCCTACTTCTTTTGTGGTAAAAAATGGTTCGAAGATATGATTTATTACCTCTTTTTCCATACCGGAACCTGTATCGGAGACAGATAGTTCAACATAATTACCGGGTGGTATATTCAAGCCGCCAGCGTAAGTATTTTTCGACAAAAAGATATTTTTTGTGGTTATCGTTATATTTCCGCTTTCACCCATGGCGTCGCGGGCATTAATAACCAGATTCATGATTATTTGTCCGATCTGGGTAGAATCGGCATTAATGGGAAAAATGTTTTTATCGAGGTTGTTTTTAATTTCAATCATTTTGGGAATTGATTTTGAAAGTAGGTTCTGTGTACTTTCAATTTCATTATTAATGTTGACTGCCTTGGATTGCGGTTCCACTTTTTTACTGAATAGCATCAACTGTTGAACCAGTTGCCGTGAACGCTGGATTAATTCTCCTATGTTGTTGAGATAAATCATATCTGTTTCATTGCCGGTTCTTCCCGAAATCATTAGCTGATTATATCCCATGATAGCCTGAATGATATTGTTGAAGTCGTGCGCGATTCCGCCGGTTAACGTGCCCACGGCTTCCATCTTGGAAGCCTGCAGCAACTGGACTTCCATGTTGCGTAATTTAGTGATATCCTTTAAAGTTCCGACAATCCCAATAACCTTTCCTTCCGCATCTAAATCCGGTGCCCCGGTGAATGTTACGTAGCGAGGCAGTTCTTTTTTGTTTAAAAGAATAAAATTTTTATCTCTAACAGTTGATTTGCCCTCAATGATTTCATGGAAAATATGGGCAAAACTGACACGATCGTCCTCACGCATAAAATCGGTCATGTTTCTACCCCAGAGATCATTCCTGCTATGGCCGAAAACTTCTTCCCATGCGGGATTAAAGTATTTAAATTTTCCTTCCTGATCCAACTGATAAATAATATCCGGCGAATTGTCGCTTAAGTTACGGAAGCGCTCTTCACTTTCTTTGAGTTTTTTGTGAGCAAGTGCATTGTTCAAGCTGGTACCGATTTGCGGAGCGATACCCATCAGCAAACTCAAATCGCTTTGGGTGAGGGGGCTTTTTGTTTTCGTACCATCGACAGCAAGAACACCTTCTGCTTTACCTTCGTAAATTATCGGGACACAAATAAAAGCTTTAATCCCTAATTTGTTCATAAAGTTTGCACTTTTCTTGGAAAGCTTGCTTTCGATATCAGTGGTGTCATTGATCAGGAATGGTTTTATATCCCGGTAAACTAAATAAAAAATGCCTTCTGAATTCGGATTGTCCAAAGTGAAATCAGTACTTTTTAATAAAGCTTCCTCTTCTGGTGTGTATCCATAGCCGGTAGTAAAAACCAGTTTAGTATTTTCCTGGTTGGCGAGCATTATCATGCCGCGGTTGAATTGGAGGCGCTTCTGTAGCGCATCTGTAATAAAATTTAGGAGTAGTTGCGGATCAAGAATAATGGAAGCGGCTTCACCAATCTCTTTGATCAAAGCTAATTCATTATACCTGACATCGAATTGTTTCATTAATTGATCGCCAATGCTTTGTTGGCTTTCCACTGATTTGTCTATATCTTTTCTCTCCAGTTTTCCCGCTATTAGAAAACTGAATGTTGAAACTAATGCAAAAATTAAAGAATAAATAATCCATGATTTAATAGGCACTAAAAAAAGTAAAATTAATGACAAAGTGATGCTTATAATGGATGAATAGCCGGCAATTAATTTCCAGATCATTGCCGGTGTTATTTTCCAGGAGATAATATATTTGCAGGATGAATCACCTTTATGGACGCATTCCTGATGTTCGATTTGGGGATACTGGCCGGTAAATAATTTGGCCAGACTTTCAAACATACCGATTCTGTTTTCGCACTGGTAAGGTTTTTCTTTTACACCCTCCTGGGGAGTTGTGATCATTTCCAGCTTGTTTGCAGCGATTTGGTTTATTTGAAATATTATATGTCTTGTTAATGTGGAGGAGATTTTTCCCATCATCCAGTAAGCCATAGCAGGCGTAACAAATCCTGCCGTATATTGTCTCAAAAGTGACGATGACTCTGATGTTATGGCAAAGCGTCCTGCTTCTCTCGCTATCTGATGATTTTTGGTATTTTTAATTAAAAAATCATAAAAACGATCACTCTGATTCTGAGTGAACCAATGGCCGTGATCTTCCAGTTCATGAGGGGCAATTTGAGAATACTCCAACAGTTCATTTATGCTTACGGAAGGATAATTCTCTTTCAGTAAATCTATGTATACTAAGAGAATGACACTATTATAAAGAGGGGTATTTTCCATCATTACCTCACCGTATTCACTTTCAGCAAACTATCCATGTAAAGGAGAAAATCATCAGCGTATTTTGTTCTCAGTATCCATAAAGAGTACTGCTTTTCTTCCTCAATTTTTTGCGAAGTAAGATAGGTGGCAGGAAATAGAAGCAAAGGAATCCTCTCGGCGGTAAAAAAACCGGATAAATTATCTAGTGCCGCCGATAATTTGGCCCACGGAAGTTTATCCGGTTCGAGCACAAGTATTTTAATGCCGTTTAGTAAATCGGATAAATTAAACCCCATGTCTGATTTATTAACTATAAACAAAGCCATTTGTTGACCAGCAAAAGAGAGGCAATATGTATGGCAATCTCTCTTGAACCCGGCTCTGATAAATGATTGTTTTAGAGCTTCCGATGGAATTTCCAACCCCAGAGCGCTCATCAGGAGACCACCGGAGGTATTTTCATAAAACTCTCTTAATCTGGCTAAATCGGAAATAACGGCTTCCTTTAATTCCCAGTCCGCGGGTAGTTTTTCTATCTCGGATTTTTTTTCGAAAAGAAGGTAGGAAAACAAATCCAGAGAACTTTTCTTGGGATCATTTAAGTGACGGGCAAAACGGCCAAAAATGCGATCAATGATTTTGTTCTCCGGCTGGTAATAGGTCATAACATGATCCATTTTCGCTGAAGGGAATCGGGAATAGCCGCTAAGGTATTGAGTGATTTGCTTTAGTACCGCTGGGCCGGGCAGACGGTTGCCCATTCGCCGGGCGGCAAAATGATGAATTATCCAGGAAGGCCCGTAAGCATGCACCAGGGCAATATGTCCGTAAATTTTACCGTTTTTCTCATAAACAAAATGCCGCGCAATATCCGGATTGTCCTTGTATAATTTCCGATATGTTTCTTTAAAAGTTTCCCGATGAGGCTGGAGATACTCGTATTTTTCACCATAAATAAAGCCGGTGTCGAAAAAAAATTCCCAAAGAGCATCCATATCCACTTCAGTGGAAACACGGGCATTACAATCCAGATATGTGCCGAGAATATGATTGAGTTGGCTGTAGGAATAGACATCCATATCGACAATCGCCAGACCGCATTGCACAGTGTTATTTTCCTGATCTTCCTGGCGGTAAACAACTTGAGCGGAACAATCTATTTTTAAGATACCGGCGTAAACTATGGTTATATGTGGAATAATCATTCCGGGTAAGAGAGTTTCTTCGTCAATCTTATCCCGTATGGAAAATCCCGCGGAAGAAATATCAAATATGTCGCGTTCCAATGTCCCTTTGAAGAAAGGGTGCTCAAAACTCATGGAAAACGCGGGAACAATGTGTTGACGTAGATTGCGCATTTCTCTTTTCGGGAACAATGCCATCTGATTGCTGAGGGGTACAAATACCATCCTGCCCTCGGGCAAATCCATATCATTGCGGATACATCTGCACAAACCGGAGAAAAGCCTAGTGCCATTTTGGGAAAGATTGATCAGAGCCGATTTTTTTTCATCGAGTCCTTTCATGTTTCTATTGCCAGTCAATTTGATTGCCAGGCCGCTGGGGGTAAAATCTATCAACAAGCCGGGTACATTAAAATCACCCTGAATCACTTTACAGGTTATGTCTGCACAGCGATAGCGTTTTGTTCTGCGCTTGGTTATGGAATAACTTTTTTCCGGAATAGTTATTTTGATCTGATTGTCAATTTTGCTGATGATTTCGGTTGCGGCTAAAATTGTAGTATATCCATCCTCGATCATTAAATAAGCAGGGTTGCTTTTTCCCAGATCGTCAGGATCGGTCTGAATATCCAGCAGACAGATGAGCTCGTCTTTTATGCAGGGCTGGGGGTAAGCTTTGATTAAGATTTGTTCGTCTGTTATATCGTCATTAAAAAGTATAGAAATGTGACCATCAATAAAGTTGATATGATTTAATTTATTAACCAGTTTTTTCTGGTCCCACAGCCTTTGTATACCTAATTCATCAAATAGCTTGCCATGCTGGAAAATTCGCGAGGGGGCAAATTGAGGTGACGTGCTCTGTGTAAAAGCGTTCGTGATTTTGTAATCTTTTTCCGTCATCGCATAAGCTCTTTTTTCTTTCTTTTATGAAAAAGGATGAAGCAAGAACAAACCTAATATTTATAATACATAACTTATTAAATATAACCGCGAATTCTAATAATTGTCAATGACAAATTGAAGATTATCCAGTATTGACAAAGGCAATACTGATTTCAAAAACAAAATTACTCGAAGATTGGCCTGTAACTTACGATATAGATAATACAATCAGCTTAATGGTATCTCTGCGGCTGGATTATTACTCTTGAGCTTTTGAAACAAATTTGTAAATATACGTTCTCCAGCGATGCCGTATTAAGACGGTTTGACAAAAGGGCAAATCACGCCCCAAACAGGTTAAAGAGCAGATGAAAGAAATCTTAATAGCAACCAGCGGTGTAATCTTATTCTTAATCGGCATGTTCCGGCTTTCCTCAACAGCCCGAAAAATTATTGATATACGTATAAAACAATATATTAAATATGCAGTGGAGAAACCTCTTTACGGCCTTTTCACCGGCATTGTTTCTACCGTTTTTTTTCAAAGTTCATCTGCTTCGATAGCCTTGACAATAGGTCTGGTGAGTGCAGGTTTGATCAGCTTTTACAGCTCACTCGCCATTATTCTGGGCGCAGATATCGGAACAACATTAAGTGTTCAATTTGTGATATGGAGATTTACTGAAATATCACCCCTCTTCATATCCGCAGGTGGACTTCTGTGGTTAATTGGTCGCGACAAATGGAAAATTGCCGGTGAGATGATTTTCTATTTTGGCCTCATCTTTTTCGGCTTGGAACTGGTAAGTCAGGCGACAGAACCGTTAAAAGAATCGCCGGCCTTTCTTAATTTTTTTGCCCAGGCCAAGAATCCTCTTTTCGGCATTGGTCTGGGCCTGGTTGTAACCGGGATTGTCCATGCATCAGCTATACCGATCGGCATTTTAGTTATATTGGCGCAGCAGGACGTTGTTTTATTGGAAAATGCTTTGCCTGTGATTATGGGGGCAAACATCGGCACAACCGTTACGGCGCTTATAGTTGGCACTGTCGCCACAGTAAGCGGTAAAAGAAGCGCCATATCTCATCTGGTTTTCAAATGCGCAGGCGTCCTGCTTTTCCTGATATTTATGCCGTATTTTTTGATTTTGTTGCGGGCTCTTTCTTCCAGCGTGGCCCAGCAGATTGTTTTGGGTCACTTTTTGCTGAATCTGCTCATCGTGTTTATGTTTGTCTTTTTCTTAAAACCGTTTGCCCGTTTAATGAATAAAATAATACCCGGCAAAGACCAGACTTTGCCACTCTGGCCGGAATTTCTTGATCAGAATGATTTGTCCGATACGGAAAAGGCGTTGGGCGATGTTCAAAAAGAGTTGCAGCGGGAGATGGTCATTGTGCAAAAAATGTTCACAAAAAGTATTGAATTGATCGCTTGCCCTAAAGAAGGTAAAAAGCGAGATATCTCTTATATCGAAATGGTGGTTAATAATTTACGAGCACAAATCGTCAGATTCTTATGGCAAATATCAGCCAGGCACCTTTCCGTTAAACTATCCCAAAAACTTTTTGCGTATACGGCAATTACGGATGATATTGAAAGTATCGGCAACCATGTAATATTGATAACAGATCTAGTTCTCCAGAAGTCCGCAAAGAAAATCAAGTTCAGCGAAAGCGGTGAGCGGGAGATAATGGAAATTATTGAATTAGTGAGCCGGAATCTTGATGACGCAATAACAATTATTGTCGAGCCGTGTGCCGAGAAAATCAGGGACATTATCAGCAGGGAAGAAGCAGTAGACATAAAAGTCAAAGATTCACGGGAAAGGCATATCAAGCGATTTCATAACCGGCTATGTCAAGCCGAGGCCGGACCTTTTTTTGTGGAGATGCTCATTCATTTGGAACGCATATCTGATCACTGCGACAATATTGCACAATACGTTTTGGATATTGAAGAAAAGCAGCCCGAGGATGAACTGAATATAATTGATTAATCAAAAAGGAGAGAGATAATGGGAAAAAATATTAAGCGCTTTAGTATGCTGCTGGTGTTTGCATTTATAACATTAGCGGCATCTATGGCAAGAAGTGCTGAAACAATCGAACTGAAAATGGCCCATTTTATGTCACCGCTGCATGTCCAGCATCAGCAGTCTTTCGTTCCGTTTGCCGAGGCAGTGGAAAAACTGACGGGCGGTAAGGTGAAAATTAAAATATTTCCCGGTGGTGCTTTGGGCGGCGCCCCGGAACTGGCTGATTCAGTGAAGACTGGTATTGCAGATATTGCTTTTATCGTTCCCTCTTATACGACCGGTCGTTTTCCGCGGACTTCTGCTTTTGATTTGCCTTTTATGTTTGATAATGCCGTACAGGCAGCAGAAGTATTATATGGAGTTTATGACAAATATCTAGCCGAAGATTTTAAGGATTATAAAGTATTGTGGCTTTACAGTTGCGATACCGGTCAATTGCATTCAGTGGGGAGGCCTATCCGGGCGCTGGTAGATTTGCAGGGAATGAAAATGCGGGCCCCCTCTTCTTATATGAGTGAAGCATTAAGGCTTCTTGGTGCTAATCCGGTATCCATGCCGCTTTCCGATCTTTCCATGGCGCTGGATAAACATGTTATTGACGGTATGCTTTCACCCAGTACTTCATTAACTGATTTTAAATTAACAGAAATAATTAAAAACACAACACAGGTTGATTTTTACATATCGCCAATGGCTGTGATTATGAATAAAGGAAAATACAACTCTTTACCTGATTATGCCAGAAAAGCCCTGGATCAGGCATCGGGAAAGAAGTGGGGATTACGAGCCTCTAAGATTTATGACGATTATGCGAAATCTTCATTAAAAAATTTAAGCGACACCGGGAAAATAAAAGTCTATCGTTTAACGCCCGAAGAAAAAAAGAAGTTCAGGGAAAGAGTGAGAAAGATGGAAGCTGATTGGGTGGCAAAAAATGCGGTGAGGGGTATACCGGCTCAGGAATTGATGGATAAGATTCATGAGTTCACAGCTAAAAGCAATTAGCAATATTTAAACCGGAGTTGTAAAAGTAATGCATCAAAAACAGGAAGAAGCAAATTTGCTTTGTAAAATTGCTCATACGCTCAATGGCATTGGCGTTGTTATAATTTTTTTACTCATGCTTTTGACAGTGGCGGATGTTGTTCTCCGGAAAATATTCAATAAAGGAATTTTGGGGACACTGGAGATCTCCGAATTCATGATGGCTGCTATTGTATTTTTTTCACTGGCTGAAGGAGAGCTGAAAGACCGCAATGTCAGCGTTGATTTGGTGGTTAACCGGTTATCATTGAAGAACCGCGCGCTTATTGATGCCCTTGTTAAAATTATCGGGCTTGTTCTTTATTGTTGTATTACTTTTGCCGTTTTCAGCTATGCCTTTCTTATGAAATCTTCCGGTGAAGTCTCTCTGGATTTGTGGTTGCCCAAGTACCCGCTTATTTTCATTGTTGCCGTGGCGTTGATTCTTTTTAGTGTCGTTCTCTTATTTCGAATGATTATTGCTTGGCGAGAGTTGTGGCAACTATGGATCCGATAATTACAGGCGTTGCCGGAATTATGCTGATGGTTCTGCTCCTGCTCTTGCGCATGAATATTGGCTTCGCTATGGGAATTGTCGGTTTTGGGGGATTTGTCTTATTAACATCCTTCAGTGCCGGGATATCCATGATCGGTATGGTTGCATATAAGACGGGATCTTCTTATACATTAACCGTAATTCCACTCTTTATTTTGATGGGCCTGTTTTCTAATTCATCCCGGATGGGATATGATTTATATCAGGCAGTTTATCGCTGGATTGGTTTCCTGCCGGGAGGACTCGCCATGGCTACCGTTATGGCTTGTGCCGGTTTTGCCGCCATATCCGGGTCATCATTAGCCACGGCAGCAATTATGGGGATGGTAGCCTTGCCGGAGATGAAGCGCTTTAACTATGACAGCGCTCTGGCAACCGGCTGTGTCGCCGCCGGAGGTACGCTGGGTATCTTAATTCCGCCCAGCACCATAATGATTATCTACGGCATATTAACGGAACAGCCTATAGGGACGCTTTTCATCGCCGGCATTCTGCCGGGCATTTTATTGACGTTCCTTTTTCTGGGAACAATATATCTTTTAACCAGGAATAATCCTCTTTTGGCGCCCGCCGGACCAAGTTTCCCCTGGAGGGAGAGATTTGCCGCACTTCAAAACACTGGTGGCGTTTTCTTTCTTTTTGTCCTGGTGATCGGCGGTCTGTATACAGGCTGGTTCTCGCCAACGGAAGCAGCGGGAGTGGGGGCATTCGGTGCTTTCGTAATTGCCTTAGTTAAGAAGCGTCTTAATCGAAAAAGTCTTTTTTCCGCCTTGTACGAAACCGCACTGACCACGGCAATGGTTTTCACAATTCTGATCGGCGCAAATATTCTCGGCTACTTTATGACGGTCAGCCAGATTCCGGAAAGTCTTTCTCGATTAATAGTGAGCCTGGGGCTAAACAGATATGTGGTCATGTCGGTCATTTGCATTATTTATATTATTCTGGGCTGCCTGATGGAAGGCATGGCTATTATGGTATTGACACTGCCGGTTGTTTTTCCAATTGTTGTCCAAATGGGGTTTGATCCGATCTGGTTTGGAGTAATGGTTACACTATTTATGGAAATGGGTTTGATTACGCCACCCGTGGGCATAAATGTTTTTGTCATCAGTGGAATTGCCAAAGACGTACCGATGTACACCATTTTCCGTGGTGTCTTGCCGTTTTTTATCGCTATGGTCATTTGCCTGATTCTTTTGATCATTTTTCCGCAAATCGCTCTTATTCTGCCGCAAACAATGGGCCATTAGAAGGAGCAGAAGCTACCCATAACTATTCCGATTCACACTTGAATTATAACTTCATCATCAGCAGTCCACCTGGCAAGACATCCCCCCACCAATCCGGCATAAAAATATATTGCTCTAATTTGCAAAATCTTTTATAATCCAATAACTTATTAATTATAAATCGGTAGTGTCAAAAGTTTTATGAAAACTAGCACGGATAAATGAAAAGAGAGATAGGATTTGGTTCGGGAGTAAAAGCAAGAGCCATTTGACATAGCGATAATGTTTGTCGGAAGATTTCAGGCAAACTTAGGCCATAA
>JANYAY010000031.1 GCA_025361065.1 Deltaproteobacteria bacterium
GGACGGTTCTATTTAATTGCTATTTAATTGAGATCATCAGCAAACCACCGTCATTACTTATCCGGCATACCCATGCATTCGCCGGGGTTCCCTGCAGGACTTCTGGCTTCCGGCGATTAGGTAATAATGGGGACGTTTTGTTTTTCGTAAAATCTTCCCTAACTCCTCTTTATACCCTGAATAACCTAAAGGTCACTAGGGGGTACGCGATAAAAGAGGGGGATCTCATGGAAGTTTTTTAGGAGAAGTAAATGGTCACAGCACTGGAACTTTTATCACCGGCAGGTAGCGCTGATATCGGAATTGCCGCCATTGATCAGGGTGCGGATGCCGTGTATATCGGCGCGCCAAAATTCAGCGCCCGGGCCGCAGCGGGCGCAAGCATCAGCGACATTGCCCGCCTGATTAAGCATGCCCACTGCTATTATGCCCGCGTCTATGCGGCGCTCAACACAATCCTCACGGACCGGGAAATTGCCGAGTCACTGGATATAATCAACGAGCTATATCGACTGGGCGCCGATGGTCTGATTATTCAGGATGTTGGTTTGCTGGAACTGGCCCTCCCGCCGATTCCACTGATTGCCAGCACCCAGATGCACAATAACACACCGGAAAAAATCCGTTTCCTGGAAGCTGTGGGCTTCCAAAGGGTGATTCTGGCCCGAGAACTCTCGCTTGTCGAGATTGCCGACATTCGCAGGAATTCTCAAATAGAACTGGAGACTTTTGTGCACGGGGCCTTGTGCGTTTCCTACAGCGGTCAATGTTATATGAGTCAGGCCATATTGGGCCGCAGCGGCAATCGCGGTGTCTGCGCCCAACCCTGCAGATCCCACTATACGCTGACGGACGGTAACGGCGATAAAATCCTGCAAAACAAATATCTCCTCTCCCTCAAAGACTTAAACCTCATGAGTGCCATACCCGACCTGATTGCAACGGGCGTCACCTCCTTTAAAATCGAGGGAAGATACAAGGGAATTGAGTATGTAAAAAATGTAACGGCCGCTTACCGGCAAGTCATCGACCGGTTTATCAACGAGCACCCTGATTACCGGAAGAGCAGCTCCGGGAAAAACGCCCTCAACTTCCTGCCGGACCCACACAAAACCTTCAACCGCGGCTATACGCAATACTTCATTGCGGGAAGAAAAGAAAAGGTTGCCTCTCTCGACACACAAAAATCCCTTGGACAGTATCTGGGAAAAATCACCGCTATAGGAAAAGATTTTTTTCGGATAGAGACCCATGATCTCCAAAACGGCGACGGCCTTTGCTTCTTCACCGGCCAAAATGAGCTGTCCGGTTTTCGGGTAAACCGGGTGGAGGAGGGAAAAATCTACCCCAACAGCATGATGGGGCTGGAAACCGGCATCCCCCTCTATCGCAATTCCGACATGGCCTTTACCCGAATTCTCAAGAAATCTTCCGGCGGACGGCGCATCGCCGTGGAAATGGATTTCCGGCAGGAAGACAAATTCGTAAGGCTTTCGGCAAGAGACGAAGACGGCAATGTTGCCGAAATAATCAAGCAGGATTTACCGGAGCCTCCGCGCAATCCAATCCTGGCCAGAGGGCAGATTGAGAAACAACTGACCAGTACGGGCAACACGTCTTACCGGATAGTTCGACTGACTATTCGTCCCGAGCAACCGGGCTTTCTTCCCGCAAGCATGTTGAATGGAATCCGCCGAGAGGTCCTGGAGAAACTGACTTCAATCCGGCAGGAAGCATGTCCCCGTCAGGAAATACCGTTTACGCCCAACAACACTCCCTACCCGGAAAAAACGCTCGACTTCCACGCCAATGTGTTCAACGCCCTTGCACGTCAATTCTATGAACGACACGGTGCAACTGTCGCGGAACCGGCTCTGGAAACCCTTTCCGACACAACCGGAAAAACGGTCATGACCACCCGTTACTGCATCCGGCATCAACTGGATATGTGCCCCAAACTGCAACAGGCGCTTCACTCCGTTAAAGAACCTCTGCGACTCCGGGATGCTCACCATACATATCGTCTCGAATTTGACTGCCGGCAGTGCAGAATGTTTGTAATTCTGGAGAATTAGTGCTCTGATTACCGACAGGGATGGAGAAAGATATTATCGTCATTTACAAGATTCCGTGTTGACAAAAGTACGCTCAAGAAGATAAGGTGTTCGCAAATAAGTTCTACCTGAAAGAGAGGGAATTGCTGATCTTGAGGGAAGCATGAAGTCTTTAATTTTAAAGGTTTGATTCTTCCGGGATCAAACCTTTTTTATTTTCTGAAAGCGCCATTATGGTCGTCATGCCGGCGGAGGCCGGCATCCAGTTTTATCAAGCATTTTCTGGATTCCGTGTCGCGCTTCGCTTGCACGGAATGACGGATATGCGAATTATGCAGAGGGCTGAAAGCCCGTGGTTAGTAAGACCCATATTTCAGAAGCGAAGCGTGCTGAAATATGCTGGTCGACTTATCCTGCAAAGCAGAGGGCTGAAAGCCCGTGGTTATCTAGTGAGAGGAATATGGAAAAACGTATCGGAACTATTACAATTATCGTTACGAACAGGAAAAATCAGTCGGAAAATGTAAATAAAATCCTGAGCGAGTATGGCGATGTGATCATCGGACGAATGGGCATACCCTATTTTCCCAAGGGGCTGCATATTATTTCCCTGATTGTTCATGCAACCACCGATGAAATCGGTGCGCTGACCGGCAAACTCGGGGCATTAACGGGAGTTCAAGTCAAATCAGTTCTAACTAAAATATGAAAGATGATAAAAATGATTAAAGATTTTATTGATGATGCAAAAATTGAAACCCTGCTTGCCAAAGCAAAGAATCCCGCGAAGGATCGAGTTCGGGAAATTATCGCTAAGGCTCTGGAGCTCAAAGGTCTCTCACCCGAAGAAGTTGCCATATTGCTGCAAACCGAAGATGACGAGCTCATCGGGCTGATCTTTCAGGCGGCACATAAAATCAAGGAGGATATCTACGGCAACCGCCTTGTCCTTTTTGCGCCGCTTTATGTTGCCAATCACTGCTCCAATAATTGTCTGTATTGCGGATTCCGCAGCGACAATAAAGAACTCAACCGCGTCGCTTTGACGATGGAACAAATCGCCAAAGAAGTGCAGGTTCTCGAACGCGAAGGCCATAAGCGCCTGCTGATGCTCTGCGGTGAGCACCCTACCCGTTCCAGTCTGGAATATTTCATGGAAGCAATAGAAACGGCATATTCAGTAAAAACCGAAAAAGGCGGCGAGATCCGACGGATTAATGTGGAAATAGCCCCGCTGGAAGCGGCGGAATATAAAAAGCTGAAAACAACCGGCATTGGCACTGTTGTTTTATTTCAGGAAACATATCATCACGAAACCTACAAGACGATGCATCCGACCGGCCCTAAAAAGGATTTCGCCAACCGGCTCACTGCCATGCATCGCGCCCAGGAAGGCGGCATCAGTGACGTGGGCATCGGAGCGCTTTTCGGCCTCTATGATTACAAATATGAAGTTCTGGGACTGCTTTTGCATGCCCTGCAACTGGAGAAAGACTGCGGCGTGGGGCCGCATACCATTTCCATACCTCGACTGGAACCGGCCTTCAATGCCCCGGCCGCAATTAAACCGCCGCATCCGGTGAGCGATCATGACTTCAAAAAACTGGTAGCAATTATCCGCATGGCCGTTCCCTACACCGGGATGATTCTGAGTACTCGCGAAAATCCGGCTATGCGTTCGGAAGTATTTGCTCTGGGTGTTTCCCAGATCAGCGCCGGATCGCGCACTAATCCCGGCGGTTATCAGGAAGACTCCAGCGAAGCCTTCCGCGCTTCACAGTTTAATCTTGGCGATACCCGCACTCTGGACGAAGTTATTCTGGATATTACCGAGCACGGCCATATACCCAGCTTCTGCACGGCCTGCTACCGCCTGGGCCGCACCGGCAAAGATTTTATGGATCTGGCCAAACCCGGCCTGATTCAGAGATTCTGCCAGACCAACGCCGTTTATTCTTTCAAGGAATATCTGCTTGATTACGCCAGTCCCCAAACCCGCTTAGCCGGTGATAAACTGATCGAGCAGATGCTCAGAGATACATTCAAAACAAAGCGCAAGAACTCCGTCATCAATAAACTGAAGCAAATTGAGGAAGGCAAACGTGACATCTTTATCTAAATCCGCGACAAACATCGAAAATCTGATCGGCAAAGCAAGAGAGGGTAACGACTTAAGCCGCGCAGAAATTATTCAACTTTTGCAGATGCCCGAAGACCATTCGCCGGCTCTTTTTACGGCAGCCGACGACGTCAGAAAAGAACAAGTAGGTGATGAAATTTTCCTGCGCGGCATTATTGAATTTTCCAACTACTGCGAGCGCAACTGCCTCTATTGCGGGCTGCGTTGCGCCAATGCGAAAATCAGCCGCTACCGGATGACTGCCGATGAAATTATCGCCGCCGCACAGCAAATAAAAAATTTACGTATTCCTACCGTCGTGCTCCAATCAGGGGAAGATTCTTTTTTTTCGACCGAAATTATCTGCAATTTGATTGAACGCGTCAGAGCGGAAACCGGTCTGATTATTACCTTGTCACTCGGTGAAAGAAGCCTGGCTGATTATCAGGCTTTTGCCCAGGCGGGAGCGAACCGCTATCTGTTGAAGCATGAAACAGCATCACGGGACATTTATAACTACCTGCGACCCGGCTGCAAGTTGGAAAGCCGTCTGCAATGTCTGTTTAACTTAAAAAAACTGGGCTTTGAAACGGGAACGGGCAACATGGTGGGCCTGCCCGGTCAAACCCCGGAAATATTGGCCGATGATCTGCTCATCATGAAGAAACTTGATGCCGACATGCTGGGAATCGGCCCCTTCATTGCACATCCCGAAACGCCGCTGGCCGGTATTGACAATGACGCACTGGAACTCACCTGCCGGGTTGTGGCCATCGCCCGCCTGATTACCCGCAATACCAACATTCCGGCAACAACAGCGCTCTCCACTCTTCATCCCCAGGGACGTATCCAGGCATTGCAGGCCGGCGCCAATGTCGTTATGCCTGACTTCACACCCGATATTTATAAAATCCGTTATGATATATATCCGGGAAGAACAGACGTGGGATCAGCAGCGGAAATTATGGTCAAACTGGAAAAGGACTTTGCCTCCATCGGCCGGTCACTTCTATACTCGGCCGGCTACCGGAAGAAATAAAAACATATTTCTCAATTCGCAGATTACCGGTGGAGATATTTTATAGCTTGAGAGCTTTGCACAACCACATAAAACTAACCATTTTGTCATTCCGTGCAAGCGAAGCGCGACACGGAATCCAGCATTATCAATTGTTTCCTGGATACCGGCTTTCGCCGGTAAGACGATTTGAGTAGTTGTGCAAAGCTCTCAGTTTAGCGGTTGGAAAAGGTGGTCTCTTTATCCTGAATATCTCTGTGCTTGCCGATTTTATAGGCGTCTACGACGGTAAAAATCCAAACGCAAACAATCAAGTAGAAAACAGCGTCATAATAGGGAGCCTTGGCTGACGTCTGTGATCCGGCGATGTCCGCAATCTCCTGCAAACTGGTATTTCCACTCTGCATCTTAAGCATAAGGCTATCGAGGTGATTCAATGCGGAGGAAGCAGCTGACCAGACCATGAACCCTACCCCGCTCAGGAAGATCAGCATGATCATCAGGCCTCGCCAATATTTTTTTAAATAGAAGTGACCGACACCGGGAAAGACAAATGCCGATAAAAGAGCTGCCTTATTTGATGCTTTCATATTGATGCTCACGATTGTTGAAGTATTTGTACTGCACACAGGTAACGCCATTAGCAAGCACTTTCCTGCTATCTGCTTTATCTATTGATGGATCAATTGGATTATGCTGCAATGCCTGGTTGCCCTGTGTCTTTAAATTATTTAGCAAATCATACGCTGATTGTCTATTTTGTCAATATTAGGAAAACAATTAAGAGTCTTTACACTTACTGCCAAATCAAGTATAGTTGGGCCATAATTTGAGGAGGAAGCAGATGCAGAATACCGGTCCGAAAATTAAACTAATCGTCTCCCTCGTAATTTTACTGATGCTGGCCTTTTGCTCTCTATTGGCCGCAGCAGATTCCGCACAGCAGATAAAAACCGACAAAGATTCCTATAATACAGGCGAAACGATCCGGGTGAATTTTTCCGGCGCACCGGGCAGTAACCGTGATTGGATATGCATCGTTGCGGCTGGATCTGCCGACGATGATGCCGGGGATTATAAGCACATGCCTAAAAACATAAGCCAGGGAGAACTGACTTTTGACGCCCGCCCGCCGGGGAAATACGAAGTACGAGCTTATTATAACTATAGCCGCAAAGGATATATAGTCTCTGCCCGTTATAGCTTCACCGTAGTGGATACGGCATCAGCCGCTAAGCCTGCCGCCAGTGAAGAAAAAATTACCCCTGTTGAAATTTCTGCGGCCAAGGTTCTTCCGGCAAGCACTCCACAATTCAATGTTGCTGTTTTTCATTTTACACCGCTGAGCATGGACGCGGCAAGTTATGGCAGGACGGTGACCAATGCTTTGATCAATGCGCCAAAAATGCGCTCATCATTTACCCTACTGGGCAGAAAGGATCTGGAAGATTTCCTTTCCGCCAACAATCTTCAGCAGGATGACCAAATAGATAATATTATCGAAATCGGCACAAGGTTGGACCTGAATTTCGTGATCGGAGGCACCATTGAAAAGAGAGGAACGCTAATCATCACAAATTGCAAAGTAGTGAACATCGCCCAGAAGAGTATTGTCTACTCCAATAAGTTTATCTCCACGGGGGAGGCCAACCTGATCGGCAATGTGATGAATATGAGCACTTCCATAATCGAGGCCGTCTTGCGCAGTAATAATTAATTTCCCGGCCGTACTACATTTCGTTATTAAAATATGGAGGATTTTATGAATCATCCCGAAGCAACACAAATGGCTCTTTCTATCCTGCGCAAGTGGGATAATTTTCAATGGATCATCATTCCCGTTTTAGTGATTGTTTTGTATATATATTTCAGTGAGCTTTCTAAAAAGAATTACCGGGGGGTCGCCGCTGGTCTTTCTCTGTATATGATTCACTGGTTTTATGAAATACTCAATGCCCTGATCCAGCATTTTTCCGGGCATGCTCTCTGGACGGTTCCCACCGGCACCAGCTTTCTTCTTCTTGTCGGTGTCGGTATTGAAATCAGTCTGATGTTTTCCATCGCGGGATTGGCCGCCAGCAAACTGCTGCTGGATGACCCGAAAGCAAAAGTAATGGGAATCAACAACCGTCTCTTTTTCGGGACGGCTAACGCCGCCCTGGCTTCCATACTCGAGATTTTTCTTGCAAAAACACCGGCATTCATCTGGGTGTATCCCTGGTGGGGCGCCTCAACAGTTTTTATATCAGTTTATATTCCTTTCTTCGTTATTTCGGCCTACTCCTATGACTGGAAGCCTGCCTGGCAAAAGAAATTCATCGGTGGATTGTTTTTGCTCAACGCCGCGATGCTCGCCATTTTCGGCGCTTTCCTGGGTTGGATTTAAATAACTTCTGTTTTAATCTGATTCGCAGGATAGAGCTTGATTGGAGGAGTGGTCAAATATTGATTATTCCCGAACTAAATGAAACAGAGATAAATACAGACATACACACTTTCCAATACAAAGCGAGATGCTGTCTGATTGGTCCAGATCACTGAGTACGGGTTGAAACATGCATCGACTGATCTAATGTATTCCAGTGTTTCGCACCTGCAGACAAGCTTCCTGAAAGAAACAAGTCCTTGCCCTTGTCAATTATGCTTTCTTTCAAGTGTTAATTCTTGCTGAGTGAACTCAGCATTTTCTTGCGTAACTCAGAGTTCAATATTGGAGATGGTCACATTAAGATTGCGGCTATTCCACTTGACATAATAAAAGCATAAGGGCATATTATCAAAAAGATAACTCATATGACCATAATTAAGAACCATCAAGTGGTCATGGCAGTCATTGGTTAACTTCCTAACCCCACAGATCATCTCAACACCGGGACAATCCTATGACAGATCAATCCAAGACAATGCAGGATTTGATTCAGGAACCGGCTTCTCTGAAACAGAAAATTAAGGAACTGGAGCAATTGGAATCAAACCGCAAGCGGGCAGAGGAAGACCTAAATGCGAGTGAAGAACAGATTTCGCCTTCTATCGGAAGCAGCGTTTGAAGCCATTGCCATTCACGAGGAAGGAGTCCTCCTCCATGCGAATGCGCAATATTTCAAAATGTTCGGGTACGAACCGGGTGAAGCGCTCGGGAAAGAGATGATCTCCGTGACTTTTGCCCCGGAATCTTTGGAGTTGGTAAAAAAACAAATAGCCACAGATGGCCTGGGACCTTACGAATCAATTGGGCTAAGAAAAGACGGGACAAGGTTTCCGATGGAGCTGCGCGCTCGAAAGATGAAATACAAAGGACACACTGTCAGGTTTGGAACCATCCGTGACATCACAGAGCGCAAGCAGGTAGAGGAGGCTTTAAAGGAAAGCGAAGCGAAATATCGCAGCCTATTGGACCATGCGAGTGACGCTATACTACTCGCTGATACGCAGGGAAACATCGTAGAGGCAAACAGGAAAGCTGAAGAGTTGTGGGGATACACGAAAGAGGAGCTGTTGCAA